>NZ_CP009452.1:3507216-3811736 GCF_001278035.1 Sphingopyxis sp. 113P3
GGCGTGGTGAAGCAGCGGCTTCGCCTTGGCGCTGTCAGTCCGAAGCTGTTGCAGGTCTATCGCGAGGACGGGCTGACCTTGGATCAGCTTATGGCATTCGCCATCACCGAAGACCACGCCCGGCAAGAGCAGGTGTTCGAGAACCTGCATCACAACCGGGAGCCGTGGATCATTCGGCGCGACATGACCGCCAACAACGTGCCCGCCGATGATCGCCGTGCGGTGTTCGTCGGGGCCGATGCCTATATCGAGGCGGGCGGCAACATCATCCGCGACCTGTTCAGTGAGGATCGAGGCGGTTTCTTCGAGGATGCGGGCTTGCTCGACATGCTTGCCGTCGAGAAGCTGCGCGAGATCGCGGACGGGGTGCAGGCCGAGGGGTGGAAGTGGGTTGAGGCCCATATCGACTATCCCCATGCTCACGGTATGCGGCGCTTCTATCCGCAGGCCGTGGACCTGTCCGACGAGGACGAGGCCCGGCTTGAGGCCCTGTCCACCGAGCATGACGAGCTTGCCGAAGGCTATTCGTCCTATGACGAAATGCCCGAGGACGTGGCGAAGAAGCTGGAAGCGGTGTCCGATGAGATCGACGCCATTTCGGCCAAGCGTTACGCCTACGATGCCAACGTGATCGCGCATGGCGGAGCGTTCGTGGTGCTTCATCGAGATGCGCCGCGAAATACTGCATCCCGCGCGGCGCGGCCGGTGTCGGCGCGGCGGCAGGCGGGCCGGCGACGATCGCCCCCCGTTCGACGGGCACGATCACCGGGCGCAGCACGAAGCCCGCCCCGAACCCGATGATGAGCGTGACCAGCACGATGATGAGTGTCTTTCCTTGCGTCATGACGGCTCCTTTCCCGGTTGCTGAAACAGTGGTTGCGGCCCAGGCACGGACGGCATCGAATAGCGGGCGGTGACGAACTCAAGAAAACGGCGCAGCACCGGATTTTCATTGTCCTCGCGCCAATAGCCCGAGAAGCCGATCCGCGTGTGCCCGTTGGTCTCGTGGACCTCGCGGAAGACCACGCCGGGGACGTGGATGCCGAGCGCCGATTCCGCGACGATCGAGATGTGCCCGCCGAGCGCGATGACGCTCAGCACGGTATCCCGCCTGATGTCGTCCATGTCGATCTCCGGCGAGTAGCCCGGCATCCCGAGCTTGCCCAGGAGCATGTTGCGCGTCTCGGGACCGGGATCTTGCTCGGTGAGCAAGAACCGCTCGCCGGTCAGGTCCGTCCAGTGGATGCGTTCGCGCGTCGCGAGCGCGTGCGTTTCCGGCATCGCCACCAGGATGCGCTCGCTCCAGAAGGAGCGGCTCATCAGCCCTGGATGCGGCGCCTCGCCGATCATGATGGCGATGTTGAGCAGCCCGTTCTCGATCCCGGCCAGCAGCATCTCGCGGTCGCGCTCGAACCCGCGCAGCTTCACCTCGGGATGGCGCGCGCCGAACTCGCTCAGGGTCGCGCGCAGGTTGCCGGCCGAGAAGGACGTATAGAAGCCCACCGCCAGCTTGCCGGCATGGCCGTTGGTCGTGGCGCTGACCCAGGCGTCCAGCTCGTCCCACTCCTTCATGATCCGCTTGGCGACCCGCAGATAGGTCGCCCCGTCTGCCGTCAGGGTGGCGCCGCGCGTCTTGCGGTCGAACAGCGCCATCCCCAGCCGCTTCTCGGTTTCGAGGATGTAGCGGCTCAGCGTCGGCTGCTTGATGTTGAGGTTGCGCGCCGCTCGACTGAAGCTACCCGCCTCAGCCGCCGCAATCAGGTAGCGGAGTTGGCGCAGCTCGATCATAGACGGCATCCGCTGCTAGACATCGTAAGCGGGCTGTAGGTTCCATCTATCGATCTCAGGTTCGATCCCCATCGAATTGGTCGAAGGCTTCGACGGTCTGCGCGGCATACATGAGGCTGGGACCGGCGCCCATGTAGAGGGCCATCCCCATCGTCTCCATGACCTCGTTGCGGGTTGCGCCTTTCTTGACGGCCGCTTTGGCATGGAAGGCCACGCAGCCATCGCAGCGGATCGCCACCGAGATGGCAAGCGCGATCAGCTCCTTGGTCTTCACATCGAGCGCGCCGGCGTTGGTCGCCGCCTCTGCCAGCGCGGAAAAGGCCGTCATCACTTCGGGGGTGCCGAGCCGCACTTCCTTGATGGCGCCGTTCAGTTCGGCGGCCATCTGGGGCCAATCCTTGTGCATAGTGTCTCCCGTGTGAAAATTCAGCGCCCGAGGAGGGCGAGCAGCCGGTAGGCTGCAACGATGCGATCGCCTTGCGCCCGTGCCTCGCTCACGGCGGCCGCGGTGGCTTCGCGTTCGGCATCGAGCAGATCGAGTTGAGGCTTCATGCCAACGCGGACCTCGTGGCGAACGCTGTCCCGTGCCTGCGCAGCGGCAAGGGCTTGTTGCCTAGCGGCGGTTTCGACCCGCACCGCGGATCGAACGCCCTGAAAGGCGCTGATAGTCTGTTCATCGACGGCGGACCGCGCCGCGCGCACGCGGGCATCGGCAGCTCTAACTGCGCTGTCGGTTTCGGTGATCTTGGCCGAGACGCGCCCACCGGAGAATAATTGCCAGCGCGCGCGCACGCCGATCGTGGCGCCGTCGGCACGATAGTCGGGGAAGAACTGGTCGCGGATCGTGGAGCCTTCCGCGAATGCCCCGACCGTGGGCAAGCGTTCCGCTCGCGCGCCCCTCGCGCCAGCGCGGGCGGCCTCCAATGCGGCTTCCGCCTGGGCGAGAGCAGGGTTGTGTGCCCGCGCAATGTCTAGCGCTTCATCGAGCGATCCCGGCATGGCCGGGTTTGCCGGAAGGGGCTGCAAATCCTGCGGCGCAAGGCCGGTCAGATTGGTGAACCGCGCATCGGCCGAGACGGCAACGCCGCGCGCCGCTTCAAGCGCGGCCTGGGCTTCGGCAAGACGGGCCGCGGCCTGGGCGACATCGGTGCTGGGGCTTTCCCCGGCCTTGAAGCGAAGTCGAGCCTGGCGCTGGATCTCCTCCATCTGGCCGACCATCTGTTCGTAGAGCGCGACCATGCGGTGCGTGGTCAGCACGTCGCCATAGGCCTGGACCGTCGCGACGACGATTTGGCTGCGCGTCATGCTTTCGCCCGCGTGCGCGGCCTCGCTCCCGGCTTTCGCCTGCGCGATCCCGGCGCTGATCCTGCCGCCCATGAACAAAGGTTGCTCGATGGTGAGCTGCGCGGCGCGGGGAGTGACGTTCGCAGCCGGAAGCCCGAAATAGCCCTGCGGATCGAGGCGGCCATAGCCGATCGTCCCGCTCAGCGTGGCGCTGGGGAGGCCCTGGCCTCTGGCTTCCTTGATCCGGGCATCGGCGGCATCGGCGTCCGCGCGCGCCGCTTCGATTTCGGGCGCATGGATCATAGCGGCCGCGATCGCCTCTTCCAGCGTCGTCGCCTGCGCCGGCATGGCGACGCTCGCGAGCAGGCAGGCCAAGAGGGGGAGGGGGATCGACCGCTTGCGGATCATTTGAAGGCGGTCCCCGGACGGACGCCCAGCGCCTTGAATACCATCGCGGCGGGGCAGAAGCCGGTGAAGCTGGCCTGGATCATGTTGAGGCCGGCGAAAGCCGTCAGCGCTATCCACCACGGATGCACGGTGAGCGACAGGACCACGCCCAGCAACACGACACATCCGGCGAACGCCATCACGGCACGATCGAGAGTCATCTTTGCACTCCTTCGCTAAATGACGATCAGAAACGCAGCTTGCGGATGCCCATGACGTGCATCGCCAGCTTCTCGTAGAAAGGCTCGCTCTCGCCCTTGCGGACTTTGCGCAGGAAATATTTCTCGAAGCCGATCTTAGCCAAATGGACCCACTTGCCGCTGGATGCCCAATTGACGTTGCGCGGCGGAATCTGGGGCTGGGCGACGAAAGCCACGCCGCCATCGCCGAAGTCGGCAAGGCAAACCGCGTTCCATGTCGCTTCGGCGGTCGGCTCCCTGCCTTCGAGGATCAAAGCAAGGTTGGCGGCGATCGCCGTCACCATGGATTCGATCATGAAGCCGGTCTTGGGCACGCCCACCGGCACCGGGGTCGGTCCGGTCGGCGGAATGGCGACGCAAACACCGAGCGCGAAGATTTCCGGAAAGGCCGGATTGCGCTGGTGCTTGTCGATGATGATGAAGCCGCGGGGATTGGTCAGCCCCTCGATATTGCTGACCGCCGGAACACCGCGGAAGGCCGGGAGCATCATCGAATAGCCGAACGGCAGGTCATACGCCTTCTTGACCGAGCCGTCATCGTTCACTTCCTCGACGTGCATGACGCCGGCGTCGACCTTGGCGACGCGCGCATTGGTGATCCATTTGATATGACGGTCGCGCAGCTCGCTCTCGAGCAGCGACTTGGTGTCGCCGACGCCATCGAGGCCGAGATGTCCGATATAGGGTTCGGCGGTGACGAAGGTCATCGGCACCTTGTCGCGGATCTTGCGGCGGCGCAGTTCGGTGTCGAGGATCAGCGCGAATTCATAGGCGGGGCCGTAGCAGGACGCGCCCTGGACCGCGCCGACGACGATCGGGCCGGGATTTTCAACGAAGGCGTCGAAGGCATCGGCCGCGTCGGCGGCATGGGCGGTCTGGCAGACCGAGACGGTATGGCCTTGTGGTCCCAGGCCTTCGATCTCGTCGAACGCCAGATCGGGGCCGGTCGCGATTACAAGATAATCGTAAGTGATTGATGTTCCGTCATTGAGTTCGAGTCGCTTTTCGCTCGCATGGAGTCGCTTGGCGCCGACCGAGGTAAAGCCGATCTTCTTTTTCGCGAACACCGGGGGAAGGTGGACCTGGATCGCTTCCGGCTCGCGCCAGCGCACCGCGACCCACGGGTTGGAGGGGATGAAGCTATAGGTATCCGTGTCGGATACGGTCATCACGTCCGCGCGGCCTTTGACGGCGGCCTTGATCTCATAGGAGGCGATCGTGCCTCCCAGACCTGCGCCCAATACCACAATCAACGGCTTGTCCATCTGCGATCCTTCCTCATTCAATGACATTGACTAATATAATCATTACACGTTATATGCAATCTACAAACTGAAAGAGGCAACCATGTTCGGATTCAAGAAACGTGATGCTCACCGCGAGATCGGCCCCGCCGAGCTGGACGCCATGCTGAAGGACGGCAAAGCGCTGCTGATCGACGTGCGCGAGGCCGGCGAGTTTGCGACCGGCCACATCGCAGGCGCAGTAAACATGCCGCTGTCGGGCTTTTCACCTCGTAACATCCCTGATCCCGAAGGCCGGACGGTCGTGCTGCAATGCGCGGGCGGGCGGCGTTCCGGACAAGCGCTTGACCAGTGCGTGCAGGCCCAGAGCGCGATCGACACGCATCTCGCTGGCGGCATCGGCGCATGGAAAGACGCCGGTTTGCCGGTGGTTGGCGGCTAAGCGCGGAAGAGGGGAATGAGCGGCATGATGAGCGGCAGGGGCAAGTGGCTCTGGTTGGCAAGCGCCGCGCTGGCGCTGTCGGCGTGCGGTAGCAAGCCGGAGCAGGAACAGGCGTCGGCGACATTGCCCGCAGGCGACATGGTGCGACTCGTCCCCAAGGAGATCGCGGACATGAAGGCGGTTGGCGCGGAGATCGCCACCCGCGACCAGGCCGAAGTCCTCGCCCGCATCCCCGGCATATTGACCTCCCTTTCGGTGCGCGCCGGAGACACGGTGCAGAAGGGCCAGCGCATCGGCATGATCGTCGACTCGCGGCTTGGCTACCAGACGAGCGCCTACGGTGCGCAGGCCGCCGCTGCTCAGGCCGAAGCCGCGCGAGCCAATGCGGACCTCGCGCGCATCCGCGACCTCTACAACAACGGCGTTTATGCCAAAGCGCGTCTGGATCAGGCCGTCGCCGCCGCACGCGCGGCCGACGCGCAGGTTGCCGCCGCGCGCGCGCAGCAGGGCGCGAGCGCCAGCGTCGCGGGGCAAGGGGCGGTGATCGCCCCGGCAAGCGGGAGGGTCTTGCGCGCGGATATTCCCGCAGGCGCGCCGGTCGCGCCGGGCATGTCGATCGCGACCGTCACCGCAGGCCCCCCGGTCCTGCGCCTGATGCTGCCGGAATCGGTCGCGGGGCAGGTTCGCCCCGGCGCGCGCGTGATCGTCAACGACACAGCCTTGGATAGTGCAGGGGTGCCTTCTGGGTCGCACCAGGGCAGCGTGACGCAGGTCTATCCTGCGATCACCGGGGGCCAGGTTCGCGTCGATGCGACGCTGCCTGGCCTCTCAACCCAATTTGTCGGCCGCCGCGTGAGCGCGTCGGTCGAGATCGGCACGCGCAAGGCGCTGGTGGTGCCGCGCACGTTCGTCACGACAAGCTACGGGATAGATCAGGTCCAGGTGGTGAGCGAAGGCAAGCGGCTCAGCATGGTGCCGGTGCAGATCGCGCCGACCGCTGACCCCGCCATGGTCGAGATTTTGAGCGGCGTGTCTGCCGGCGACACGCTGTTTGCCCCCGGTAAGCCTGCCAAGGCTGCGCGCCCATGAATCTCGGCATTTCCGGTCGCCTCACCAGGGCCACCATTGCCTCGCCCTTGACGCCGCTGTTCCTTCTCGCGGCGATCGCCGTTGGTCTGCTGGCCCTTCTTTCCATCCCCCGGGAAGAGGAGCCGCAGATCAGCGTGCCGATGGTGGACATTCAGGTGATGGCCCCCGGCCTCTCCGCCGCCGACGCGACCGAGCTGGTGGGTATCCCGCTCGAGACGATCGTCAAGAGCGTCGACGGCGTGGAGCATGTCTATACGCAGGCGCAGGACGACGGCGTGATGGTGACGGCGCGCTTCCTCGTCGGATCGAACCCCGAAGACGCAGCGATCCGCATCGAGGAGAAGCTGCGCGCCAATTGGGACAGGAAACCCGTCGGCATCCCCGATCCCAAGGTGACGGTGCGCGGTATCAACGATGTTCCCACGGTAGTCTTGACCCTCACGCCCAAGCCGGGAGCCGCAGGCCAGTGGAACGACGCGAGCCTCTACGAGCTGGCCTCGAAGCTGCGCACCGAGATCGCCAAAGTCGATAATGTCGGCATCAGCTTCCTCGTTGGCGGACGCCCCGAGGAAATCCGCATCGCACCCGATCCTGCGAAGCTGCGCCAATATGGCGTGCCGCTAGGCAGCGTGATCGAGGCGGCGAGCCAGGCCAATCGCAGCTTCCCGCTGGGCAATATCCGCGAGGACGGCAAGGCGGTGGGCGTGACCGCGGGCCGCACGCTGTCGTCGGCGCAGGAAGTGGGATTGCTTACCGTGCGGTCCGGCGCTGGCGCCCCTGTCTATCTGCGCGACGTTGCCAGCGTCACGCAGGGGCCGCGCGAGGATCAGGCCCGCGCGTGGCGCTGGTCGAAGTCGGACAATGGGGCCGAGAACGGCAAATGGCATTCTGCGCCTGCCGTCAGCATCGCTTTCGCCAAGCGGGCCGGGGCCAATGCCGTTGTCGTTTCCGACGCCATCCTTGAGCGCGTCGACAGCCTGAAAGGCAAGCTGATCCCCGATGACGTCACGGTCGCGGTCACGCGCAACTATGGCGAGACGGCGAACGAGAAGGCAAACGAGCTGCTGTTCCATCTGGCGCTGGCGACCGTTTCGATCGTGGTGCTGATCGGCTTCGCGATCGGGTGGCGCGAGGCCGGTGTGACCGCCGTGGTCATCCCGACGGCGATCCTGCTCACCATGTTCGCGTCGAACTTGATGGGCTACACGATCAACCGCGTCAGCCTGTTCGCGCTCATCTTCTCCATCGGCATCCTCGTGGACGACGCGATCGTCATGATCGAGAATATCGCCCGCCATTGGGCGATGGACGATGACCGCAGCCGCGCCCAGGCGGCGATCGAGGCGGTGGCCGAAGTCGGCAATCCGACCGTGGTCGCCACCTTGACCGTGGTCGCGGCGCTGCTTCCGATGCTGTTCGTGTCGGGATTGATGGGGCCGTATATGGCGCCGATCCCGGTCAACGCTTCGGCCGCGATGATCTTCTCGTTCTTCGTCGCGGTCGTGATCGCGCCGTGGCTGATGATCCGCTTTGCCCGCAAGACGCTGGCAGCGGGCCACGGCCACGATGAAAGCGGCGGCAAGCTGGGGCAGCTCTATGCCCGCGTCGCGCATCGCGTGATCGACACACGCACGTCCGCGCGCAACTTCCTGATCGGCGTCGGTGTGGCGACGCTGGTCGCCTGTTCGATGTTCTACTTCAAGGCTGTGACCGTGAAGCTGCTTCCCTTCGACAACAAGTCGGAGGTTCAGGTGGTGGTCGACATGCCGGAAGGCACCGCGCTCGAAAATACGGGCCGCGTGCTGGAAGACGTTGCCGGCATCGTGCGCGGCCTGCCCGAAGCAACGTCTATGGAGGCCTATGTCGGCACATCGGCGCCGTTCAACTTCAACGGCCTTGTCCGGCACTATTTCCTGCGCTCGCAGCCCGAACAGGGCGACGTCATGGTGACGCTGCTGCCCAAGGGCGAGCGCAGCCGGTCGAGCCACCAGATCGCGCTTGACCTGCGCCAGCGGTTGAAGGCGCTGAAGCTCCCTGAAACCGCGTCGATCAAGGTGGTCGAGACGCCTCCGGGGCCGCCCGTGCTCGCGACCTTGCTCGCCGAGGTCTATGGCCCCGATGCGGCCACGCGCGAAAAAACGGCGACGGAGCTTGAGAAAATTTTCAAATCCGTCCCCTTCATCGTCGACGTCGACAACAGTTTTGGAACGCCGCGGCCCAAGTTGCGTCTCGACATCCAGCGCGACCGCATCGACTATTATGGCCTCTCGCAGCGCCAGATCGCCGACAGCATCGGAATGCTCATGGGGAGCCAGACGGTCGGCTATGCGCCGCGCGGCGATGGCCGCACGCCGCTTCCGATCACCATCGCGCTCGAACAGAAGGACCGGAGCTGGACGCAGGCCTTGTCGAGCACACCCGTCGCGCAAACGCCGGGCGGCCAGCTCATCGACCTGGGCGCGGTCGTCGATGCTCGCACCGAGACGGGAAGCCCCGCCATCTTCCGCCGCGATGGTCGCTATGCCGACATGGTGACGGCCGAGCTTGCCGGGGCCTATGAAGCGCCGATCTACGGCATGTTGGCCGTCGATCGCGCCGTGGACGACCATGATTGGGCGGCCCAGGGGCTGGTGAAGCCGCAAATCCGCCTCAATGGGCAACCCGAGGATGAAAGCGTGCCGTCGATGCTCTGGGACGGCGAATGGGAGATCACCTGGGTCACATTCCGCGACATGGGCGGGGCCTTCATGGTCGCCTTGCTGGGGATCTACATACTCGTCGTCGCGCAGTTCAGGAGCTTCCGCCTGCCGCTGGTCATCCTGACTCCGGTGCCGCTGACCCTTGTCGGCATCGTCATCGGGCATATGCTGTTCCGCGCGCCGTTCACCGCGACGTCGATGATCGGCTTCATCGCGCTCGCCGGCATCATCGTGCGAAACTCTATCCTGCTGGTCGACTTCATCAGGCATTCGGCAACGCCCGACAAATCCCTGCGCGATGTCCTGCTCGAAGCGGGAACGATCCGGTTCAAGCCGATCGTCCTCACCGCCGCCGCGGCAATGATCGGCGCGGCCGTCATCCTGACCGACCCGATCTTTCAGGGGCTCGCTATTTCGCTGCTGTTCGGCCTTGCGTCCTCGACGCTGCTGACCGTGCTGGTTATTCCGGCCATTTACATTGTGCTCCGAGATGATGGGAAGCCTGCAACCAGATGATGCCGCTCGATACGCCCTTCGCGCTCCTCGCTCAGCACGCCGCCCAAGCGGCGAGCGTGCTGAAGCTGCTCGCCAATGAACAGCGCTTGCTGATTCTGTGCCGGTTGACGCAGGGTGAATTTGCCGTTGGGCAGATGGTGGAGCTGTGCGAGCAATCGCAGTCCAGCGTTTCGCAGCACCTTGGAAAGCTGCGTGAAGGTGGCCTAGTCAAGACCCGCCGAGACGGCACGACCATCTACTACAGCCTTGCCGACGAGGACGTTCGCAAGCTGATCGACATGCTGTGCGACCGCTTCGGGCCGGCTGCTGGGCAGTCCTGAGAAATCCCGATGCGCCGCGTGGTCCTTCCGTTGCTCTCTGGTCTGGCGTTATCGGCCTGTGCGCCGCACGAGCTGGGTGACGATCGGGCAAGGATGGCCGAGGAAGCGCAAGCACGATCCGAGATCCTGGCCGATCGTTTCCAGAAGGAATTGCTGAGCGCGCTTACGGCCGCGATGGCGGCCGAGGGGCCGCAAGGTGCTATCGGCGTCTGTTCGAGCATCGCCCCGGCACTTGCGGCGCAGCTCTTGGAGGAAAGTGGAGCGAGTGTGCGACGCACCGCGCTCAAGACCCGCAACCCCGCCGCCAAGGCCGATGCGACGGAGCAGCGCGTCATGGCGAGCTGGACCGCCGCGCCGATCGACGATGAAGGTCGACCCAAGCGCTGGACGGCACGGGAGGGCGGCGAATATCGTTATATGCGCGCCATACCCACCATGCCGATGTGCCTTGCCTGTCATGGCGAAAACATCGCGCCCGAAGTGACGGCGGCGATCCGCGCGCATTATCCCGAAGATCAGGCGACGGGCTTTGCACCGGGCCAGCTTCGCGGAGCCTTTTCGATTCGGTGGGAGGATGCCGCCCTGGCGCGCGCGATCAGGAACGGGGGTGGAGGCCAATGAGGTCAGGCGCTCTTGTCCGTCTGTCGGCGCTTATCCTTGCCGGCCTTCCCGTGACGGCCGCGGCCGAACCGACCGATCTTGTCATTCGCGTCATCAGCGAAGGCGGCAAATTCGTCGGCACGTCGATGGGCGGGGCCGAGATCATCCTCCGCGACGTGCGAAGCGGCGAAGTGCTCGCACACGGCCGCACGGCGGGATCGACCGGCGACACGGCCCGGATCATGACGGGAGGCCCGCGCGGCACGCCGCTTGCCGACGAGGCATCGGCCGCCTTCAGGACGCGGATCGACATCGACGAACCGAGGTTGGTCGAAGTCGAGGCTTATGGCCCGCTCGCACAGCCACAGGCAGCGGTGCGCGTCACCGCCCAGCGCTGGATCGTGCCGGGACGACCCGCGACGCAGGGCGATGGCTGGGTTCTCGAACTGCCCGGCCTCGTGGTCGATCTTGTCGAACCGGCTGCGCACCAGCGCGGCGGCGTAGGCGCGGGCGTGCGGCTCGCGGCCAACGTCGCCTTGATGTGCGGTTGTCCGATCGAGCCTGGCGGTATCTGGGATGCGGCGCGCTATGACGTGCGGGCCACGATCCTACGCGACGGTCGGCCCGCCGGCGAGGTCCGCCTGTCCTATGGCGGCCGAACCGGCTATTTCACCGGCGCATTCCCTGCTGACATGGCTGGCGCCTATGCCGTTACCGTGACGGCCATCGACACCAAGACCGGCGCGACCGGCGTCGACGCGAGCAGTATCCTCGTTCCCTGATCCCGCCGATCCGACGCCACCACCGGCCAGTGAGGCTCACTTCCAGTCGGTAAGTGCTTCGAGCCTGTCAAAGTCGATCCCGCCATGCCAGTCCCCTCGGGTCTGACGCCAGCAGCAGTATCCAAGGAAAAACTCTTCGCGCGTCTCGAATAGAAAATGTGCCCAACTGATACTCAGAACGTCGTCTGATGGGGTGGACGCCCCCCGACGGCATCTATGTGCCAAGGTAGGTGTTGCAGAACACCTATGAGAAGGAGGCGTCCATGGCAGAGGTTATCACGATCGGGTTGGATATCGCAAAGAATGTCTTTCAGGCTCACGGCGCGGATGCTGGGGGCCACCAGGTTTTTAGCCGACGGATTGCACGCGGAAAGGTGCTGGAGTTTTTCGCTGGACAGCCAAAGTGCCTTGTGGCGCTGGAGGCCTGCGGCGGGGCACATCATTGGGCCCGCGAGTTGATACGCATGGGCCACGAAGTGAGGCTGATCCCACCGGCCTATGTGAAGCCTTTCGTAAAGCGCCAGAAGAACGATGCAGCCGATGCTGAGGCGATCTGCGAGGCAGTGCAGCGGCCAAGCATGCGGTTTGTAGCGGTGAAGAGTGAGGAGCAGCAGGCCTCAGCGCTGGTATTCCGCACACGGGATCTGCTGGTTCGTCAGCGTACGCAAACTATCAACGCGATCCGCGGGCACATGACAGAATACGGGTGGGTGGCTCCGAAAGGGCCTTCCTGGGTGACAGTGCTTGGCGAGCTGATTGATGACGAGGGCGGGGCATCACTGCCGGATGCGGCGCGGGAGATGTTCCGGATTATGCTCGACCTGCTCGAGAAACTCGATGATCAGATCGCTGACCTCGACAAGGAAATTACTCGGCGCGCCCGTGAAGATGAAGTTGCGCGCCGACTGATGACCATTCCAGGCATCGGACCGATTGCGGCGACTGCGATCGCGGCATTGGCACCAGCAGCACAAACGTTCAAACGTGGTCGTGACTTTGCTGCCTGGCTTGGGCTCACACCTCTGCAGAAATCAACGGGTGGAAAGACGAAGCTGGGTCGAACATCCAAGATGGGCGAACGTACGCTGCGGCGATTGCTGATCATCGGCAGCAGTTCGGTGATCCTGCATGCGAGCAGGCGCGGGGCGCCCGAAGGATCATGGCTCGACGGGATGCTGGCGCGCAAACCGCGCATGTTGGTCACAGTCGCACAGGCGAACAAGACGGCGCGCATCGTCTGGGCGCTGCTCATGAAGAACGAGGATTACAGGGCTCCGGTGGCGGCAGCGGCATAAGCCAGGCAGCCATCAGAGGTCGTCGGAGGACGACAAGCGGTCGAAGGAGGGTATGGCGCAACAGTCGGCAAGACGGGGTCGGAAAACCAGGAAATGTTCTTGTGCCTTGAGCACGCTCGTCTGATCTGGATCCGATCCGCGAACTCCCATACGGGCCCGCAGCTAATGTCGCTGCACTACGAGGCCGGACAGATGGCAGCATCCGATCTACGCGCAATCATACCCAAATTACCGCTTGCGTTCGTCGGGGCGTCCACAGATGACATTTCGCCAAACGCACCGCCAAGGGCCAGGTCGCCCCAATGCGCCAGTTCCGGATATAGGACACGGAGCTTCGCGATTTCGGCGCGGGTTTCGTCGGAATACTCGCCGGGGTCTGTTTCATGCCCGGGCCGCACAAAGATCGACGCATCAAAAACAAACTTGGTCATACTTCATTCCTTCAGGCCCTCGCTTTCGACGCTACGAGGAGCTTCCTTGTATCACACGCGGCCTCGATCTTGTTCGCGTTCCAGGCATCGCTTGAACGCCGGAAGGTGGCGCTCGCGCGAGGCGGCTTGCAGATTTTCCATGACCTGTCGCGCGGCAGGATCGTCGATCATTGGAATCAGCCGATCGTAGAGCGCTATATTTTCGATCTCGCCTTCGACGGCGCTTTCGCAAGCCTCTTTCAACGTCGCCGGCGCCGATACCTTTCCGGTCCACGGATTTGGCGGAACGGTCAGCCCAAGGCGCCGGAGCTGGCGTTCGAGCGCCGAAGCGTGGCGTTGTTCGGCCTCGATTATGTTGGAGAAGGGCCGGACCGGGCCGAACTTGGCGATCACGGCCGCATAGGTCGCCTCCGCCTTCCGCTCGTCGTCGAGCGCGTCGAGCAGGATCTTCGCCAGCTCTATCGAAGCCATCGCCTTGTCCTTACGCCGTTGGAGATTCGGACGGCAGTCTAGCATGCTTACAGAATTACCCTATCTTTGTATTGAGGCTTAGCCAGTTCAGCGTATGATTGGCTGTTCGCAGGGAGTCGGCGGACTGCCGCCCTGCCGGAGAGGGAGAGCAGCCATGCCAGATACCAATAATGCTACCGGATCGACGATGAGCACTGGCGCGCCGGCGCCGAGCGACCGCAATTCGCTAACCATCGGGGCCGATGGCCCTATCCTGCTGCACGATGTTCATTTCCTCGAGCAGATGGCGCACTTCAATCGCGAGAAGGTTCCCGAGCGCCAGCCCCACGCGAAGGGATCGGGCGCTTTCGGTGTGTTCGAGACGACCGAGGACGTTTCCGCCTACACGCGCGCGGCCTTGTTCCAGAAGGGCGCTTCGACCGAAATGCTCGCGCGTTTTTCGACCGTCGCGGGCGAGGCGGGCAGTCCCGACACCTGGCGCGACGTGCGCGGCTTCAGCCTCAAATTCTACACCAGCGAGGGCAATTACGATCTCGTCGGCAACAACACGCCGGTCTTCTTCATTCGCGACACGATGAAGTTTCCGCATTTCATTCGCAGCCAGAAGCGGCTCCCCGATTGCGGCCTTCGCGACAATCATATGCAATGGGACTTCTGGACGCTGAACCCGGAATCGGCCCATCAAGTCACTTATCTCATGGGCGATCGCGGCTTGCCGCGGACTTGGCGCAACATGAACGGCTACGGCTCGCACACCTATATGTGGATCAACACCCAGGGCGAGAAATTCTGGGTCAAATATCACTTCCACAGCAATCAGGGCACGGCCGAGTTCACCAATGCCGAAGCGGCGGCGATGGCGGGAGCCGATGCCGATTATCACCGCCGCGACTTGTTCGAGGCGATCGCGCGCGGCGACCATCCGAGCTGGACGCTGTTCGTGCAGATCATGCCCTATGTGGAAGCGAAGACCTACCGTATCAATCCGTTCGATCTCACCAAGACCTGGCCGCACAAGGACTATCCGCTCATCAAGGTCGGCACGATGACCCTGAACCGGAATCCCGAAAATTTCTTCGCGCAGATCGAGCAGGCGGCCTTCTCGCCGGGGAACACGGTGCCGGGCATTGGCCTCTCGCCCGACAAGATGCTGCTGGGCCGCGCGTTCGCCTACAATGACGCGCAGCGCAACCGGATCGGGACGAACTTCCACCAGCTCCCCGTCAACCAGCCCAAGGTGCCGGTGAACAGCTATATGTTCGACGGACAGATGGCCTATCAGCACAGCGGCAATGCCCCGGTCTATGCGCCCAATAGCGGCGGACGGAGCTGGGCCGACGAAACCGGGCCGGTGGCCGATGGCTGGGAAACCGATGGCGACATGGTGCGGCAGGCCTACACGCTTCGGGCCGATGATGACGATTTCACGCAGCCCGGCATCTTAGTGCGTGAAGTCTTCAATGACGCGCAGCGCGATCGGCTCGTGGATACGGTCGCCGGCAGCTTGCTTGGCGGTGTCCGCTCGCCGGTGCTGGAACGCGCCATCGACTATTGGAAAAGCGTCGACGCCGATGTGGGCCGCCGCATCGAGGAATGCGTGCGCGCTGGCGCGGCTCCTGCGCCAGCTCAGGGAATGGGCGAAGGCTCCGAGCAACACGCCGCCCCGGTTTCCTGATCCAGCGACCGCCCTGGCCGCTCGCATCGCGGCGGCCAGGGCTTCATTTCAATGCAATCCGACCGATTTCGTCAGCGTCTCGGGCAAGTGTTGATGCCGAGCAACGAATAGATGGGGCACATACCGACAAGCCCGGTCAGCAACGGAACGACGCCGATCCACCCCCACGCAGAGCGCGGACCGACGAAGACCAGTGCGATCAGAACAAGGCCGACGATCACCCTCAACAGTCGGTCTATGGTGCCTTCATTTCGGAACATTCCAATTCCTCCTTATCATTGCGGGTGATCCGGCGCGGCCGCGATTGGGCGCGGTCATGCCCTGTCGCCCATTCCGCCTCAGTCTTCGAGTAGGGCGCGTAGCATCCAGGCGGTTTGCTCATGCTGCGCGATTCTCTGGGTAAGTAGATCCGCGGTCGGCTCGTCACTCGCCTTCTCGACCAGTGGGAACAGCGCGCGCGCCGTGCGGGCCGCCGCTTCGTGGCCCTTGGCGAGAATGTCCACCATGTCGAGCGCCTTGGGCGGCGATTCGGGCGCGTCAGGCAGGGAGCTGAGCTTGGCGAACTGCGCATAGGAACCCGGTGCGGGCTGACCCAGCGAGCGGATACGTTCAGCGATCGGGTCGATCGCGTTCCACAGCTCGGTATATTGCGTCATGAACATCGTGTGGAGGCTGTTGAACATCGTCCCCGTCACGTTCCAGTGGAAATTGTGCGAGGTCAGATAGAGGGTGTAGGTGTCCGCCAGAAGGCGGCTCAGGCCTTCGGAGATCGCAACCCGATCTTCCTCGCCGATCCCGATATTCACTTGTCTGGTCATGGGTTTCTCCTTGGTCAAAATTAATCCAGTTCCCGCAATCCCGCGAGCAGCGCGGCGCGGGAGATTTCGCCGACATGCGCCGAGCGGATGACGCCCTTGCTGTCGATGAACAGCGTCGCGGGAAGACCCGCGGACCCGATCGCGGCGGCGGTGCTTTGATCGCGATCCAGGAGGATATGCGTCGAGGTCAGGCGTTGGCCGTCCAGCCAAGTCCGCACCTTCGCCGCGTCCTCGCCCTGGTTGGCGAGCAGGATCGGCACGGGCGAGCGCGCGGCCTCTTCGATCAGCATCGGCATCTCGCGCCGGCAGGGCGGGCACCAGCTCGCCCAGAGATTGATGACGAACGGCTTGCCCTTCCGATCGTCGAGCGCGCTTGCTTCACCTGCAAGCGAGTGGAGGACCAGGCCTTGCGGCAATGGAAGCTGTGCCGAGGCGAGGAACAGCGCCGTGGCGGTGAGCGCGGCGGCGGCGCTGCCGGCGAAGGCCGCGCCCATCGGTAGCCGCGCGGGCGACCGACGCAGCGAAAGCACCAGCGAGATCGCGGCGGCCAGCAGGCCGATCAGCGGCGAGAAGCCGCCTTGCCAGACATAGAGAATGCTTAAAGGTTCAAGCGCGAAGGCGGACCAGTTTTCCGCGACGAATCCCAAGCGCGCGGCGATGAGGCCGACGAGGAGAGCGCGCCATGCGGCTTTGTCACTGTCCTTGCCGTGGCGACGGGCAATCCAGTTCGCGGCCGCCATGAAGACGATGATTCCGAGGACCGCGAACAGCCGCTCCAACGCCAGCGCGAGAGGGCCGACGCTAATCATCAGATCGGCCTTCAGGCGGCCGCGTCGTCATCGGGGTCGGAATGAAATTCGTGCCACATGCCGTTGAGGATGCCGAAACCGACGGCGAGGCCGACACCCAATACCCAACTGAAATACCACATCGAAGTCGTTCCTTTCAGTAATAGTCGGGGTTGGTGTCGACGTCCCGCAGCGTGATGCGGCCGAACAGCACCTTATAGACCCAGGCCGTGTAGATGAGCACGATCGGCAGGAAGACGACCGTCACCGCCAGCATGATGAACAGCGTCACATGGCTGGACGAGGCGTTCCACACCGTCAGGCTCGAGGCCGGATCGATCGAGCTGGGCAGGATGAAGGGGAACATCGAGAGGCCCACCGTCGAGATGATACCCACGGCGCCGATCGACGAGCCGCCGAACGCCAGCGCCTCGCGGCCCTTGCGGATGCCGATCCATGCCAGCAGCGGCCCCACGAAGCCGATAATGGGCGCGATCAGCATCCACGGATATGCCCGGTAATTGTCGAGCCAGGCCCCCGGTGCCGCGACCGTTCCCGACAGCAGCGGGTTAGAGGGGCCGAACGGATCGGCGCCGTGCGTCAGGCGAAAGCCATAGCCCATGGTGGCGATCATCACTCCGCCGAGCGCGAACAGCAGGATCGAGGCGATCGCCGCGACCTGTCCGAAGGTGCGGGCGCGATCGTGGACCGCGCCGCGCTCGATCTTGATCGCGAGCCAGCTCGCGCCGTGCAGCACGATCATCGCGACCGAGAGCAGGCCGGCGACCAGCGAAAAGGGGTGGAACAAGCCGAGCAGGCTCCCCTCATAGAAGGAGCGCAGATCGGTATCGAGGCGGAAGGGAATGCCGGTCAGCACATTGCCGACCGCGACGCCGAACACCAGCGCGGGCACGAACCCGCCGATGAACAGCGCCCAATCCCAGCGCGAGCGCCATGCGGCATCGGGTTTCTTCGAGCGATATTTGAACCCCACGGGCCGCAGGATGAGCGCCGCGAGGACGAGGAACATCGCGAGGTAGAAGCCCGAGAAGCTGACCGCATAGACGAACGGCCATGCCGCGAAGATCGCGCCGCCTCCGAGGATGAACCAGACCTGGTTCCCCTCCCACGTCGCGCCGATCGAGTTGATGACCATTCGGCGTTCGGCATCGGTCTTCGCGACGAACGGCAAAAGGGCGGCAGTGCCAAGATCGAAGCCGTCCGTCAGGGTGAAGCCGATCAGGAGGACGCCCATCAGGAGCCACCAGATCAGCCGGAGCGTTTCATAGTCGATGGGAGGTGCCATGACCTGTTCTCCTTATTCGGCAGGAATGGGAGCGTAGCCGTTCGGCGACGCTAGTGCCGGCGCAGGCGCGCGATGCTCGTCAGGCCCCTTGCGGATAGCCGCCAGCATCAGGCGCACTTCGATCACCGCGAGAGCGCCGTAGAGCA
This sequence comes from Sphingopyxis sp. 113P3, assembly GCF_001278035.1. Classification (NCBI taxonomy): domain Bacteria; kingdom Pseudomonadati; phylum Pseudomonadota; class Alphaproteobacteria; order Sphingomonadales; family Sphingopyxidaceae; genus Sphingopyxis; species Sphingopyxis sp. 113P3. Next base: position 3,525,558 of record NZ_CP009452.1, read on the forward strand.
GCGTGAAGCCGACGATCGTCGTCCAGAGCTGCGCGACGGTCAGGCTCGAGGCGGCAAGGAATGTTGGCAGCACGCCTTCGATCGCCCAGGGCTGGCGGCCGATTTCAGCGAGCAGCCAGCCAAATTCAATCGCGATCCACGGCAAGGGAATGATCCAGACCGCTGCGCGCATGAAGGTGCGGCAAAAGCCGTTGTCGCAGCCGAAACGCCGCACCGACGCCATCCAGAAGGCGGCAGCGAAGAAGGCGATGAAGAAGAAGCCGAGGCCCGCCATGACGCGGAAGACCCAGAACATGACGGGCACGTTCGGCACAGTCGACCATGCCGCCTTCTCGATGTCCTGGGGCGTCGCCTGGCGCGGATCTGCAACGAAGCGCTTGAGCAGCATCGCATAGCCGAGATCGGCCTTGGCTTCCTCGAACTCAGCGCGGGCGGCCATGTCGTTCTGATTGACCTTCAGCCGCTCAACCGCGTCATAGGCCTTGATCCCATGTTCGATGCGATCCTGCGCCTTGGCGACCAGCTCGAAAATGCCCGAGACTTCGCCGGTCAGGCTGCGCGTGGAGATCAGGCCCAGCACATAGGGGATCTTCACTTCATAGCGGGTTTCGCGCCCTTCCAGGCTTGGGATGCCGAAGATAGCGATACCCGCAGGAGCCGGCTCGGTGTGCCACATGGCTTCGAGCGAGGCGAGTTTCATCTTCTGGTTGTCGGTCAGCGCATAACCGCTCTCGTCGCCCAGCACGACGACCGATAGCGAGGAGGCTAGGCCGAAGGCCGCCGCTACGGTGAAGCTGCGCTTTGCGACGGCAACCCACTTGCCCTTGAGCAGATACCAGGCCGAGATGCCGAGCACGAAGACCGAGGCGCAGACATAGCCGGCGCTTACCGTATGCACGAATTTCGCCTGCGCGACGGGGTTGAACAGCACCGCCATGAAGTCCGAAACTTCCATCCGCATCGTCGCGGGATTGAAGCGGGCGCCGGTCGGATGTTGCATCCAGCCATTGGCGATCAGAATCCACAGCGCCGAGAGGTTCGATCCCAATGCGACCATGAAGGTGGTGAAGAGGTGGGCCTGCTTGGACAATTTGTCCCACCCGAAGAACATGAGGCCGACGAAGGTCGCCTCGAGGAAGAAGGCCATCAACCCTTCGATGGCGAGCGGCGCGCCGAAGATGTCGCCGACATAGTGGGAATAGTATGACCAGTTGGTGCCGAACTGGAATTCCATGGTGATGCCGGTGGCGACGCCGAGCACGAAGTTGATACCGAACAGCTTTCCCCAGAAGCGCGTGACGGTGCGCCAGATCTCGCGGCCCGTCATCACATAGATGCTCTCCATGATGACGAGCATGAAGGAGAGGCCGAGGGTCAAGGGGACGAAAAGAAAGTGGTAGAGTGCCGTCAGCGCGAATTGCAGCCGGGAGAGTTCGATCACGGCCATGTCCATGGCAAGACTCCTTGCATTCCGGCCCGGCTTGTCATGCTTGCCTTGAGTCGGTTGAAAAGATTATGATTAGCCATTACTCGTAACTGAGTATATGAGCAACCGATTTGATCGACGGGGCGCGGCCCTTTTCTGGACCGCCGATAGCGGCGCGGCAATCCTTGTGGCGGGCGCGCTTGCTGCCGGCGTGGCGGCGGCGGCGCGTGGAGATCATGACGCTTTGCTGCTCGACGTCAGCGGATTGATTGTGGCCGCTGTGCTGCGCGCGGCGATACAGATCGGTGCGACCGACGCCGGCGAGGCCGCGGCGGTCCGTGCCAAGACAAGCTGGCGGAATCGGGTCTATCCCCGCATCCTCGTCGCGGCGCCGGGAGATCGCCGGATGCTGGGTGAGGCGGTGGCCGATGCTGTCGACCGGATCGAAGACCTGGGCGGCTTCCATGCCCGCTTCCAGCCTCTCCGCCGCGCGGCGGTCCTGTCGCCCCTCGTCATTGCGGTTGCCGCCGCCTTCGGAAGCTGGGTGGCCGGTGCGATCATGCTTGCGACGCTCGTGCCGTTCGCGCTTGGCATGGCGCTCGCCGGCACCGCCGCCGCGCGCGCCGCTGCCCGCCAGCTCGACGCATTGAGCCGCCTGTCCGGCCTGTTCGTCGACCGCGTGCGTGCGCTCCCCGTGATCGTCGGTTTCGGCGCGCAGGACCGCATCGGCCGCCATCTTGCCGACGCCACCGGCGAGGTCGCGACCCGCACGGTCGACGTGCTGAAGATCGCTTTCGTCTCGAGCGCCATCATCGAATTCTTTGCCGCGCTCTCGGTGGCGCTGGTCGCGCTCTATTGCGGCTTCAACCTGCTGGGCATCCTCCCTTTCCCCGCGCCTGAGACGCTGACCCTGGGCCAAGCCCTGTTCGTTCTCATCCTCGCGCCCGAATTCTACCTCCCCATGCGCCGCCTCGCAGCCGCCTATCATGACAAGCAGGTCGGAAAGGCCGCGGTCGAACGCCTGGAAAAGATCGCTCCCCCGTCCCCGGCTTCCTCCCCTCGCGCGATCGAGGCTCCGCCCGCGCTGCGCTTCGACGGCGTGGTCATCGACTATGGCGAGACGGCTATCGGTCCGTTCACGCTGGACGTCGCGGCAGGCACCACTTTCGCGCTGCGCGGAGCTACCGGCATCGGCAAGTCCAGCCTGCTGCACGCGCTGCTAGGGCTTGCGCCCATCGGCAGGGGACGGATTCTCATCGACGGCCGAGACGCGGCAACCGTCGCGCTTCCCGGCCATATAGGCTGGGCGGGACAATCGGTCGCGTTCATCCCCGGAACGCTCGCCGACAACATCCGCCTTGCGCGCCCGGAAGCCGACGACTCCGAAGTTGAAGCTGCTGCCCGTTCTGCCGGGCTTGGACCGATGATCGAGGCGCGCGGGCAAGGCATGTCCCTGCCGCTCGACCACCGTGGATCGGGTCTGTCGGGAGGCGAGCGCCGCCGCGTCGGCGTCGCAAGAGTGCTTCTGAAAGACGCGCCGCTCTGGCTGCTCGACGAACCGACGGCGGATCTCGATGCGAGGTCGGCGGCTGACATTGCCGGGATATTGGCTTCGGCCGCCACGGGCCGCACGGTCCTCATGGTGACGCACAGCGCCGAGCTGGCCGCGATCGCCGATAGCGAAATGGTGCTGGCATGAGCCGCGCGGATATGGACCGGCTACTGGCCGAAGCCATCGCCCCCGAGCGCCGCGCTTTCCGCATCGCCGGCGCGCTCGCCGCCGCCGCGACGATCGCCGCGGTCCTGCTGCTGGGCCTGTCGGGATGGTTCATCACCGGCGCCGCGCTTGCCGGCCTTGGCGGGGTGCTGGCTGCGCAGGGCTTCAACTATCTCGTGCCGAGCGCGATGATCCGGCTGCTCGCGATCGTCCGGACGACGGCGCGCTATGGCGAACGCCTTTATGGCCATCGCGCAGCCTTGATGGCGCTCGCCACGGTCCGCGCGCGCCTGTTCGACCGCATCCTGTCGGTACGCGATGTGCGGGCCGTATCAGCGGGCGATACCGTGACCCGGCTCGTGCAGGACATCGGCGCGCTCGAAGACAGCCTGGTCCGCAGGCCCGCGCTTCCCGCCGCCCTTGCCGGCGCGGTGATCGGCCTCGTCCTCGCATGGCTTGCCAGTCCCTGGGCCAGCCTTGCCTTGCTGGCGCTGATCGCCGGCCTCGCCTTGTGGGCGAATCTGGCGACGCCCCGTTTGCTCACGATCGCCGCCACTGACATTGCGGCGGCGCTGGCGCGATTGAAGGCTGGCATGGTCGATTATGCGTCGGCCTCGCCCGAAATCCTGGCCTATGACCTGGCCCCGGCGATCGAGCGGAGCCTTGCCGTCGAGACGGCCGAACTGGACCGGGCACGGCGCCGTTTCGCGCGCGGCGAAGCGGTCATCGACGCCGGGCTGACCCTTTGCGGGGGTATCGCGATGGGCGCGGTCCTCGCGATCTCCAACGCCCCTTTGCCCATGACGGTGCTCGCCGTGCTGGCATCGGCGGGCGCGATCGAGGCCTTGTCAGGCTATATTCGGGGTGTGTCGCGGGGCGCGCTGGTGACGGCCGCCCTCGCGCGATTGGAGGACATGGCGGGGCCGCATAGTGCTCCCATCCCGGCGAAGAGTGCATCCGGGCCGATCGGGCAGAGCATCGCCCTGGATCGAGGTGGTGTGCATGTGCGGCTCGAATCTGGCGAGCGCCTGGGGATTGCTGGACAATCCGGCAGCGGCAAGACCAGCCTGCTCGAAACGCTGGCAGGCATTCGTCCGCCGGATCGGAATTCAGGCATTTGCCTTGATGGTCAGCCTATCGAGGCGCTGCCGCCTGAGACGGTGCGAGCGGCCTTCGCGCTCTCGCCGCAGGATGCGCAGCTCCTGTCGGGAACAGTGCGTGACAATCTGCGTGTCGCCCGCTCTGGCCTCAGCGATGAACAGCTTTGGGCAGCGCTGGAAGTGGCCTGCCTCGCGGTTGACGTCCGCACCATGCCGCACGGGCTTGACCAATGGGTCGGCGATGGCGGCGCGCGCCTGTCGGGCGGGCAACGCAAACGATTGTCGATCGCGCGCGCGGTCCTCGCGGCGAAGCCGTGGCTGTTACTCGACGAGCCGAGCGAAGGCCTCGACATGGTGACGGAAGCGCGGCTTGCACGCCGGCTCGACACCTGGCTTCGCGATACCGGAACCGGCCTTGTCGTCGTGAGCCACAGGGGAGCGTTGCTGGCGCTTGCCGGCAAGGATGACGGGTCGATCCTTGAGATCGGCGGCTCAAGTCAATCCTCGCCGTAGAGTTCGCGCTGCGCCCGATCCAGCTCGTCGGCATAGCGTTTGCGGACATAGCGTTCAGTCAGCATTCCCACGATCCGGCCCTGAGCATCGACCACGGCAAGATCGTCGGCCGCGCTGCTGTCGAACAGCTCCATGATCGGCACGATCGACATATCCGGCGAAAGCGTGACATCCTTGAGGATTGCGAAGTCGGACACCGGCCTTTCGGTCTGCGCCGGATCGGCGAAGGCCGCCGCCGTGGGAACGAGGCCCGCATAGTGACCCTGTTCGTCCTGAAGCAGCACGCGGCTTGTCGAACCGAGCGGGAAATGCTCGCGAAATGCCTTGACCGGCATCGCCGGCGACGCGGTGGCGGGCGCGGTCCGCATCATGCGCCGCGCGGTGAGCGTTCGCATCCAGCCAATATCGCGCGCGCTGCGAACCACCTCGCCACGCAGATGCAGGCGCCAGGTGGAGAAGGAATAGCCGAACCGCTCGCGGACTAGCGTGCTCGAACAGAGCGCGGCCGTCAGCACGACCGCCGTGATCTCGAAATCATGCGTGGCTTCGAGAACGAGGAAGGACATGGTCATCGGGCCACCGACGACCGCGGCCGCCAGCGCGGCCATGCCGACCAGCGAAGCATCCATCGGCGACAGGGGAATGCCATCGGGGACGAACGCCCACAGGCGCGCGAATATCTGTCCCAGCACCGCGCCGAGAAATAGCGAGGCGAAGAACAGACCGCCCCTAAAGCCGAAGCCGAGGGAGACGATCGACGCGAGCGACTTGAGCGCGAAGATCAGGATCAAGGCGCCCAGCGCGATATTGCCGGCGATGGTCAGGTGCAACGCGCCGTGACCTGCCGACAAGACATGCGGTGTCGTGAGCGCGAGCGGGATCAGGATAGCGCCGCCCAGAGCGGGCCGCAGCCATTCGGGAATCGCGGTGCGCCGAACCCCCGCTTCCGCGAGCGAGACGAGCCGCATGATGGCGATGCCGAGCAGGGCCGCGATCAGCCCCAGCCCTGCGTAGAGGATATAGTTCGCGGCCGAGAGATGCTGGCTGCTTTGCGCCGCGATCAGATAGGGGGTTGCGCCCAGCGTCCTGGCGGTGATGACCGCGGAAATCGTCGCAGCCACGACAGGGGCGATGCTTGCCGGGGTATAGGCGCCGATAACGATCTCGAAAGCATAGAAGGCGCCGGTCAGCGGCGCGCCGAAGGCGGCCCCGATCGCTGCGCCCGATCCGGCGCCGACCAGCACACGCAGATCGCCGCGCCTCAGATTGAGCCATTGTCCGATCAGCGAGGCGATGCCGCCCCCGGCCTGCGCATAGGCGGCTTCGAGGCCGACCGATGCACCAAAGCCGTTCGAGATCAGCGTTTGTCCGCAGACCATCGTGGTATCGCGCAGGGGAATCCGCCCGCCATGAAGCGCGTTGGCTTCCACGACGTCGATCGAGGTGCGTTTCTTGCGGCGTGTGAACAGCACTAGCGCACCCAGCACCAGGCCGCCGATCGGCAGCGCCAGCAAGCGAGCGGGCGAAATCGAGACGAGGCCGCTCAACCGGAGGTCCGTGCCGAGGCCGTAGAGCAGCGATTGCATGATCCAGGCGGCTTTGCCCAGAAGCGAGGCCAACAAGCCGGCAAGGATACCGACGCCGACCGAAAGCAGGATCAGGCTGGCTTCGCTGGACCGGAACAGCCGCCGCGCCGCCGATACGAGGGCGGTCGCCCGTATCAGACCAGCCACGGATCAGGGCGTCCAGCTTGGAGCGTCGCTCGCCGGGAAAGACTCTATGCCCGCTTCCTCGACCGGATCGAGCGGTGCGGCTTCCTTGGGCTTGCCGCTCTTCCCGGTGTTGCCCGCACCGGGCTTCTTGCGGCCCGCTTTGGGCGGTTTCTCTTTTGGATCGTCAGGCTTTGCGCCCTTGCCGGAATCCTGCGTCATCCTGCGTCTCCTATGATGGCCGGTGTCCGGGGACGAAGCGGCCGATCCGATGTCCCCCAGCCTATCAATGACGCGCGATCACAAGATCCGGGCGAAGGTTGCAGCCGATCCCCGTGCGCGCGACCCCGCGCCTTTCACGCCGGGCTGCACGTCCTTCGCGGAAATGCCCGACAAGGCGCAGAGCAGCTTTGCCGTGCTTTCCAGCGCATCCGGCGCGAGGCTGTAGAAGACCAGCTTAGCATCGCGGCGCGTCTGCACCAGCTCCGCTTTGCGCAGGATGGCAAGCTGTTGCGACAGGCCCGGTTGGCCGATGCCGGTCATGGTTTCGAGTTCACCGACTGACTTCTCGCCATTCTCGAGCAGCGTCCGCATGAGCTTTAGCCGCACGTCATGTCCGAGCGCCTTCAGAATGTCGGTGATCGCATCGAGTTCGCTATCGGTGAATGTCGTCACTTGCCTGCCTTTTTGTGCTTGTCGGGCCGCGTCCGGTGGAACCAGCAGGCATCGCCTGCCGCATCGAGCGCGGAATCCTGATCCTGATAGGGCGGGAGCAGCACGTCATCGCCAGGGCGCCAGCCTTCGGGCGTGACCACATTGTCGCTGTCGACCATTTGTAGCGCGGCGACGACGCGCAGCAGCTCCTCTACCGAGCGGCCAATAGTGGCGGGATAGCAGAGCTTGGCGCGAACGATGCCGTCGGGGTCGATGAAGAAGGTCGCACGGAGCGTCGCCGCGTCGGGCGCATCGTCGGCGATCATTCCGTAAGCACGGCCGATGACCATCGAGGGATCTTCGACTATCGGAAAACCAACCGTGACACCGAAATGCTCATGGATCGCCCGTATCCATCCGAGGTGCGAATAGAGGCTGTCGACCGAGATCGCGACAAGCGCGCAGTTGAGCGCTTTGAACCGCTCCCCGGCGCGCGAGAGCGCGACGAATTCACTGGTGCAGACGGGCGTGAAGTCCGCAGGGTGGGAGAACAGCAACACCCAGCGGCCGCGATAGTCGGACAGGCTCATTTCGCCCAGGGTCGTGCGCGCCTGAAAATTGGGCGCGGCATCGCCGATCTGGACCGGCGAACAGACGCCACTCTCATTTGCGCTGGGATTCAAATTTCCTACTCCTGAAGGGAGGCAAGTCTTGAACCCCCTTTCTTACACGGTTACATCATGCGGGTAAACGATTAAGCAGCGATAGCGTTCCATAGGAGATGTCCGCATGTCCGAGTCCCAGCTTGTGGTTTGCCCGGTCTGTGCGAGCATCAACCGGGTTCCGGCTGCGAAGATCGGCGCTGCGCCCAATTGCGGGCGATGCTCGATGCCGCTGTTCCAGGGCCAGCCTGTCGATGTCGACGCCACCGCCTTCGACCGCCATGTGGGGCGCGGAAGTCTGCCTGTTCTCGTGGATTTCTGGGCAAGCTGGTGCGGGCCGTGCCGCGCGATGGCCCCGGCGTTCAAGGCGGCCGCCGCCGAACTGGAACCGCATGTCCGTCTGCTGAAGGTCGATACCGAGGCCGAGCAGGGCATATCGGGGCGCTACCGCATCCAGTCGATCCCGACGCTGATACTCTTCAAGGGCGGCCGCGAGATCGCACGTCAGGCCGGGGCGATGGACCGCGCGCGACTCGTCGCATGGGTAAGACAGGCTCTCGCCGCCGCCTGATTCGGGCCGCGATCACCCTATAAATTAGATTAAATGATGCTTTGAAGCGTTTGCGCGCCCGCTTTTGCGCGCCGCGAATCCGGCCTTTGCCGCCGCTTTCGGAAAAGATTGAAAAATCCGATCAGAGGAATTAGGTTTATCGTGTTCTCACGATTAATAGAAATGTGTATCTAATGTCTGTCACCCGCTCACTCACAGGAGACGATAAAATGACAGACGTGGCCGCCCCCTCCATGCCCCGGATCAACGAACCGGCGCCGGCCTTCAAGGCAAAGACCACCCACGGCGAACGCTCGCTCGACGATTACAAGGGCAAGTGGCTGGTCCTCTTCTCCCACCCCGCGGACTTCACCCCGGTCTGCACGACCGAGTTCATGGGCTTCGCAAAGGCGGCCGATCGCTTCAAGGCGCTCAATTGCGAGCTGCTGGGCCTCTCCATCGACTCCGTGCATTCGCACATCGCCTGGATGCGCAGCATCGAGGAGAAGTTCGGCGTCGAGATCACCTTCCCGATCATCGACGACCTGTCGATGAACGTCGCCAGGGCCTTCGGCATGATCCATCCCGGCGCGTCGGACACCTCCGCCGTGCGGGCGACCTTCCTGATCGACCCCGAAGGCGTCATCCGGGCAATGGTCTATTACCCGATGTCGAACGGCCGCTCGGTCGACGAGTTCGTCCGCCTGCTGACCGCGCTTCAGACGTCCGACGCGAACAAGGTCGCGACGCCCGAAAACTGGCAGCCCGGTGAACCCGTGATCGTGCCGCCGCCCGCGACCGCCGAGGCCGCCAAGGCGCGCAAGGACGAGGGCTACGACTACACCGACTGGTATTTCAGCAAGAAGACACTCTGAGCCGGTCGGGCCGGCTTCGCGCGCCCCTCCCCCTTAGCGCGAAGCCGGCACACCCGCTTATCGAATGAAAGGACAAGGCCATGACCGATCCGCAAATCCGTGAAGCCGCCCGCATTGTCGAGGCCGCGAGCAATGCGCGGCCCGCGGTCATCCGCAGCTTCTTCGACGAGAACACGTTCACCGTGACCCACGTCATCTCCGATCCCGCGACCGCCAAGGCTGCGATCATCGACAGCGTGCTCGATTTCGAGCCGGCTTCGGGGCGCACGTCCTTCGCGTCGGCTGACAAGGTGATCGACTATATCCATAGCGAAGGTCTTGAGGTCGAATGGCTGCTCGAGACGCACGCTCATGCCGACCATCTCTCAGCCGCGCCCTATCTTCAGGAGAAGTTGGGAGGCACGCTCGCGATCGGCCGTCATATCCTCACAGTGCAGGAGGTGTTCGGCAAGATCTTCAACGAGGGCACGCGTTTCGCCCGCGACGGCTCGCAGTTCGACCGCCTGTTCGATGACGGCGACCGCTTCAAGGTCGGGTCGATCGAGGCGATCGCGTTGCATGTTCCCGGCCACACCCCCGCCGACATGACCTATGTGATCGGCGATGCGGCGTTCATCGGCGACACGCTGTTCATGCCCGACTATGGCACGGCCCGCGCGGACTTCCCCGGTGGAGACGCCCGCACGCTTTTCCGGTCCATCCGGCGCCTGCTCTCGCTGCCCGATCAGACGGGCTTGCATCTCTGCCACGACTACAAGGCCCCTGGGCGCGACACCTATGCCTGGGAGACGTCGGTGGGAGAGGAGCGCGAACATAATGTCCATGTCCGCGATGGAGTGAGCGAGGACCAGTTCGTGGCCATGCGCGAGACGCGGGACGCGACGCTCGGAATGCCCCGGCTGATCCTGCCGTCCATTCAGGTCAACATGCGCGGCGGTCACATGCCGGAGCCGGAAGACAACGGCACCAGCTATCTGAAGCTCCCGGTCAACACGCTGTAAGGCCATGACGCTCGAACCTGTCCAATATCTGCTCGGAGCCGGATCGGGTTCGCTCGTCGGCTTCACGCTCGGCCTCGTGGGGGGCGGCGGGTCGATCCTCGCCGTCCCCCTCATGGTCTATCTCGTCGGCGTCGCCTCGCCCCATGTCGCGATCGGCACCAGCGCGCTCGCGGTTGCCGCCAATGCCGGCGCCAATCTCGTTCCCCATGCCCGTCAGCGCACGATCAAGTGGCGCTGCGCGGGCATGTTCGCCGCCGCCGGCGTCGCGGGGGCCTATGCCGGATCGACGCTCGGCAAGGCCTTCGACGGCCAGAAGCTGCTGTTCCTGTTCGCGCTGTTGATGATCCTGGTCGGCGCACTCATGCTGAAGAAGCGCGGCGATCCCGGCAATCCCGATGTCCAGTGCCGCCGTGAGAACGCGCCCAAGGTGATTGGCTATGGCAGCGCCACCGGCCTGTTCTCCGGTTTCTTCGGCATCGGCGGGGGCTTCCTGATCGTTCCGGGGCTGATGGCTTCGACGGGGATGCCGATGCGCAATGCCGTCGGATCGTCGTTGGTCGCGGTAACGGCCTTCGGTCTTACGGCCGCGCTCAACTATGCCTTTTCCGGGCTGGTCGATTGGGGACTTGCCGCGGTGTTCATCGGCGGCGGCATCGTCGGCGGTATCACCGGCGCAGCACTTTCGCACCGGCTGTCGGGTCACAAGGGCGCGCTCAATACGATCTTCGCCCTGCTGATCTTCGTGGTCGCCGCCTACATGCTGTGGCGCAGCGCGGCCGCAATCTGGAATTGATTTTTCGCAACTATGATGGGAGGACTTTGATGGACGATGCTGGCGAGAATCTGGACAGCCTTGCCGCGCATGATTGGGCAGGCCAGGCAGGCACGCGCTGGCTCGCCCAGCTCGACCGTTTCGAGAGCATGATCGAGCCGATCGGCAAGGCGCTGCTCGCCCAGGCCGCCTATACCGCCAGCGAAACGGTGGTCGACGTTGGGTGCGGCGGAGGCTGGACGACCCGGCAGATCGCCGCGGCCGTCGGGAATACCGGATTTGCGCTGGGCCTCGACATATCGGCCGATCTCGTGGCGGCCGCGAGCGAACGGGCAACGCGCGCAGGCCTCGCCAATATCCGCTTCGAGCAAGGCGATGCGGCGATAGCCATGCCGGAGGAAGCGCCGTTCGATCGGCTGTTCTCGCGCTTCGGCTCGATGTTCTTCGCCCAGCCATACCCTGCCTTCGCCAATCTGCGCCGGATGCTCCGCGAAGGCGGGCGGCTCGACATTGCGGTCTGGGCGCCGGTCGCCGAGAATCCCTGGCAGCGCAGCATCATGGGAGTCTTCAGCGAGCAAATCGACTTGCCGACGCCTCAGCCGCGTGCGCCGGGGCCATTCGCGCTGGCCGAACAGGACTATGCGATCGACCTTCTGCAAAGCGCGGGATTCTCCGACATCAAGTTCGATGTCTGGACCGGCGATCAGCGCATTGGCGGACCCGGCAGCGATGCCGAGAGCGCCGCGCGTTTCGTGCTGGACGGAATGCACATCGGCGATCTCGTTCGGCCGAGCGGCGCAGAGGTGCGTGAGGCCATTCAGCGGGATCTTGCCGCGCTGTTCGAGCGCAACCGCGACGATGACGGCGTTCGCATGGGCGCCAAGGCCTGGCTGGTAAGCGCCAGCGCGTGATCGGCATATCTGGGGGAGGACGACATAATGGATAGAAAGAAACTGTCGCTGCGACTGAAAGCGGGCGACGCGGGCAATGAGGCAATCCTGACCGATGAAATCATGACCGCGCAGGCGCTTCTCGAAGAACATGGGCCGCGAGCCGGACAAGTGCTTGTCGACGAAGCACAGGCCGCCATCAAGGCCGGGGACGACAGCCGCGTATCCTATCTGGAAAGGGTGCGTGTCGCCACGTTGACGATCGAGGACGTGCCGCCCGCTCAGCGCCCTCAATGAAAGCTGAAGGGGATCGTGAAGACGAGCTGGTCCCCTTCCACCGTCGCGGGAGGCGGTGGAAAGGGACCAGCATTGCGGACCGTCCGGAGCGCTAAACGATCCAGCGCCGCGTTTCCGCTGGATGCCGCAAGCTCGACGGAAATCAGTTCGCCGGCACGACCGACGGCAAAGCGCACCATGGCGACGCCGGACAGGTTTAGCCCCCTGGGCTTGCGCGCTGAAATTCGTGCCCAGAGCTGACCCTGATAGGACGCGAGCACGCTTTCGGCCTTGCTGTCAGGGGCCGGCGCAGGATCGACGGCAAAATTGGTCCGCGAAGGCCCGTCGATTGAAGGCATCAAGGGCGTCGGTGGCGACGTCGATGACAGCGGGGCACCCACCGGCGAAGGCGCTGGGGCGGCCGCCTGCTTCCTCGTTTGCGCTGAAGCGATTGCCATTCCAGATTGCGGATCGGGCGGCCGCTTGATCTCACGCGGCCGAGAAGGCGGCACAGTGGGAGGCGGCGGCGTTGGCGTGAACAGTGTGAAGCTGCTCACTTCCCGGCGCGACACCGACGACACCAAGCCTGAAAGATTGGCGTCCAGAGCTACCAGCAAAGCCAGGCAGCACGTTGCAGCAGCCAGACCCGCGCCCAAACGCTGCGACAAGGCGGGGGACAGGCCATCGCCTGTCCCCCGCCCCTGCACCAAGGATTTTCGTTCCGAACGCATTGTCGTCAGAACGAGATCGTGACGCCTGCGTTGACCGACCGCCCCCGGCCCGGGACCGGGCGAAGAACGCCGGTCGCCTTCAGATCCCCGAGCGACATCCCGCCGAGCGGAGCATAATAGGCCGCGTCGAACAGATTGTCCGCGCCGAGCGTCAATCGCACATTGTCGATGCGATAGGCCAACTGGACGTCAAGCAGCGCATAGCTTCCCGTTCGCGGTTCATTGCGGGTCGGATCGACACGATCCTTCTCGCCGACGACGGTCAGGTCAATCCGGGTTTCCAGTCCGCCGATCCTATGTTCCAGCCCCAGCGCCGCGTTGAACGGCATCTGGTGATAGAGCGGTCCATGGTCCGCCAGGTTCTCGCCATGCAACCAGCTCGCGCGCGCGGTCAGTCGTGCGCTTCCTGCCGATGAGGACGACCAGAGCGGGACGGCGGCCGACAGGTCGATGCCATAAATCTCCGCCTTCTGGTTGGCGAATTGCAATTGATCGAAAGCGGTCGGTCTGCCCGCCGTGTCGGTAAAGTCCGCCAGCTTCACGGCGTCGATATAGTCGTCAACATGAGTGAAATAAGGCGCGATCTTCAGCGACCAGCCATCCTTGCCGCCGCCATGAACCGACAGAGCGGCGCTCAGCGTATCCGCCTTTTCCGGGCGAAGCGCGAGGTTGCCGACATAGCCATTCCCGTCCCCGAACCACCCGATCATCCGGCTCGCCATGCCGCCGCGGCCCCAGCTATACCGTTCGTAGATATTCGGCGAACGCACCTTCCGGGCATAGCCGAACTCGATTTCCGCATGAGGCGACAGCGCATATCGAGCAAGCAACGTGCCGCTCCAATTGCTATCGTGCCGCTTGCGGTCGGCTGCATTGAACGCGGCGGCCGCCATCACGTCGGCCATCTGCATCATTCCGGTGCCGTAGGGCGCGACCGTCCCCGTATTCATCCAGACCTGATCGTTGCGGATGCCGGCGACCAGCGTGAACCCGCGATCCCAGCTCTTTTCCCATTCGAGGAATGTGCCGAGACGATCGCGCTTCCCCCCGTTGACGTTGATGAAAGCATTCGGCCCCATCATCATGTTTCCCGCGACGGGCGGCCAGAAATCGTTGAGCCACTGGTGTTGGAATTCATTGCCGAGACGCAGCGTTCCGGCACCGCCCAGCAGGATTTCGGCCTGGACCGCGTATCCGGCGCTATGGACTTCGGTGTTCATCGGCATTCCGCCAGTAGCCGTCCCACCCTTATCGGCGAGAAAGTTCATGGCATGGTCGGTGTCGCGCCAACTCGCCCGCACATCGAGATTGCCCCAATCGAAGACGCCTGCATAGTGCCCGTTCAGGAACCAGGACTTGTTGGACGTCATGTCCATATATTGGTTGGGAAACCCCTCGTAGGGCGCGAAATGATAGCCGCCCTTCAGCTCGACCAAGCCGCTGCCGACCTGCGCGACCAGGCTCAGGCTGTGATCGGTCTTTGCATATTCGCTCGATCGCACGATGCCCAGCGATCCACCGCCCTTGAAATTGTCGGCCTGGGTATAGGAGCCATTATAGGTCAGGCTCATCTTGTCGCTCGCGGCCGTCATTGAAAGCGAACCGCCGAAGCCATCGCCATTGCTGCGATAGAAGGCCGAGATTTCACCTGTCAGCAGCGTATCGCCCTGTTTCGCGAAGCGGGGCGGAGCGCTCTCGACGCGGATGATCCCGCCGATGCTGTCGCCGCCATAGCTGACCGGCGAGACGCCCGTAATGACGTCGATCGCACCCACGGTCTGCGGATCGGTATAGGACAGGGGCGGATTCATATCGTTCGGGCAGGCCGAGGCGATCGCCACGCCGTCGACGAGCACGGTCAGGCGCTGCGCCTCCAAGCCGCGGATCACCGGCAGGGTCGAAAAGCCCCCGGCGCCGAAGCCGCTGACACCTGGCACGCTTTGAAGAATGGCGGCAGTATCACTCGAGCCGGCCTGAAGGTTGCGGAGGCGAGATGAGGAGATCCTTTCGCCCGATCCCGTCGACGGCGCTTCGCTGGCCGAGTCCACATCGACCTCCGGCAGCACAATGCCATCCTGTGCAAAGGCCGGCGAGAGCGGGCAGCAGGCCAGCGCTGCGACGAAGGCGGGGGCAGCAATATCGCGTGCCAGGCGGGTCTTGAAAGCGGTAGCGCCGGCAGAAGCACGCGCCACAGGTGCCGCGCGCCGCGCGGCAAAATGCAAATTCGTCATGTCGGAATCCTGATTCACATGGGACGCCCGATTGGGCGCCGTTCAACGCGGAAATGTTGAGTGAATCAGGCGGAGGGTGGCCCAATCGCGGGCGGGCGAAGATAGATACCGCGCCAGAGGACTATACGCGGCGGAAGGCGGAAACCCGTCGCGATGATGAAAGCGATCGCGATCGCCAGCAGAAGCGCGTCGGTCGCCGCGAGTGTGGGCGAGGACAGTCCGGAGAAGGCGCAGGGCGCTTCCGCCTTTTTGTGCTCCCCATGGTCATGTTCGCCGGTCTTGCCCGGCAGCTCCAAGACGATCGTCTGCGGCCCTTGACCCGAGCAGAGCTGGACGAGGATCACACCATTCGAGGCGACCGGCATGAAACCCGCGGGCACCAGGGCTTTTACGATCAGCGTGGCGCCCAGAAGCAACGCGCACAGCCAATGATGCCGGCCAAGGAAATTGCGGGTCTCAGTCACGTCGCGTCGTCTATGCTGATATTGCCACTATGTCGAGAATACGACACGCTGAAAAGTTTAACGGCCATGTTCGTCGGATTGCAGCGGCTGTCATTTGATGGCATCGACACATGCCCTTTGCCCGGGTCGAGCGGCTCACCGAAGTTCATGCCGCAAGCTGGAGTTGTGTCGATTTAGCCGCGCCCTCCGCAAGCAGCCGTTCGATCTCGTCGGACGTTCGCCGCACGGCGAGCTTGAGCGCCTCGTCGATGTGGATGTAGTCTTGGGTGACGTTCTGCGAGGCATGGCCAAGCATGGCGCGGATCGTCAGCTCCGAGAAACCGAGATCGCCCGCCACGCTGCCGAAGGTGTGGCGCAGCGTGTGCGGCGTAATGCCCTCTATCCCCGCCAGCTTGGCAACGCGCTGGAGGCAGGCGCTGACTGCGGTGAATGGCCCCCGCCCGACTTCCGAGGGGAAAGCGTGCGGATTGCCCACGATCACCGGCTGGCTCTCGACGGCCTTGACGGCCGCAGGGCCGATCGCACGAATCTGCGCGCCGCCCTTGGTGTCGGGGAATGCCACATAGCCGCCGGCTCCATTGACCCAGGCTCGGTGCATCGCTTGGCCTTCCTCACGGCGGTATCCGGTCAGCAAGAGCGTGCGCAGCACGCCGAGGGCGACAGGGTTTTCGCCATTGCGCTCCGCATAGGCCATCGCCTTGCCCATCAACACTATCTCGGCGACGTTCAGGCGCCGGGTCTTCTTCTTACCGGCCAGCTTCTTCGCTCCCTGCGTCGGGTGAGCGTCCAGCAGGCCCTTATGCTTTGCATGCCCGATGATGGCCTGGAGCGTGCCGACGCAGCGCGCCGCCACACCGGCGCCGCCGGTCGCCATGCCGCCCCGGCCGCCGCTGCGCGGCTTCGCCGTCTTCCCGTCCTTCACATCGGTCTGCATCTGCTCGACATCAGCGATCGTCAGATGCTTGACGATCCGCTTGCCCAGGAGCGGCTTGATATGCGTCTTGATGCGGCTCTCATCCATGTCGAGCGACGATTTCTTGATCGGCAGGTTCTTGCGGCCGAGGATGTTGCCCGCCCGAGCCTCGGTCAGATACCAGTCGCACATCTCCTCGACCGTCATTCCCTTGCGCGCCTGGCGAACCTCATCGGCGGGGTCTTCGCCGCCGATCACGGCCGCCAGCTTGAGCTTGGCCTGGTCGCGTGCCTGATCGACCGTCAGCACGCCATAGCGCGCGATATTGATGCGGCGCTTGATGCCCTCGGCGTTGCGATACTGGACGATGAACGTCTTGAGGCCGGACGGCAGCACGCGCACGCCGAAGCCTGTCCAGCCCGGACACATGGGTAACGTCGTCTTGTCTTATGACTTTTCTGGCGGTTGTGGGCATTAAGGGCTGCCCGATCCGGGGTGGCCACCCCGGATCGGGCGGAAGGGGATGGATCGAAGTTGTCTCGGTCGTGGAGGACCGTCGATTAGTGTGATCACCCCTTTCTTTTCCACCAGACCTGGACGGAAACCAGGGCTTCGGGCCCGGATGACAAGAGTAGGACAGCGGAAAAGATGGACAATCCCATACCCCAAACCATCGGCATCGACATCTCAAAAGCGACCCTTGATGTATATGCCCATCCTGCAGGCTGCGAGCGGCAATTCACCAATACCGCCAAAGGCCACAGGGAGCTGATAGATTGGCTCGGGCAATGGCAGATCGATCGGATCGCCTATGAGGCTACTGGCGCATACCACCGACAGCTCGAGCAGGCTTTATCGGACCTGCCATGCGTCAAGCTCAACCCGGCTCGCGCACGGCGGTTCGCCCAAGCGATAGGCACTCTCGCCAAGACGGATAAGATTGATGCGGTGATTCTGGCCCGTATGGCGACGACGCTCCAGCCTCCCGTACGCCCGGCAAATACGCCCAAGCAAGCCAAGCTCGCCGAATTGATCAGCGCTCGCGATGGCTTGGTCCGTGATAAGATCGCGCTTCAAAATCAAGCGAAGAACCTGACGCTACCTCTCCTCAAGCGTCAGCACAAAAAGCGCCTGGATCAGATTGAGCAGCATATCAAACAGGTCGATGTCGAGCTTGCGACGATCATTGCTGCTGACGCAGAGTTGGCGCGGCGGCACGAAATCATCTCCAGTATTGCCGGGGTAGGCACACGTACCGCCGACCAGTTGGTCGCAACCATGCCAGAGCTAGGAGCACTGGATCCTAAACAAGTCGCTTCCCTTGCAGGCCTGGCTCCCGTCGCCCGTCAATCGGGGCAATGGAAAGGGCGCAGTTTTATTCAAGGGGGACGGGCCAATGTAAGACGTGCGCTTTACATGCCGGCCCTCGTTGCCGCCCGCTACAATCCAGATCTCAAAGCAAAATATCAAAGCCTCATCGCGTCCGGAAAACCGGCAAAGGTCGCTGTGGTCACACTTATGCGCAAGCTCATCGTCATGGTCAACGCGCTGATTAAAGCCGACCGCCTATGGGTTGAAAAACGGGCTTGATCACAACGGAAACTAATTGCGGACACCTTTCGCGGTCTCTTTTTCCATTTTCGAAGCCTAATGCCTGCCTTGCCGGTTGCAGGGTCGTCTTCGCGGTCGACATGAGTCGCCGCATGATGGAGCTTCGCGGGGTGAGCCTTCCAATGTTACACGCGCACTCGGCTGAGCCAGCGGTGCATCCCATGTCTCGGAATGGCTCTGCCCACGCCCCGGCAGGGAGGCGCCCAGGCGACCCAAGGAGCGAGCGCCCGGGACGACTTTACTGCGCGGCTGGTGCACTCCTTTCGAAAAGCGTTCCTGACTTGAGCATCGCATGCATGGTGACGGCGAGCTTGCGCGCCAGCGCGACGGCGGCTCGCTTGAAGCCGATCCGTTCCTTGAGCTGAAGTCCCCAAGTTCGCAGCCGGTTGTCGGCGGTGCTTCGCGTCAGCATCACGGTTGCCGCCTCATAGAGCAGCCCGCGCACATAGCTGTCGCCCCGCCGCGAGATGTGCCCGTCATAGTCGACCTCGCCCGACTGGTAGCGCCGCGTCGTCAGCCCCAGCCAGGCGCCGACGGATCGTGATTTCCTGAAGTTCCCGGGGTCCTCGATCGCCGTGGCAAACGCCGTCGCAGTCACGGCGCCCACCCCTGGAATCGACATCAGGATCTGGCACGCCTCGCTCTTGCGCGCGGCCGTGACGAGCTGCTCGCCCAGCTCTGCTGCGCGCTGGCGGGCCGCACGCCAGACCTCGAGCAGCGGCCGCACGATCGACGCTACCTCCTGTTGATCGATGAGACGCTCCTGGACATGTCTCTCGAACCGGCTGCCCTTGCCGGCTGGGACAACGAGACCGAAGGTCTTCATCAGCCCGCGGATCTGGTTGGAGAGTTCGGTCGTGATCCTGAGCAGTCGCATGCGCGCGGCGATCAGCGTTCGCGTTTGCATACTGTCAAAGCCCTTTACGCGCACTTCGCGGAAAAAGCCCACTTCGGCGAGCTGCGCCAGGCCATCGGCGTCGTTGGCGTCGGTCTTGTTGGCTGCCATATCCAGTGCCGCCTTGGCATGACGCGCATCGACGCAGATCGCCGGCAGACCCTCCTGCCTCAGCGCATGATAGAACCACACCGACAAAGGTCCGGTCTCGAACACGACCCGCTTTGCGCCAGGCGCATGCTTGCGGATCAACTCGGCGATCAGCTTCGGGTCTGAAGGGCACTTTCCGCGCCAGATCCGCTCCCCCGCCCGGCGAATGGAAACGGCAGTGTCTTTCATCGAAACGTCAAGGCCAATATACTCGTCCATGGCTGTTCTCCGTTGATGTTGGGCCCGGCGTCTGATCGTGAGCCCGTACTTCCATCATACTGGGGAACAGCCACTCCTGGCATCACCGCGCGAACCACTAAACCCGCAATTACACCATGTTACAACCTCGCGCCGAACGGGTTGTCGAGGGTTTGCAGGGTTTTCTGCTCCAAGTCGATATATCCCAAGTCGTAATGCATGAAGCTGACGAGCCAGATGCCCTCGTCGATTTCCTTGATGCCGAGGCGCTGTCCGGCGAGGACGGTCGATATGTTGATCTTCTTTCTGTGCATGCAGATGCGTCCACAGGAGGTGACGATGACATCCTTGTCGTGGAGCGGATAGGTCAGCTCTGGGAGGCCGTGATAATCGCGCGCTGAGGGCTGATAGGTATCGGCAGGGACCTTCATTCCGAGCGCCTCGTGCGGTCGCTCTTTGTTGAACTCGGCAGTGAAGGCGTCGAACTTCGCCTGCTGCTGGAGGAAGTTGGCTCCTGCCGGTCTGGTTGCCTCCTTTTTCAACGTCAGGTGCATTCGCTCATGACGGCCATTTTGCTGTGGTCGCCCCGGCTTGATGCGTTCGATCTCAATACCGAGCCTGAGCCACCAGACGGCGAGTCTGGAGAGGTTGTAGAGCCCGTTGGGGCTGGCGAAGGGCACGCCGTTGTCGGAACGGATGGCGCCTGGCAGGCCACGCTCCTTGAACAGCTGCTCGAAGGCCGGAAAGGCCAGGTCTTCGCGGACCGATTCGAGTGCCTCGCACAAGAGCAGATAGCGTGAGGCATGGTCGGTGACGGTGAGGGGATAGCAATATCGGCCATTGCCGAGCTTGAACTCGCCCTTGAAGTCAACGCACCAAAGATCGTTGGGCTTGGCGCCTTGGGAGAGCGGCGTTCCGGTTGCGCGCTTGCGCCTTCGCATCCGCTGGACGAGGCCGTGCCGATCGAGCACCGCATGGATCGTGCTCTTCGCGGGTATGCGCACGTCGCCGGCGAGGCGCCTGACCAGCAGCTCACGGATCTTACGCGCACCCCAATGGGGTTTATCCTGCTTGGCCCGGACGATCATTCGTTCAACTGGCTCTGGCAGCTGGTTGGCGTAACGGACGGGCCGTCTCGATCGATCGGTCAGCGCATCCAGGCCATGGTGCTGATAGCGATTGAATATCTTGTAGCCCGTCTTGCGAGAAATGCCGAACTCGCGACACAGCTCGCTCATCGGTTCACCGTCCAGCAGGCGGACAACGAAGCGCATACGCTCTTCCATTACCGAACACTCCTTCCACGGCATCGACACCTCCCGCATGCGATCGCATGCGGGAGGTGTAACATGGTGTAATTGCGGGTTTAGTGGTTCGCGCGGTGATGCCAGGAGTGGCTGTTCCCCAGTATGATGGAAGTACGGGCTCACGATCAGACGCCGGGCCCAACATCAACGGAGAACAGCCATGGACGAGTATATTGGCCTTGACGTTTCGATGAAAGACACTGCCGTTTCCATTCGCCGGGCGGGGGAGCGGATCTGGCGCGGAAAGTGTCCTTCAGACCCGAAGCTGATCGCCGAGTTGATCCGCAAGCATGCGCCTGGCGCAAAGCGGGTCGTGTTCGAGACCGGACCTTTGTCGGTGTGGTTCTATCATGCGCTGAGGCAGGAGGGTCTGCCGGCGATCTGCGTCGATGCGCGTCATGCGAAGGCAGCACTGGATATGGCAGCCAACAAGACCGACGCCAACGACGCCGATGGCCTGGCGCAGCTCGCCGAAGTGGGCTTCTTCCGCGAAGTGCGCGTAAAGGGCTTTGACAGTATGCAAACGCGGACGCTGATCGCCGCGCGCATGCGACTGCTCAGGATCACGACCGAACTCTCCAACCAGATCCGCGGGCTGATGAAGACCTTCGGTCTCGTTGTCCCAGCCGGCAAGGGCAGCCGGTTCGAGAGACATGTCCAGGAGCGTCTCATCGACCAGCAGGAAGTAGCGTCGATCGTGCGGCCGCTGCTCGAGGTCTGGCGTGCGGCCCGCCAGCGCGCAGCAGAGCTGGGCGAGCAGCTCGTTACGGCCGCGCGCAAGAGCGAGGCGTGCCAGATCCTGATGTCGATTCCAGGGGTGGGCGCCGTGACTGCGACGGCGTTTGCCACGGCGATCGAGGACCCCGGGAACTTCAGGAAATCACGATCCGTCGGCGCCTGGCTAGGGCTGACGACGCGGCGCTACCAGTCGGGCGAGGTCGACTATGACGGGCACATCTCGAGGCGGGGCGACAGCTATATGCGCGGGCTGCTCTATGAGGCGGCAACCGTGATGCTGACGCGCAGCACCGCCGACAACCGGCTGCGAACTTGGGGACTTCAGCTCAAGGAACGGATCGGCTTCAAG
The DNA here is from genome assembly GCF_001278035.1 of Sphingopyxis sp. 113P3. Classification (NCBI taxonomy): domain Bacteria; kingdom Pseudomonadati; phylum Pseudomonadota; class Alphaproteobacteria; order Sphingomonadales; family Sphingopyxidaceae; genus Sphingopyxis; species Sphingopyxis sp. 113P3. The sequence continues at coordinate 3,547,290 of NZ_CP009452.1, forward strand.
CGAGCCGCCGTCGCGCTGGCGCGCAAGCTCGCCGTCACCATGCATGCGATGCTCAAGTCAGGAACGCTTTTTGAAAGGAGTGCACCAGCCGCGCAGTAAAGTCGTCCCGGGCGCTCGCCCCTTCGACTGCCTGGGTCGCCTCCCTGCCGGGGCGTGGGCAGAGCCATTCCGACACATAGGATGCACCGCTGGCTCAGCCGAGTGCGCCTGTTACATTGGAAGGCTCACCCCGCGAAGCTCCATCATGCGGCGACTCATGTCGACCGCGAAGACGACCCTGCAACCGGCAAGGCAGGCATTAGGCTTCGAAACTGGAAAAAGAGACCGCGAAAGGTGTCCGCAATTAGTTTCCGTTGTGATCAAGCCCGTTTTTCAACCCATAGGCGGTCGGCTTTAATCAGCGCGTTGACCATGACGATGAGCTTGCGCATAAGTGTGACCACAGCGACCTTTGCCGGTTTTCCGGACGCGATGAGGCTTTGATATTTTGCTTTGAGATCTGGATTGTAGCGGGCGGCAACGAGGGCCGGCATGTAAAGCGCACGTCTTACATTGGCCCGTCCCCCTTGAATAAAACTGCGCCCTTTCCATTGCCCCGATTGACGGGCGACGGGAGCCAGGCCTGCAAGGGAAGCGACTTGTTTAGGATCCAGTGCTCCTAGCTCTGGCATGGTTGCGACCAACTGGTCGGCGGTACGTGTGCCTACCCCGGCAATACTGGAGATGATTTCGTGCCGCCGCGCCAACTCTGCGTCAGCAGCAATGATCGTCGCAAGCTCGACATCGACCTGTTTGATATGCTGCTCAATCTGATCCAGGCGCTTTTTGTGCTGACGCTTGAGGAGAGGTAGCGTCAGGTTCTTCGCTTGATTTTGAAGCGCGATCTTATCACGGACCAAGCCATCGCGAGCGCTGATCAATTCGGCGAGCTTGGCTTGCTTGGGCGTATTTGCCGGGCGTACGGGAGGCTGGAGCGTCGTCGCCATACGGGCCAGAATCACCGCATCAATCTTATCCGTCTTGGCGAGAGTGCCTATCGCTTGGGCGAACCGCCGTGCGCGAGCCGGGTTGAGCTTGACGCATGGCAGGTCCGATAAAGCCTGCTCGAGCTGTCGGTGGTATGCGCCAGTAGCCTCATAGGCGATCCGATCGATCTGCCATTGCCCGAGCCAATCTATCAGCTCCCTGTGGCCTTTGGCGGTATTGGTGAATTGCCGCTCGCAGCCTGCAGGATGGGCATATACATCAAGGGTCGCTTTTGAGATGTCGATGCCGATGGTTTGGGGTATGGGATTGTCCATCTTTTCCGCTGTCCTACTCTTGTCATCCGGGCCCGAAGCCCTGGTTTCCGTCCAGGTCTGGTGGAAAAGAAAGGGGTGATCACACTAATCGACGGTCCTCCACGACCGAGACAACTTCGATCCATCCCCTTCCGCCCGATCCGGGGTGGCCACCCCGGATCGGGCAGCCCTTAATGCCCACAACCGCCAGAAAAGTCATAAGACAAGACGACCCATGTCTCCGGTACGGAGTGTCACCCATGTCTCGGGCCGCTCACACAGAAAATCAACGGCTTACCGCCTTGCGCGGCCCTGTTCTGGCAAGGTCGACTTCCAAAACAAGGCCGGCCAAGGGCGCGGCGGGAGAAGGACAATGCCCGCAGTTGGGGCATATTCCTATTACCAATCGTCGCGTCGTGACCCGGTTTGAACGCACTGTGCGACCGTTGCCGCCGATGGGACGAATGCAGTTTCCGCCCCTCGCCATGAGTTAACCCCAATCGTCGGCGAGCGCATTGCAGCGCTCGCCCGCAATGGCCAATACCTGGTCCTGGATTATAGCAGCGGCCTCGGCTTCGGCCGCAAAAGCGGGTAGGCGGACGGTTTCCACGGCTTGTGCGAGGCTGTCCGTCAATCGAGTAATCGCCGCCTCCGCATCGCTTTGGGGCAGACCGATCGTTCGCGCCAGCATCATGAAATCTCGGCGCGTCAGCCGATCATCCTTGCCGTTGAGCTTAAGCGCCATGCGATCGCCGCCAAGGCCCGGAAATACCCGCGTCGTGACTGCATCATAAAGCGGGGCGAAACGAACCGAGGTGAAGGTCTTGGCATCCGGTTCAGCGATTTTGAGCAGCGCGAGGTTTTTGAGGTGCATATCGCCATCGGCGATCAGCCAGGCGAAAACCGCGCGGCGAAAGAGAATGTCGAGATCGGCCGCAGGGTCGGTCGACAGCGGCCGCAGTCCGCGCGCCATCCGCTCTATCGTCCCATCATATTTCGCCGAGGCGGGAAGATCCAGGACCGAACAGAAATCCTCCAGCGCGATCCGCCTTTGATCGTCCGGTCCCTGGCGGATATCGAACCGCTCTACGACGAGGGCTGGGGCCATGCCATCGGGCATCGCCGTCAGGGCGAGGTCCGGCGCTGTAAAGCCGGCGGCTCGGCCAAGTTCAAGGCAGAGCCATTCCACGATCGGCAGCATCTCGAAGCCGGCGGTGCCTGCCGGCTTGAGGATATGGGTGAATGGCAGATCGATGGCCGGGACGAGCGCGCCATCGGACGCCAGATGCATCGGCGCCTTGATCTGGACACCCGACAGGCGCGGCGTTTCCGCGCGAGCGAATATGCGCGCGAGGTTCTGCTCGAAACTCTCCTCGATCGCGCCGCGCGCCGGGCCATCGTAGCGACCGGTGAAGCGGCCTGCGTCGATAAAGCCGTCGAGCATCGTCGTGAGGACGTCCGCCGGCAGCTCCGCCATCTCTTCGCGAGCCTCGACCACGGTGATGTTCGACATATAACGCCGCCCACGCTTCAACGCCTCACGCTCGTCGCGCTCGTGAAGCACCTGGGCGAGCCAGCCTTCGGGCAAGAGGGAGTCGATAAACGCGGGAAGTTTCCCGGGCGTTGTCTGCCGGACGAGCACCGGCCCCGGTTGCCGGGCGGGCTTCCAGCGCCACTCCAAGCCGTCATGAGTGAGGCGGCCGAGCGGCTCGCCGTGCCAAGCGACCATCAGATCCAGCGCCGCCTTGTTGACGGGCGCTTTGGCTGTGCCGGGCCGCGCCAGAAGGAAGCGCTCGGCGCCTTCGCCTTCACGATACCAGCCATTTTCGCGCGCTAGCGCCCAGACTGCATCGGCAGCATCCTTGGGCGTGCCATACTCCTCAACGAGGCGCGCGGCCATCTGTTCGCGCATCTCAGCGGTAAGGGCGCTGGCATGCTCGCTGCGCAGGCGAAAGGCTTCCAGAAAACGCTGCCGGGGTGAGGATACGTCGATGCGTAGCTCGCCCAGATCGTCGCCAATCACGGCTGAAGCGGTCGAAGGTTGCGGCGGCGCTTCGTTCTGAACAATCTCCAAGCTGCGCAGCCTCGTGCGCTGGTTGCGCTTGCCGCTGATAAAGAGCCGGCCATCGCGCGTCGGTGCAAGCAGCACGGCGCTTGCCGAGGACAAATAGGCATGGGGATAGAGATAATGAGCGATGCGGATTGCATGGTTCATGATCGTGGCGTCGGCATCGACATCTTGATCGACATATATGCCTCGCACGAGCTGCACGAGGTCGCCGGCTTGCACGCGCTGGTGCGCGCGCTTGGCATCGATCGTCTCGCCAACCAGATGGATCGTCATGGAATTATCTCGCATTTTACATGCGCGATAATTCCACATAGCGATGCGAGGCACAAGAATTATCTCTCATCTCACATGCGCGATAATTCCAAATGTCATTGGAGAACGAGCGAGGCCAAGCCGCCCCAGGCGGGCTCCTCGAAATCCGCCGCGGCCACTTCTGTGGGGGTAAACAATAGCTCGTGAGGCTCGGCGACCGCGCAATCTGGTGGGCGGAAATAGCCGGCCATTATAGTGATAGAAGAAATCTGGAGGCCTTTTCCCTTAAGCGGGGGCTCCTAATGCTGGATCGGAAACATTCGCAAATTTTTTTCGGAAGGGGGCCGTCTTCACCAATAATAGGTGAAAACGATCCCGACTTTCGCCAAATGGTTAATAAAATTTAGCAGTTACCGGGGACACCATCGGCACACTCACCAACCGATTCTACGTCCCGACCAGCGCCTTCAACTGTATTGCAGGCAGACACGAGAAGCAGCGAACCACTCATGGCGAATATTGTCAGAAACTTTTTCATTTTCTCTCTCCCAATGGGGAAGGCAACGACCCTCCCTTTAGGCATTTCGACAACGAGCGATCCGACCAATTGTTCCGTCGCCGCGTGCCTCGGTCCGCTCCCAATGATGATGAATCGCGCGATACACGCGGTCAGCCGCTGATTCGCCATGCGGATTCCGACGATCGCGCGCATGTATTCCGATCTGATGCCGCGCAGCGTTCCGATTTGATCGCGCGCAGTTGGAGCACCTGATCGTCGGGTAAAGATGTCATGTTGCTAGTGGCCGGGTCAAGCTGCTGCGACGGCGAGTTGCCTGCGCATGGATTCTCCGGTGAGTTCGAGGCGGTGAGCGTTGTGAACGAGGCGGTCCAGGATGGCGTCGGCGTAGGTTGGATCGCCGATCAGGTCGAACCAGCTGGCCACCGGGAGCTGACTGGTCACGAGCGTTGACCGGCGGCCGTATCGGTCTTCGAGGATCTCGAGCAGATGGTGGCGGGCATTGCCGTCGAGCGGTTGCAGGCCCCAGTCGTCGAGGATGAGCAGGTCGACGCGGGCGAGGCTCTTCATGCGGCTGGCGATCCGGCCATCGCCTTTGGCGAGCGACAGGTCGTCGATCAGGCGGGGCAGCCGGGTGTAGAGCACGGAGCGATTGTCGCGGCACGCCTTGTGGCCCATGGCGCAGGCGAGCCAGCTTTTGCCGACGCCTGCAGGCCCGATGATGGCGCAGTTCTCGTGGGCGGTGATCCAGTCGCCCCTGAGCAGCCTCTCGAACAGCCGGCGATCGAGCCCGCGCTGCGCACGGTAATCGACGTCTTCGGGAACAGCATGATGGCGCAGCTTCGCGTGGCGCAGGCGAAGGGCGAGACGCCGATCGTTGCGGTATGTTGCTTCATGATCGAGTAGCAGCCCGAGCCATTCGGCATGGCTGAGGCTCGTCGCATCGCCATTATGTTCGAGCTCGCAAAACGCGTGCGCCATGCCGGAAAGGCCGAGTTGGTTCAGCTGATCAAGTGTCGGATGTTTGAGCATTGTCGTCCTCTCAGTGGTAATAGCCAGAGCCCCGGATGTTGGTGTGCAGGATCGGCGCGCGCTCCGGGGACTGGCGCACGGGAACCTGGTCGAGCCCCTTTTCGAGGATCGATTTGACCGAAGGATAATTGCGCGCCTGGATCTCCAGCGCGCGCAGCGCGGCCGCCTCGAGGCGCTCAGGCCCGAAGCGCCGGGCAAGGCCAATACTCCCGACGCACGAGCGATAGCCCTGCTCGGGGTGCGGGCGATCCTCGATGATCTTCTCGATCAGAAGCGACAGCATCGGCCCGATCCGCGCCGCCTCCTCGCGGATTTTCGCCGGCGTCAACTCGCCGTATCGCCGGTGGCTCGAGGGCATGTGGTCGGCAACCGTCGTATGCCGCCCGTTGCCCGAAGCGCGCATATGGACGGCGATGCGCTCGCCACCGAGGAAGATCTCGACCGTGCGCGCGGTGACGCGGACGTCGACCTCGCGCCGCGCGAAGCGATACGGCACCGAGTAATGATGGCGCTCGATGGCAATGTGATAATCGAGCCCGACCCGGCAGCGCTTCCATTGCGCACAGACCCATGGCTCGGCCGGGAGCGGCTTCAGGTTCGGCGCATCGATTTCCTCGAACAGCTCCCGGCGTGTCTTGCCGAACTGGCGCAGTACCCGCTTGTCGTTGAGCTCAGCCAGGCATTCGGCGATCGCCGCATTCACCTCGGCCAGACTGTAGAAAATCCGGTTGCGCAGCCGGCCCAGAAGCCAGCGTTCGACGATCCTGACGCAGGCCTCCACTTTCGCCTTATCCCGCGGTTTTCTCGGCCGCGCCGGGAGCACCGCCGTGCCGTAATGGCGTGCCATATCGGTATAGCCACGGTTGACCATCGGATCGAAGTGACAGGCCTTGATCACCGCGACTTTCGCATTGTCGGGGACCAGCAGTTGCGGCACGCCGCCGAAGAAAGCGAAGGCGGCATTGTGCGCCTCGATCCAGTCGGCAAACTGCTCGCTCCATGAGGCGCAGGCAAAGGACAGGCTCGAACCGCCGAGCACCGCGACGAACAAATGGGCCGCACGCTCCTCGCCGGTTCGGCGGTTCACCACCACCGGCACCTTGTCTCCTGCATAATCGACGAACATCTTTTCGCCGCCCGCATGGGCTTGCCGCATCACAAGCGGCAACCGGCCCTCCCAGCGCCGGAACAGATCGCACCACCGGCTGTACCGGTAACCGTCCGGGTTCGCCGCGATATACTCCTCCCACAGAATCTGCAGCGTCACGTGCTTGCGCTTCAGCTCGCGCGCCACCACAGACCAGTCCGGCTCCGGCTGCTTGCGCCGACCAGGCTTCACACCGCAGACGCCATAGAGCCGCGCCTCAAGATCCGCGTCGGTCATCGCTTCCGGAACCGGCCATGCCAGCCCCGAGCGCGCGAACCGCTTCAACGTATCGCGAACCGTCGTCGGACTAACCCCGACCCGCTCACTGACTAACCGCGTCGACAGCCCTGCCAGGCTCAGACGCAAAATCTCGCGCACATGGCGCATCGCAATCCTCCTCGTCGGCATCCATTCCTCCAGTCGCTAAACAACCGGAAAAATGGTCCTACGATCAGGATTCTCCATCTCGAAAACTGCGCGCGATCACATCGGAACGCTGCGCGGATAATTCTCGGAACGCCGCGCGCCATCATCTCGGAACGCTGCGCGCGATCAAATCGGAACGCTGCGCGCGATCACATCGGAATCCGCAATTCGCCACGACCGGGCCTCATCAGGACTGGATCGGGGGGGTGCCCTTCCGCCCCTCGCCCTCCAACCTCTAGCGCCCTGCCCCGCCCCAAATATCTACGGATTTCAAGGTCGGGTTGGCGGGCGAGGATCGAAAGTCGGCCTGCGGCGGGGCGATGGGATGGTGGCGAACACTGCCGATTAGGTTCCCGGACTTTTTCATGCTATGCTCGCAAGACGACTACGGGCCTACCCTAGATCGGCTTATCGTGGTTCCGGCCTGTGCCGTAGTCGACCCGTTACATGCCAGCCGATCGATTGATGCCGAGAGCCCGGTGGCGCTAGCTCTTGTCAGAATGGAGCTATAATGCGTACCTATCATTTGTTGCTGCTCGACGATGCGTCGGGCCCCCCTCGCCGCGTGGAATTCAAGGCGGCCAGCCCGGATCAAGCTTTTCAGGTCGCCCGAAACGAGCGCGATGGCATCCATGTCGAACTTTGGGAATCCGACCGTTTGCTGGTGCGGATGAGCAAGGACGGGGCAGTCTGGAAGCTGCTGCCGACACCTGGCTTTGTCGCATCATCCAGCGGCGTCTCCGAGACGCGGGGCGGCGGGGACGCCGCCCCCGCGGCGATGTAATTCAGGGTCAAGCCCCCGCGCTCGCGAGAATAAGGCCGCAAGGCAATTCGCGCGGCCGGGGGGCGCCCTCGCCTAGGCTCTGCCCCTCCTCCCTTTTTTTTCGGCAAGGTCGCCCAAGGCGACGGCATCAGGCTTAAAGTGAAGCAGCCGCAGTAAAGAGCCTGCGGCCGGAATGGCACCTTGCAAGGGCGCCGCCCTAGGCCGCTTAGGGAGGTGCAGCGCCGCTTCTGGCGAAGTTTCGCCTTTGAAGCGCTCGCCCTGGAGGCGCTGCTTGCGGCGCTGTGGCTGCTCTCGGCCACCCCGCTTATCGCGCCTTTCGCGGATCGTGCGCAATGGAAGCGTGCGTTTCCCTTGCCCCTCGTCCTGCTCGGGTTCGCGGCGCAGCGCTGGCGCCAGGCTTCAGGGAGAAGGGATCAGGCGATCTTGCCCGGTCCGTCTTCGGCCTCCAGTCCCTCATATTTGAGCTGGAGATAGCGTTCGCGCGTCGCAAGCTTGTCGAGTTCACCCGCGGCAAGATTGCGCGCCGCCTCGCCGATCTCGCGTTCGAGCATCTTTAGCCCTCCCACCAGCGTCTCGTCGGGCGTGCGTCCGGCGTGCGCCTCGCCGCGCAGGCCGGCGGGGATGCGCTGATAGCCCGCGACGAGTTCGGGCAAATCCTCGCCCACCAGCTTGCGGATGTTCGCCGCGGCGGGTTCGGAAGGGTCGAGCGTCTGGAGCTGCGGCGCGAGCAGGTCAAGCTGAACGCCAATTCCGTCGACGAGCTGGCGCGCCGGGGCGGGGAGCGCCGGACGCTGCGCCTCGAGCCAGATTTCGGTGCGCCCCGCGAGCTGCTTGAGATCGGTTTTGGGCAGATCCTGCTGGCGCGGCTCGGGAAAGGGCGGCCATTTGCCGAAGAGCACCGCAACGCCGATCAGCAGCAGCGTCACCGCCATGATGCCGGTGAACCCGAGGGGCCGGATCAGCGCACCGAAAAGCGCGGCCGCGATCAGGACCGCGCCAGAGCCTATCGCGATACGGCCGATCTTCTTGAAGAGATGCTGACGGCGAAGCGCCAGGCTCTTGGTGCCGACCGGGCGGCGCCTCTCGCGCGAGCGCTCGATCGCGGCCTGTCCCGCAAGGATGGTACGGTCGACCTCGCTCATCGTCATTGCGCCCTCAGGCTTCGAGCGCGGCGAGCGGGCTGTCCGCACCGCCGACACTCGCCTGCGCCTGGCTCGCGCCCTCGGCGCGCGCGATATAGCCCTTCGACTTGGCGACTTCGCCCTCGAGCGCGTTCACGGTGGTCTTCATCGTGTCGAGCGCCTTCAGCTTGAAGGTATCGATCGCATCCATCGTGTCGTAGATGTTCTGAAAGGCGCGGCTCAGCGTTTCCATCGGAATGGTACTCGACGCCGCCTGCTCGTGGATGCGCGCGGTATTGTCCTTGAGCATCTTCGACGTGCCATCGATGATATTCGCGGTCGTGGTGTTGAGCGCGGTGATCTGTTCGAGCACCAGCTTCTGGTTTGTCATCGCCTGCGCGACAGTGATCGCCGTCTTGAGCGCGCCGACGGTGGTGGTCGAGGCGCGGTCGACGCCCTTCACCAGTTCGACATTGTTCTTCTTGACGAGGTCGAGCGCGAGATAGCCCTGCACCGTCACCGCCATCTGCGTCAAAAGGTCCTGCGTGCGCTGGCGCGCGTAGAAAAGCGCATTTTCGCGAAGGATCTTCGCCTTTGCAGGGTCGGTTCCGTCGAGCTCGGCGGCCTTTGCCTCGAGCCGCTGGTCAAGCGTGTTGGCGATGTGGATCATCTGCTCGAGCTTGCCCATCGACTCCCACATCTTGCGGCGCTCGACGTCGATCGCGGCATTGTCCATCAACAGCTCGTCCTTGCCGTTGGCGAGCGCGGTCAGGATCCCCGAGATATGCGTTTGGGCGCTGCGGTACTGGGCGAAATAATTGGTGATCTTGCTCCCGAAAATCTTGTCGAGAAAGCCGCGCTTCGTCAGCAATCTACCGTTCGCCGAGGGGTCGAGCCGTTCGACCGTGGTGCGCAGCTCGATCAGATTCTGGCCGATGTCGGTGTCGCGGTCCATCGCCTTGATCGGGCGGTCGAGAAAGCGGTTCGAGTGGTTCGCCGCCTCGAGCATTTCCTTGCGGCCCATATTGGTAATCTGGTCGATCCGCTTGCCGAATTCGGGAGAATTCTCGTCCTGCGCGACGAGATCGTCGATGAAACTGTCGACGCGTTCTTCCAGCTTCGACTTCTGTTCGGTCGAGAGCGGCACAAGCCCCGCCGCCTTTTCAGGCGCCAGCGGAGGCAGCGGTTCGGGCGGGGTCAGTTTCAGCTCGTCGGTCGCGGTCGCCGTTGCGGTGTTCTCGCTCATTCCTTTTCCTTCCACCCCGATGCCGTCTGCCTATATGGCATGCGGACCTGTGTTATTCAAGCACTACACCTTCTCCGCGCGGTTGAGCCAGGGCGCAATCCACGCGGAGAGGATCAGCTGCGCCATATGATAGACGAGGATCGGCACCAGCACCATGCCGGCGGTTGCCGAGGGGAAGAGCGTCGCTGCGAGCGGAGCGCCGACCGCAATGCTCTTTTGCGCTCCGGCAAAAAGCAGCGTGATGCGGTCGCTCCTCGTCAGTCCGAGGAAGCGGCCGAGCTGCCACGCGCCGTTGAACGACAAGGCGAGCAGCGCCGCGACGGCCCCAAAGGCAATGCCGATCTCACGCGCGTCGAGGAGGCTCCAGATGCCCCCGACGACCGCAGCGGAGAAAGCCACATAGACCGCGATGGCGATTGAGCTGCGGTCCATGAAGGTCGCCGCACCGCGGTGCGCGAGCACCCACGGGCGCAGCCAGCGCTGGGCTGCCTGGCCCGCGAGGAAGGGGAGGAGAAGGATAAGCGCGATACGCAGCACCGCCGCGCCGTGGATCTGGGCAGCGCTGCCGGCGAGAGCGGCGAACAAGAGCGGGGCGGCGATCACCCCGGTGAGGTTGAGCAGCGCGGCTGCGACGACGCTCGCCGCGACATTGCCGCCCGCAAGGCTGCTCGCGGCCGTCGCTGACTGGACCGTCGAGGGCAGGACCCCGAGAAACAGAAAGCCGAGCGCAAGCGTCGCGGGCACCAGCGGCGCGGTCGCGGCCTGTGCAAGAAGGCCGAGGAGCGGCATCGCCGCGAAGCAGAAAGCAAGGTTGGCGCCCTGCAGCTTCCAGTTGCGGATGCCGTGCAGCACCTCGTCGCGCGGCAGGCGCACGCCGTTGAGAAAGAAAAGCAGCACAATGGCCGCCGTCGACACGCCTTCAGCGAGCGGAACCGCCTCGCCGCGAACGGGCAGCAGGCTCGCAAGGCAAATCGTTGCGAGCAGCACGGGCACGAAGCGGTCGGGGAAGATGCGCGATAGCATGGGCGCGAGCGATGGCGCGATGCACGGCACTTGGCAAGCGCAGCCGGACGGCCGCACGCGAATCCTTGCAGCTTGGACCGCGCTGCCGCTAGGTGGGGCGATGCACATCCTTCTCCTCGCAGCGCTGAGCGAAGAAGCCGATGCGTGTTTCCCCCGCGAAGGGACGCGCGATGGCGATATGTTTGCCGTCCGCCGTCTCGCTGCGCACGGCCACCGGCTGACCATTGCCACCACCGGGCTTGGCAAGGTCAACGCCGCGCTCGCGGCGGGCGCGCTCGGCGCAGAGGCGGACCTGCTGCTGATAATCGGCACCTGCGGCGCGCTTGGGGCTAAGGCGGGACGCGCCTATTGGATCGCCGAGGCCGTTCAGCACGATTATGGCGCGGCGCATCCGCGTGCGTTCCGCCGATACCGCGCCGGAGAGTGGCCGATCGGCGAGCCGGGAGAGACGCATTTTTCGGCGATGGCCGACCCGGGACTTGGCCTCGCTCACGCGCGGATCGCGAGCGGCGACAGCTTCATCGCCTGCCCCGATGCCGCCGCTTCCCTCGGGGCAACCCTCAGGGCATCGCTCGTCGACATGGAGGTCGGCGCCGTCGCGCAGGCGGCAGCCCGGCTTGGCCTCCCCTGGGCCGCGATCAAGGCGGTCACCGACGAGGCGAATGAAGGCAGCGGCGCCGACTTTCACGCCAATCTGGCCCTCGCGGCAGGTCTTGCTGCGCGAGAGGCCGAGCGGCTTGTCGCGATGCTGTGAAAGGCAAGGTGGCGCTCGCACTGATCGCGCTGGCGATCGTGATAGCGCTCGGTCTTCCCATTCGAGAGCGGACCGAGCGGGCCGAGGCCGACCTGTTTGAAACATGGCGCGGCGGCCCGGCCCAGGCCAAGGTTGCGGCGATCGAAGCCTATTTCGCTCGCGATAAAGTCGGCGACGTGCTGCCCCTCGCCGACATCCTGCGCAGCGACGCGCGCTGGCGAACCTGCCCATCGGCCGCGCCCTTCGCGGTTCCGCCGTCAGCGCACTGGCCCGCGATGGCGAAAACCCTCCGCTATTTGCGCGAGCATCTCGTTCCCGCCTTCGGGCCGGTGCGCGTTGTTTCGGGCTACCGAGAGCCTGCCGCCAACCTCTGTTTCAAGGGCGCGAAAGCAAGCCGCCACCTGCGCTTCGCCGCGCTCGACCTCATTCCGGTGCGGCCGATGCCGCGCTCCGAGCTGATCGAAAATCTCTGCGCCCTCCATGCGCGGACGGGGCAACGCCATGCCGTCGGTCTCGGTATCTACAGCGCAGCGCGCTTTTACATCGACACCGCCGGTTACCGCCGATGGGACGGGGATTATCGCGCCGCGTCCTCGCCATGCGGAGCCTCCCGCTGATCCCCGGCAATTTTGTTGCGCCGCAGCAGCGCTTCTGTTAGGGGCGCGGCGTTTCGCGGCGCTCCGGGCGCTGCCCCTTTCCATCAAGGCTTATCCCGCATGTCTTTGCGCAATATCGCCATCATCGCGCACGTCGATCATGGCAAAACCACTCTCGTGGACCAGCTTTTCCGCCAGTCGGGGACGTTTCGTGACAATCAGCGCGTCGAGGAACGCGCGATGGATTCGAACGACCTCGAAAAGGAACGCGGGATCACCATCCTCGCCAAATGCACCTCGGTCGAATGGGGTGAAGGCGAGAATGCGACGCGGATCAACATCGTCGACACTCCGGGTCACGCCGATTTTGGCGGCGAGGTCGAGCGGATCCTCAGCATGGTCGACGGGGTCATCCTGCTCGTCGATGCTGCCGAAGGACCGATGCCGCAGACCAAGTTCGTGACCGGCAAGGCGCTCGCGCTCGGCCTCAAGCCCATCGTGGTCGTCAACAAGATCGACCGCAGCGACGCGCGCGCCGCCGAAGTCCTTGACGAGGTATTCGAGCTCTTCCTGACGCTCGAGGCCAATGACGAGCAGCTCGATTTCCCGATCCTCTATGCCTCGGGCCGCGGCGGCTATGCCTCGCCCGACCCCGAAGCGCGCGAGGGCACGCTTGAGCCCCTGTTCCAGACGATCGTGAACCACGTTCCCGCGCCGGGGCTCGATGAAGATGGTCCCTTCACCTTTCTCGCGACATTGCTCGACCGCGACAATTTCATCGGGCGCATCCTCACCGGGCGCGTCCAGTCGGGCACGGTCAAGGTCAACCAGCCGATCCATGCCTTGGACGCCGACGGCAAGGTCATCGAAACCGGCCGCGCGTCGAAGCTCCTCGCCTTCCGCGGGCTCGACCGCGTTCCCGTCGAAGAGGCGCGCGCGGGCGATATCGTCGCGATCGCGGGGCTGACCAACGCGACCGTCGCGAACACCATCGCCGACACGAGCGTGACGACGCCGATCGCCGCGCAGCCGATCGATCCCCCGACGCTGTCGATGCGCTTTGCGGTCAACGACAGCCCGATGGCGGGCCGCGAGGGCAGCAAGGTGACGAGCCGCATGATCCGCGATCGCCTGCTCCGCGAAGCCGAAACCAACGTCGCGATCCGCATCACCGAGAGCGCCGACAAGGACAGTTTCGAAGTCGCGGGCCGCGGCGAGCTTCAGCTCGGCGTTCTGATTGAAACGATGCGCCGCGAAGGCTTTGAGCTCGGCATCAGCCGGCCGCGCGTTCTCTACCAGACCGATGAGAACGGCCAGCGCACCGAGCCTTATGAAACCGTCGTCATCGATGTCGACGACGAGCATTCGGGCACGGTCGTCGAGAAGATGCAGATCCGCAAGGCAGAGCTTACCGACATGCGCCCCTCGGGCGGCGGCAAGACGCGTATCACCTTCAGCGGCCCGAGCCGCGGCCTCATCGGCTATCACGGCGAGTTTCTGTCGGACACCCGCGGCACCGGCATCATGAACCGGTTGTTCGAGAAATACGGCCCCTACAAGGGCGCAATCGAGGGCCGCAAGAACGGCGTCCTCATCTCGAATGGCGCGGGCGAGGCGGTCGCCTACGCACTCGGGCCCCTCGAGGAGCGAGGCATTCTCTTCGTCTCGCCGGGCGAGGCGCTCTATGAAGGGATGATCATCGGCGAGAATGCAAAGCCCGAGGACCTCGAGGTCAACCCGATGAAGTCGAAGCAGCTCACCAACTTCCGCTCGACGGGCAAGGACGATGCGATCCGTCTGACGCCCCCGCGGCGGATGACGCTCGAGCAGGCGATCGCCTATATCGACGAGGATGAAATGGTCGAGGTGACCCCGGCGAATATCCGTTTGCGCAAAGCAATCCTCGATCCGCACGAGCGCAAGAAAGCGAGCCGCAAGAAGGAAGCGGCATAAGGTTCTGACCGGCGGCCGAGCGGCCGCCGGTTTTCTTTTGGGCTCTTTCTTGACGCGCTCCCTTCGCCCTTCGGTATTTTCGCCTTTCCGCAACGAGAGGGGCCGCCCGTGAGCCGTCTCATCCTCTTCAACAAGCCCTACGGCGTCCTGTCCCAGTTCACGGACCGCGGCAGCGAGACTACGCGCGCAACGCTGTCCGACTATATTGACGTCGCGGGCGTCTATCCCGCCGGGCGGCTCGATCGCGACAGCGAGGGGCTCTTGATCCTGACCGACGACGGCGCGCTCCAGGCCCGCATTTCGTCTCCGCGGCACAAGATGCCAAAGACCTATCTTGCGCAGGTCGAGGGCGAGCCCGATGATACCGCGCTCGCTGCGCTTCGCGCAGGGATTATGCTCAACGACGGTCCGACCCGTCCCGCGGCTGTCCGGCGCATCGATCCGCCGCCGCTTTGGGACCGCGACCCGCCGGTGCGATATCGCAAGAGCGTAGCCGATTCATGGATCGAGCTCACCATCACCGAAGGCAGAAACCGCCAGATACGCCGCATGACCGCCGCCGTGGGATTTCCAACACTGCGGCTGGTACGGTGGCGTATAGGGGGATGGGAGATTGGTGATCTCACGCTAGGAGAATGGCGCGAGGTCACGCGCTAGTTGCCTCTTCCAGACGAGTTCGCATCTAGCGAATCCCCTTCGGCCGAGAGAAGTAAGGATAAAGGGATTTCGCCTCACTCGGCGACGCGCTCGGAGCTACCCAGTGCTGCGGGATGATCGCGGCAAATTGTCTCGACCAGGCCTTCAAGGGCAGCAACGCGCTCGCCGATCCAACTCAACTCCTCGTCACTGATTTTGAATTGAGGCGATAATGCCGAGCGCTCAACTATGCCGAGTGGGCGTTGGGCAGGCCCCGCTCCCTCTAACTTTGCGGTGATCGGCTCGGCATGGTTTTGACCTCCGATCTTGGCCCATCGATGTGGTTTTGACGCGTTGGGCCTTGCCACGGGCCGTGAATGTGCGAGACTCCTCGAATGAAGATTGACGTCGATCATCTGCCCGCGGTGCATCAGGAGGAACTCGCCCTGGCAACGCGGATTTTGATGGACGAATTTGCCGTTGCGACCTCGCGCTCTACGCAGCCGTGGAAGAAGAACGGCAAGATCCGAAAGATCGTTTTGTTCGGCAGCTATGCGCGGGGCGACTGGGTCGACGAGCCCGAGAAGGGCTATCAGTCGGACTATGACCTGCTGATCATCGTCAGCCACGAAGACCTCACCGAGATCGCGGATTATTGGTATGTCGCGGAGGACAAGATCCTGCGCGATACCGCAATCGCGCGACCGGTGAACATCATCGTCCACACCCTCGAAGAGGTGAACCGCGGACTGAAGCGCGGCGAATATTTTTGGGTCGACATCGCGCGTGACGGGGTCGTTCTGTACGATCTTCCCGGCAGTGAGCTGGCCACCCCGATGCCGCTGACGGCGGCCGACGCTTATGAAATGGCGAGCGGATATTTTGCGGACTGGCTGGCAAAGGTTGATAGTGCGATCAAGCTGGCGAACTTTGCTATCCAGGAGGACGAAAGCAATGATGCCGCTTTCCTGCTCCACCAAGCGGGCGAGCGAGCCTACACCTGCTATCTGCTGGTTCGCAGCCAGTACGTTCCGCGTTCGCATAATTTGAAGTTCTTGCGTTCGCTGGCCGAGGACCGGGAGCCACGGCTTGTAGAGGCCTGGCCGAGGTCGACGAAGCTCGACCGCCGGCGCTTCGAGTTAACGAAACGCGCCTATGTCGAGGCTCGTTACTCGGCTGCATATGCCATCGAAAACGAGGATCTGCAGGCGATCAAGGCAGCAGTGACAAGCTTGCGCGACATAGTCGAGACAGTGTCGCGCGAATGGCTCGACGGACTCCGCCAGAAAGCGGACCTCTAATCACTGCGGCGCCGGCTACAGCCGCCGAGAAACACCAGCCGCCGATCTTTCGGTTGAAACCGCCGAGTCGCCTCACATCATACGGCTGGAGCTTGGCGAGCGTGGCGGTCTTGAGCACGACAACGTCTACTCGGCATACTTGAACGCTTGGCATACGCGAGGCGCAACAGTTCGACGCTACGGCGGCTGAACTTGTTCTCGCGCGGTCATGCCCTAGCCAGTGTGGGCGCGATCTGTGATACTGCGAGCGCAGGAAATTGAGGCGGCCTGCCGAAATTCATGCACCGTCGCGCAAGCGTTGGGCGTCACATTGACAATTGCCGTGAACTAAACCCATTCACGACAATTTTTGCGGGAGGCATTAATGGAACTCGTTCCGATTGAGCCTGCCCCGCCGCCACCAGCGGCGAACTTTTCGGACGCGGAGGTGCAGGCCATGCAGCGGGTCGTAACCCGTCTCTTCGATAATTGGGGCATCACCGATGCCCAGGCTGCCTGCCTGCTCGGCGACATGCCGATCCGCACCTATCAGCGGTGGAAGCAAGGTGTATTTGGCCGTTGGAATGTCGATCTGGCCGCGCGCCTGTCGAACCTGATCGGAATCCACATGGCGCTTCGCCTGCTCTACACCGAGAGGAAGCGGGGTTATCGCTGGATTAAGGCACCCAACCGTGCCTTTGGCGGACGTTCGGCGCTCGAGGTCATGCTAGGTGGCCAGCTTACCGATCTGATGCGCGTCCGGCGTTATCTCGACAGCTATCGCGGCGCTTAGTGATTTTCTATGCCCGATGTACCGCTGGCTCCAGTTGGCTGACCGTCGGCAGTCCGGCTGATCGAAACAAATATCCGCCCATCGACCTGTTTGAGGATCTCGTTGACCCCGAAGACTGGGCGTTGCTGGCGGCGGCCGAGGCCAGGGCCAATCCGCGGGTTGCCGAAACCATCGAGAATTTCGAAGAATTTATCGGCCGAACCCTTGTCGGCATCAATCCCATTGACCGAGACAGCGGATGGCGGCAAAGGCGATGTCTTCGATCGGCTCCTGCGAGAACCATTTTCGAAATGGCGTTGAAAATCAGGCAAGTCGTTGAAATGCGGGTGTAGCTCAATGGTAGAGCAGAAGCTTCCCAAGCTTACGACGAGGGTTCGATTCCCTTCACCCGCTCCATCTTGCTGCCCGCGCGCAGTCGCCGATGGTTGAAGCGATTAGGAGCGAACAGCCACTCTGCCAACGGAAGCTATCTCCGATTCACATTCTGAAGCAGACGGCATCCTGCCGGCCAAAGCCGGCTGCGAATTTGGCTACAGAGGTGGGTGCGATGGGTTTCAATAGAGCCCTTCGCCGATCTTC
This sequence comes from Sphingopyxis sp. 113P3, assembly GCF_001278035.1. Taxonomy (NCBI): domain Bacteria; kingdom Pseudomonadati; phylum Pseudomonadota; class Alphaproteobacteria; order Sphingomonadales; family Sphingopyxidaceae; genus Sphingopyxis; species Sphingopyxis sp. 113P3. Next base: position 3,564,780 of record NZ_CP009452.1, read on the forward strand.
TCACTTCGCTTTTGGGCAAAGGTTTACCTCAGTGGTGTTTATCCTATGTCCTTAGGACATATGGTATAGGGTAGGAGGTAAAAATAGAAGCGGTTCGACCCTTCCAATTACGCAAGCGGATGACCAATCTTGCCGAATCGTTGGCGCGTCGTTTGGACGCTCAGGATAGGCCGATCCTCTCGAACTACGAGATTTTCGCTATCCTGACACAAATTTACAAGGACGGCGACGCGCGTTATCTGCGGGGCGACCAGCCAAACCACGATATTTTCCGCCGTACCCGCGCGTTGCTCGTGGCCGAGGGAATCATCCGAAGCGATAATGACTATCATCCGCTCTACCGCGTGATGAGCAAGTCCGACGCCGCAGCCGAGGATATCGCCTGCTCGGTCGATCCCTATTGCTATATCTCACATATGTCGGCGATGCAGCGCTACGGTCTCACCAATCGTCGCCCCGAAGCCCTGTTCCTGACCGAGCCCACCGCGGCGCTGAAGCGGCAGCTCGTCAAGGCGGAGGCGCCAAGCGGAAATATCCGGTTCGACAATGATCTCGATCGGTTCAATGGCCCCGCAGAGCGGCCCACGGCGGTGCGCCATCCGGCGAGCGTTCGCGGCCGTCGCCTCGAGATACTTTCGACCAAGCATGTGGGGGAGCATGTTGCGATCAAGGGCACCCTCGCGCGGATCGCGACGATCGGCCAGACCTTCCTCGATATGTTGGACGAGCCTGCGCGCTGCGGGGGCATGGCGCATATTTTGGAGATCTGGTCAGAGCATGTCCGCACCTATCTGGACGATGTCCTGACAACGATCGACCGAGCGCCTAAGCCGATCCTCAAGGTCCGCGCCGGTTATATCCTCGACGAACGTTTGGGCGTTACCGATTCCCGCATCGCGGCGTGGTCGGCGCTTGCGCAGCGCGGGTCGAGCCGCGTGCTCGTCGCCGGCGAACCCTTCGCCAGCGAGTTTTCAGAGAAGTGGATGCTGTCGCTCAATGTCTGATCCGGTCGAAATCGAAAGCTGTACCGTCGACATCGACCAATGGATCGAAAAGGCGAAAGCTGACCCTGAAGCCTATCTCGAGCGGCAGGTCACTGAGATATTCCTCGCCGCGCTCGGGATGACGACGCCCTTCGCGCACGAAATCTTTCTCAAGGGCGGCATCCTTATGGGAGTCGTCTATGAGAGCCCGCGCCAGACGGGCGATGTCGATCTCACCGCGATCAGCGCTCCGACGAGCGAAACCGTCGACGCGCTCAAGGCCGCGCTGAGCGAAGCTCTCCCCCGCGCCGCCGTGCGCCTCGGCTATCCTGACATCCTGTGCGCGGTGCAAAGCTCGCGCTTTATGCCGTCGGAACAGATGTTCGAGAATGTCCGCCGTCAGCACCAATGGCACAGATTTGAGGTTGTGATTTAAGGAGGATTTGGGCTTCGTCGTAGTGACGAAGGAACGAAGATGAAGCCCAAATCCTCCTATTCAAAATCGCCGTCGAAGGCCCCTGCGGAGCAGGTGGTGAAGGATATCCGGCGGCAGACCCGGCGGCACTTCTCTGCCGAGGACAAGATCCGCATCGTGCTTGAAGGCCTTCGCGGCGAGGACAGCATTGCCGAGCTGTGCCGCAAGGAAGGCATCGCGCAAAGCCTGTACTACACCTGGTCGAAGGAGTTCATGGAAGCGGGCAAGCGCCGCCTGGCGGGCGACACTGCCCGTGCCGCGACCACCGGCGAGGTGCAGGATCTGCGCCGCGAAGCGCGTGCCCTGAAGGAATGCGTGGCCGACCTGACACTCGAAAACCGTCTGCTGAAAAAAGCATGATCGCGGATGGGGGCGACGACGAATGAGGTATCCCGCATCCGAAAAGCTCGAGATCATCCGGATCGTCGAGCAGTCGCACCTGCCCGCCAAACGCACGCTGGACAAGCTCGGCATCGCCCGCCGGACGTTCTACCGTTGGTATGACCGTTATCTTGGGGGCGGGCCGGAAGCGTTACAGGATCGGCCATCGGCGCCGAGCCGCGTGTGGAACCGCATCGGTGACGACATCCAGAACCAGATCATCGAAATGGCGCTGGAAGCCGACGCGACCAATCTCAGCCCCCGCGAACTGGCGGTGCGCTTCACCGACGAGAAGCGCTACTTCGTATCGGAATCCACGGTTTACCGCCTGCTCAAGGCGCACGATCTGATCACCAGTCCGGCCTATGTCGTGATAAAGGCCGCCGATCAGTTCCACACCAAGACTACCCGCCCGAACGAGATGTGGCAGACCGACTTCACCTACTTCAAGATCATCGGGTGGGGCTGGATGTACCTCTCGACCGTGCTCGACGACTTCTCGCGCTATATCATTGCCTGGAAGTTGTGCACCAACATGCGTGCCGAGGATGTAACCGAAACGCTGGACCTCGCCTTGGCGGCTTCCGGCTGTGACAGCGCCACGGTGCTGCACAAGCCCCGGCTGCTCAGCGATAACGGCCCCAGCTACATCGCCGGCGAACTGGCCGAATATATCGAGGCCAACAAAATGAGCCATGTCCGCGGCGCTCCCATGCACCCGCAAACCCAGGGCAAGATCGAGCGCTGGCACCAGACCCTGAAAAACCGCATCCTGCTGGAGAACTACTTCCTGCCCGGCGACCTCGAAGCCCAGATCGAGGCCTTCGTCGAACATTACAATCACCAGCGCTATCACGAGAGCCTAAATAACGTGACGCCCGCCGACGCCTACTTCGGCAGGGCCCCGGCCATCATCGAACGACGAGAAAGGATCAAGCGACAGACCATCGAATATCGGCGCTTGCAGCACCGCAAGCTCGCCGCCTAACATCAACCCCCAGACGAGGCCCGCACTCCGCTAATCTACGCCGCGAGTTGTGCCGAATGTTCTGACGACGAACAAATAGATTATTTTAGTTAAGCCCAAAAGTTGCATGTTTCAGGGTGAGACGCCCCGCCCAGTATATATGAATTTGCAGGGGCGCGGAACGCGGCTCTTGGCCATATCTCTTTAAAATTGTGTCATTTTTAAAAAGCGCACCTTGGACGCTGCGGGAGATTTCCGGCGCCGTGCGCACGCTGTTGGCAGCGGGGTAGGGTTGCATTTGATGAAACCGGTTCTCGCCAAAGCCAACGAGGGTTTACAGCGCGCTCAAGACCAGTTTGCCGACGCCTTTCCCAGGGAAGGATCGCTGTACTCCTTCTCCCCATGCCCCGCGTCCGCGAGGCAAATCCTGGCGCTAGGACCGGACGGCGTAGACCTTCGCGCGGGGGGAGCACGGGCTGGACGGCATTAAGAGGACAAAAAGGCGCGGGGGGAGCGGGTCCGGCCAGCCGCTCCCCCGCTTCCGACGCTTTCGGCTGCGCCTAGGCGGTCTTCACGCTCACCCGCTGGTCGACAAGCTGCGCCTCGCCATAGGCGGTGAGAAAGGAGATGTCGGCGGCATCGCGGCCGGCCGCGATCTTGATGAGATCTCCCGCGCCTGCCATTCCGGTCGCATCGATCAGATGCCAGTCACCGCCGACAAACACCTCGGCGACCGCATGGAAATCCTGCGGCTCGACATGGGGCGCATAGGCGCTGACGACGCGCGCTGGGAAATCGGCGGCACGGGCGAGGGCGACGAGGACATGCGCATAATCCCGGCACACGCCGCGCCGCGCGAGGAAGCTGTCGATCGCGGTCGTTCCAGTATCGCTCGTGCCCGCAGCATAAGTGAAGCTCCGCGCGATCCAATCGCGCATCGCCGCGATCTTTGCGCCGCCCGCGATGTGGCCGAACTCGGCCTCGACAAAGGGGACGAGCTGGTTCGAGGGGCAATAGCGCGATTCGTTGAGATATTGCACCACGCCCGGGGGCAGGCGGTGAAGCGGCACCTGCGCAAGCGGTTCGAGCGGCCGGTCGCGGCGCTCGACTTCGACGATTGCGGAATAACGCGCCTGCAGCCGCCCGCCGCAGCGAACCCAGATCCGCTCGCCAATCCCGTCGGGGGCGGCGATACGGGCAAAATGTTCAGGCGTGCCCGCGTCGAAACGCGAGCGCGCGACATGCTGCTCGCCCGGTAGCGCTGAGGCCTCGACCTGAAGCATCAGATAGATGGGCTGGGGGAGACGATAATCGAGGAGGACGGAGATCTGGAACTTCATCGAGAGATAACGCACGGAGGGTCATTCGGTGGCGCGCCCCAAGCGAATATGGCGGGCCGCACGCAAATGCAAGGATGCGCAAAGCGCCTTGAGACGATATGGGGGCGCCCGCGCGCCCAGCGCCGTCCATTCCAAAGGTTCAGCATGACCGCCTCGCGCACTATCCCCTTCATTGTCGCCACCATCTTCATGGACGCGGTGGGTTTCGGCATCATCATGCCGGTGCTGCCGCAGCTGGTGATGGAGGTCGGGCGCATCGACCTGCCGGACGCGATCGAGGTCGGCGCGTGGATCGGCCTCGTCATGGCGGTTGCGACCTTTTTCGGCTCGCCGCTGCTTGGCAATCTCTCGGACCGCTTCGGGCGGCGGCGCGTGCTCCTGCTCGCGCTCGCCGGGCTCGCCGCCGACTATATTCTGCTGACTGTCGTCGACACCCTGCCCTGGCTGTTCATCGCCCGCGCCTTGTCGGGCTTCTTCGGGGGGAGCTACGCGACCGCGCAGGCCGCGATTGCCGACGTCACGCGCCCTGAAGAACGTGCGCGCAACTTCGGGTTCGTGGGCGCGGCCTTCGGGATCGGCTTCGTTGCGGGGCCGGTCATCGGCGGTTTCCTCGGGGAAATTGGGCCGCGCACGCCGTTCGTGGCCGCAGCGGTGCTTGCGGCGGCGAACATGCTCTATGGCCTCTTCATCTTTCCCGAAACGCTGCCAGCCGAGCGGCGCCGCGCCTTCGACTGGCGGCGCGCCAATCCGCTCGGCGCCTGGCGGGCGATGCGCGCGCTCGCCGGCATGGAGAGCGCCGCGCTGGTCCTGCTGCTCTGGCAGATTGCGAGCCTCGTATATCCGATGACGTGGAGCTTTTACTGCATCGCGCAGCTCGGCTGGACCCCGGGGATGATCGGCGCCAGCCTCGCCGCGGTCGGGGTGATGATCGCGATCGGCCAGACCTTCGTCGTCGGTCCCGCGGTCGCACGCTTCGGCGAGCGCGATGCGGCCACCTTCGGTCTGCTCGTCGCGGTCGCGATCTTTGTCGGCTTCGCCTTCGTCAGAACGACGTGGGGCGCCTTCCTGCTACTCGTCCCGACCGCGCTGCAAGCGCCGGTGCAGCCGGCGCTGATGGCGATGATGTCGCGCCGCGCATCGGCCGATACGCAAGGCGAGGTCCAGGGGATTTCGGCGATGGTCATGGGCTTCGGCCAACTCGTGGCGCCCCTCCTCCTCACCGGGACGATGGCATGGTTCACGGGACGAAGCGCGCCCGTCCATTTCCCCGGCGCGGCCTTTCTGGTGGCGGCCTTCTTCGGACTGCTCGCGGCCGCAATGCTGCGCCGCCTGCCGCGCGCCGCGCGAACCGAAGATTCAGAGATGCCGGCTCAGATACCTCCGTCGGTCACCGTATAGCCGGCGGCCTCTATGCCCGCAGTCACCGCCGCAACGCAGGCGGCGACGGCATCGGCGTCGGTCGAGCGGATCACGAAATTGGCGCCGGTTCGCCCTTCGCGGAAGAAAGGATAGCTGCCGATCGCGACGCCCGCATGAGCGATCTCGGCCGCACGCAAAATGTCGGCAACTTCGCTTTCGGGCGCCCAGGCGCCGATCGTGCGGGCAACGAGCGGGGCGCCGCCCTCGAGCTCGCCGGTGAGCGCGTCGAGCATGCCCGCGGTGATATGGGGAACCCCCGCCATCACGAAGAGATTGCCGATGCGGATGCCCGGCGCGCCCGACATGCGGTTCGGGATCAGCTCGGCGCCGGCTGGAACACGCGCCATGCGCAGCCGCGCCTCGGTGAGTTCGCCCCCGCGCGCCGAATAATAGCGCTCGAGGATCGCGCGGGCCTGCGGGTGGATCACCACCTCCACGCCCAAGGCCTTTGCCACCGCATCGACGGTGATGTCGTCGTGGGTCGGACCAATGCCCCCGGTTGTGAAAACATAATCATAGCGTGCGCGCAGCGCCGTCAGCGCGTCGACAATCTCTTCCTCGACGTCGGGAACGATCCGCACTTCGCGCAGGCGAATCCCCTGCACGTCGAGCCAGGTCGCGATCTGCGCGACATTCTTGTCCTGGGTGCGGCCCGAGAGAATCTCGTTACCGATCACCAGCACGGCGGCGGTCCAGATGCGTTCGTCGCTCATCCCTTTGCCTTAACCCGCTGCCGTGACAAAACAAGCCCACTGGAAGCCTGAGCATGTTCCTGATATGTTCCAGCCGAATCGACGGGAGATGATGGATGGCCGACAATCTCATATTCTACACCAACCCCATGTCGCGCGGGCAGATCGTGCGCTGGATGCTCGAAGAGGTGGGCGCCCCCTACGAAACGCGCTTGCTTGATTTTGGTACGACGATGAAAGCGGACGATTATCTGGCCATCAATCCGATGGGTAAGGTGCCCGCGGTCATCCATGCGGGCAAGGTGGTAACCGAATGCGCCGCGATCTGCGCCTATCTCGCCGACGCCTTCCCTGCCGCGGCCCTCGCCCCCTCCCCCGCCGATCGGGCCGATTATTATCGCTGGCTCTTTTTCACCGCCGGCCCCGTCGAGCAGGCGATCACCGCCAAGTTTTTCGGGATCGAGCCCGACGCCGACCAGCAACGCTCTGCGGGGTTCGGGACGCTCGAGCTCGCGCTCGGCGCGCTCGAGCGCGCGGTTGCGGGCAAGACCTATGTCGCCGGCGAGCGCTTCACCGCCGCCGACGTCTATGTCGGGAGCCAGATCGACTGGGGTATGGAGTTCGGCACCATCCCTGCGCGTCCCGCATTCGAGGCCTATGTCGCACCGCTGCGCGAGCGCGCGGCTTACAAGCGGGCCAAAGAGATCGACAACGGCCTCATTGCCGAGATGCAGGCGGCGAACCCCGCGTAGGAGGCGTCTCGCCATTCAGGATCAGCCCTTCATCGCCGCTGAGGCCGCGCCCTCAGGGCAGCGCGCGAAGGAGGCCAGCGGCGAGCGGCGCGAGCCGCGCAATTTGCGGGTCCTGCGATTCGGCTGCACTGACGTAGACCGCCTGGGCAAAGGCGGTGCTGTTGTGGACCGCGGCGAGCTTGGCATCGCTGTCAAGGGGCGGCTGAAGACGCTTGGCTCCGCCAGCGGCGAGCGCCTCGAACCAGGCGCTCCACGCCGATAGGTCGATGTCGGCGCGGCGGGCAAGGAAGAGTAGGGGCCGCGCAAGCCGGCCGGGCTCGCCATAATGATAAAAGACGGGTTCGCCGGGCACCACCTGCGACGCGATTGCACTGAGGAGCAAATCGGCATCAGCGCGCGTGAGCCGCGGGTTGAGCGCGAGCTGCAGCATGAGGTCGGCGCCGTGCGCAACGCCATGCCGCCACCCCTCGCCTTCTTCAAAGCCGCGATAATCGGTCACGCCGCTCAAATAGGCGCTCCCCGCTTCGGCGAGCACGTGAAGCTCCGCGTCGGTAAGCCAGGGAGCGATCCGGTCGGTGCGCGCGATCTCGGACAGCGCCAGCGCCGCAAATGGCCGGCGGAAGCCCAGCTCATCCTCCTGCGCCGCCAACGCGGCCGTCAGCTGCCGCAGCGCCTGGCGCATTTGGGGGGCGGTCAGCTGCCTTGCCCGCAGGCCCTCGGACCAGAGCATGTAGGCGAAATCGTCGCGCACCGCAGGATCGGGGTCGCCGAGACAATTGGCGAGGGCATCGAGATCAGCCTCGCCCGCCTTGGGAAAAAATGTGGCCGCATAGCTTTTAAGATCGCCATCGGCAGGCGGCGCGATCGAACAGACCGCCTCATTTGCGGCCGCCGCCGAGGGCGAGGCGATGACCAGCGCGGCCAGCAGACTCAATTGTTTCACCTGCCCCCTCCCTCAATGAAAAAAGCCCGGCGAGTGTTTCGCCGGGCTTTCGTGCCGTGTCTCTGCCGGTGCGCTTATTCGCGGCTGCCGAGCAGGTTGAGCAAAAAGGTGAACATGTTGACGAAGTCGAGGTAGAGGCTCAGCGCTCCCATTACCACCGACTTGCCCACGAAATCGGTGCCGCGGACATAGAAATACATGCTCTTGATCTTCTGCGTGTCATAGGCGGTGAGGCCCGCGAAAACGAGCACGCCGATGACGCTGATCGCAAGGCTGAGCGCCCCCGACTGGAAGATGAACGCGTTGAGCAGCATGGCAACGAGAATGCCGAACACGCCCATGATCAGGAAGGTGCCGAAGCCCGACAAATCCCTCTTGGTCGTATAGCCATAAAGGCTAAGGCCGAGGAATGCGGCGGCAGTCGCGAAGAAAGTCTGCGCGATCGACGTCTGGGTGAAGGCGAGGAAGATCGTCGACATCGACAGACCCATCACCGCAGCATAGACCCAGAAGATCGCCTGCGCCGCGGTCGTCGACAGCTTGTTGATGCCAAAGCTCAGCACCATCACGAAGGCCAGCGGTGCAAGCATCACCACCCACATCAGCGGGCTGCCGATCATCGAGGCCGTGAAGCCCGAATTATAGGCCAGCATTGCGACGATGCCCGTCAGCAACACCCCTGAACCCATATAGTTGTAAACCGACAACATGTACGACCGCAGACCGGCATCAACGGCTCCGTCTGCCGTACGGACGGCGCCAAAACCGGACGCCGCCACATTGGGGTCGTTCCAATTCGCCATTATCAAATCTCCATCACTGGCCAGACCATACCGGCCGTACGGGCAATATCGGCATTTTATCCGCGGCTTTCAAGCGAAACCGGTAAAAACGGGAAATGGGGCCGAGCAAGCGTGACCCAGCGCGGCGGGGCGCCTATGTTCGCCGCGCCATGCCCAAGCACCGCCTGTTCGTCGCCCTCCGCCCGCCGCGCGCCATTCGCGCCGAGCTCCTTGGCGCGATGCATGGACTGGCGGCGGCGCGCTGGCAGAGCGACGAACAGCTCCATCTCACGCTGCGCTTCATCGGCGAGGTCGACCGCCACCGCGCAGAAGATATCGCCGCAGCGCTCGGCGTCCTCCACGCCCCCGCGGTCACGGCGCGCATTTCCGGGGTCGGGATATTCGAGCGGCAGGGCCGCCCGCACACGCTCTGGGCGGGGGTCGAACCGCACGCACCGCTCGCTGCGCTCCACCGCAAGGTCGACCAATGCCTCATGCGCGTCGGTATTGCCCCCGAGACGCGCGCCTTCACGCCGCACATCACGCTCGCGCGGCTCAACCGCTCGGCAGGGCCAGTCGCGCCCTTTCTCGCGCTTCACGGCGATCTTGCAAGCGCGCCCTTTCTCTTCGGCCATGTCATTCTCTTCGAAAGCGAGCTCGCGCGCGGAGGCTCGCGCTATCACCCAGTCGCGCGCTACCCGCTTGAGAATTTGGACACGAGCGCCGAGGCGACTGCGCTGACGTCGGCCCAGGTCGCCGCGAAGCCCCCCTCGTCGCCATAATAGGGATCGGCGACGCTTTCACCCGCGCGCCCCGGCACAAGATCGAGCATCAGCATGAGCTGCGCCGTCGCATCGGAAGGCCGGATCGCTTGCGCATCGCGCAAATTCTGGGTGTCGGCAGCAAGGATGAGGTCAAAGCGCCGAAAATCCGCCACGACAAGCTGGCGTGCGCAAAGAGCGCCGATGTCGGTTCCGCGCCGCCGCGCCTCGGCCTGGGCGCGGGGATCGGGGGCCTTGCCAACATGCCAGTCGCCGGTGCCAGCCGAATCGAGCCTCCCTGCAATCCCCGCTTCGGCGAATGCCGCACGCGCGGCGCCCTCTGCGAGCGGAGAGCGACAGATATTGCCAAGACACAGGAACAGGATGGCCGGGACATCGGATCGGTCGTGATTCATGGGTCCTATCGCTCTAAAAAAAGTTGAACCGACTTTCAACTTGCGCTGCTTCGCGGCTCTGCTAGCCATGTCGGCCAACGATAATGGGCGAGGGAGCGCGGTGCCAGATGGCTGACACGATAAATGAGGCAAGGGCGGGAGCCGAAAGCGCAGAGGCAGAGCCGCGCGCAACGGGCTACAGCTGGTATGTCCTCGGCGTCCTCGTCATCGTCTACATCCTCAATTTCATCGACCGCCAGATCATCAGCATCCTTGCCGTCGACATCAAGGCCGACCTCGGGCTCAAGGATGGCGACATGGGCTTCCTCGGCGGCGCCGCCTTTGCGGTCTTCTATGCCTTGTTCGGCATCCCGCTCGGGCGCCTTGCCGACAATTGGAGCCGCGTCCGGCTGCTGTCGATCGGTCTGACCTTGTGGTCGGCCATGACCGCCCTGTCGGGCTTTGCCTATGACAAGATCAGCCTCACCTTCGCACGCATGGGGGTCGGGGTCGGCGAGGCGACCGCAAGTCCCACCGCCTATTCGCTGATCTCGGACTATTTCCCGAAGCGGCAAAAGGCCACCGCCCTCGCCATCTATTCCTCCGGGCTCTATCTCGGCGGCGGTGTGTCGCTGTTCATCGGCGCGCTGATCGTCGAGGCGTGGAACAAGGCGTGGCCGGCGGGCGGGCCGATGGGACTTGTCGGCTGGCAGGCCGCCTTCCTGGCGGTCGGCATTCCCGGCCTCATTCTCGCGCTGTGGGTCGCGAGCCTGCGCGAACCCGTCCGCGGCGCAATGGACGGCGCTCCCAGCGAGGGTTCACCGACGCCATTTCGCGAATTCGGCAAGGATCTCTCGATGATCGTCCCGCCGCTGACGCTGTGGGGCGCGGCAAAGCGGGGACCGAGGGCGCTCGCGGTCAACATCGGCTTTGCAGCAGCCGTCGCCGCCTTCGCCTTGTGGATGATCCGCCTGACGGGCAATGTCCCGCAATGGAGTGCGGTCGCGCTTGGCTATTATGCGGTTTTTTCGTGGGCGAGCGCGCTTCGTGCCAATGACCCTGCGACCTTCCGCCTGATCTGGGGTACGCCGGCGTTCATCTGCACCACGCTCGGCTACGGCCTCGTCAGTCTCGCCGCTTATGCGCTGGCTTTCTGGTCGGCGCCCTACGCCGAAATCGTGCTCGGTCTTCCCAAGCAGGAGCTCGCCATCATCCTCGGAGGCAATGGCGCGCTCAGCGGCTTCGTGGGCGTGATCCTTGGCGGATGGGCGGCCGATCAGCTGCGCAAACGCAATCCGGCTGGCCGCATCTGGATGATCATCTTTGGCGTCGTCGCGCCGATCATTCCGATCTGGATCGGCTACACGACCGCAGACCCGACGCTCTTCTATGTCATGAATTTCCTTGCAGGACTTTTCGGTGCCGCAGCGCTCGGCGCTGCGGCGGCGACGACGCAGGATCTCGTGCTGCCCCGGATGCGCGGAACGGCAACCGCCGCCTTCTTCCTCGGCACGACGCTCGTGGGCCTCTCCTTCGGCCCCTATATGGTCGGGCAGATTTCAGATCTCGCGGGCACCCTTGTCGACGGCAAGCTCATCGGCGACCTGCGCACCGGCATTTTGTCGCTGATCGGCGTTGCGCCGATCGCGCTGGGCCTTCTTCTTTATGCCTATCGCGCCGTGCCGCAGGCCGAGGCGACGATCGCCGACCGAGCGGCGCAGGCGGCCGATGCCTGAACCCACGCCGGTCGCAGTGCCGAGGCGTCGCGACCAGCCCGTCAGTTCGCCTGCGGGGTGACGATCACGCCGCAGGCGATGCGATCGCCGCTGTTGCCACTCGGGTCGCTCCGGTAATCGTCGGGCCCCGCATGAATGACGAAGGCCGCGCCGTCGGCGTCAAGAAGCGCATTCTCCCCCGCTAGGCGCGTGCCGACAAGGTGGAGCGACGCGCGGCCGATCGTGTCGGGCTCGATCACCAGATTGGGAAGGTCGCCGTGATGCGCGCCCATCGGGTTGTCGCGGCCATGCTGCGCACCCGTCGGGTTCCAGTGCGGTCCCGCGCTGGTGAACCCCGGCGGCGTGCACTGCCCCACCGCGTGAAGGTGCATCCCATAGGTGCCCGCTTCGAACCCGCGCGCGATGACCTCGATCCGAAGACCGCTGTCGTCCCTGAAGATGTCGACGCGGCCGCGATCCGCGCCGCGGGCGTCATGGAGCTGTGCGGTCGCGTCGGGCACCGGCAGCTTTTCCGTGTCGCCTCCCGTCGTCGCGCACGCTCCAAGTCCCAGCGCCGCGAGCGTGACCGCGGCGATGCCCGCCAGCCGTTTTGAACCGATCGTCATCATCGAGCTCCCCATTTTATGCTGGGCTCGCTGCCTCTCGCCGCGAATCCACGAAGGGGATGATGCCCCTAATCGCTGCGGGTTCCAATAGCTATGTGTCTGAAACCGTGGCGTGCGACTTCATCGCGGCGGTAGATGTTGCGCAGGTCGACGAGAAGCCTGTCGGTCATCGTGGCGCCGAGGCGCGCGAGGTCGAGAGCCCTGAAGGCGTCCCATTCGGTGACGATGGCGACCGCGTCGGCGCCTTCGGCCGCAGCATAGGCGCTGTCCTTCATCTCGACCTCGGGCATCATCGGCGCTGCGATCGCCATGCCCTCAGGATCATAGGCAGTGACGCGTGCGCCGGCGTCGAGCAGGGTCTGGACGATCGCAAGGCTCGGCGAATCGCGCATGTCGTCGGTGTTCGGCTTGAAGGTAAGGCCGAGGAGCGCGACCGTCTTGCCGCGCGCATTGCCGCCCATCGCGGCGATGATCTTGCGTCCCATGGCGCGCTTGCGAAGATCATTGGCCTGCACGGTCGCCTCGACGAGCCGCAGCGGCACGTCATTGTCCTGCGCGGTCTTGAGCAGCGCGAGCGTGTCCTTGGGAAAGCAGCTGCCGCCATAGCCGGGACCGGCGTGAAGGAATTTGGCGCCGATCCGGTTGTCGAGCCCGATGCCGCGCGCCACGTCCTGGACGTCCGCGCCCACCGCTTCGCACAGGTCCGCAACCTCGTTGATGAAGGTGATCTTGGTCGCGAGAAACGCATTGGCCGCATATTTGATCATCTCCGCGGTGCGGCGGCGGGTGACGAGGATCGGTGCTTCGTTGAGGAAGAGCGGGCGATAGATTTCGCGCAGCACGGCCTCCCCGCGCGCATCCTCGGCCCCGATGACGATCCGGTCGGGGCGTTTGAAATCACCGATCGCGGCGCCTTCGCGCAGAAACTCGGGGTTCGAGGCGACGCTGTGCGTCCGCCCCGGCGCCTGACCCCGCAGAATGCGCTCGACCTCGTCCCCCGTGCCAACGGGCACGGTCGACTTGGTGACGATCACGCAGTCGTGGTTGAGCGTCGCGGCGAGCTCCTCGGCAGCGCCGAAGACGTAGGACAGATCGGCATGGCCATCGCCGCGGCGCGAGGGCGTGCCGACCGCGATGAAGACGGCGTCGGCCTCTGCCACCGCCGGCGCAAGGTCCGTGGTGAAGGAGAGCCGTCCTGCCGCGACGTTCGCCGCGACGAGCGCGTCGAGCCCCGGCTCGTAGATCGGCATCCGTCCCGCATCGAGCGCCTCGATCTTCCCCGCGTCCTTGTCGACACAGACGACATCGTGCCCGAAATCGGAGAAGCAGGCCCCCGACACCAGGCCCACGTAACCGGTTCCGATCATGGCGATTTTCATGGCGCACCTTCTGCTTGCGCCGCGCACGGCGGCGATGCGTCCTTAAGGACAAAAGACCCAATGGAAAAGGGCCGCGAATTGCTTCGCGGCCCTTTCCGACAATCGCGTTAAGGATCGATGATCAGAAAACGCGGGCGTATTGTTCGTTCCCGACGAAGCCGAGCTTGCCGACCCCGCTGCGCTTGATCACCGCCATGACATTGTCGACGATGTAATAGCGAGCAAAGGGATCGGGCTGCACCTGCAATTCGGGTTCGACCGGCAGTGCCTTGGTCTCTTCCAGATATTGCGCAAGCTGCGCCAGGTCGATTGCGGTGCCGTTCCAGCTGATCGTGCCGGCGGCGTCGATCATCACCTTGTTCTTTTGCGGATCGACATTGTTCTGATTATCCGACGGAACGGGCAGATCGATCTTCACCGCGTGAGTCTGGACCGGAATGGTAATGATGAACATGATGAGGAGCACGAGCATGACGTCGATCAACGGCGTCGTGTTCATGTCCATCATCGGTTCATTTTCGTCCCGATCGCCAACGGCCATGGCCATAGGATTATTCCTTCAATCTAGCGGGCGATGCCCTAGAGGCGGCCCAGCGTGCCCGAACCAGGCGCAGGCTCCGAAATGAACCCGATCTTCTGGAAGCCGGCATATTGCATCGTATAGATCACCCCGCCGATGCACTGGTACGGCGTGTTGATGTCGCCGCGGATGTGCACTTCGGGGAAATTATCTTCGGTGATATTCTGCGGACCGCCGATCTGCGCGAGAAGATCCTCAAGTTTCTTCTGGCCCTTTTCGAGCAGCTGCCGCGAATCGACCGGCGTCTGGCCCCAAAAGACTTCGCACGCCGTGCTATCAGCATTGGGTTCGCCGTCCCCGTCCGTGTCCGCCGAACGCACCGAGAGGTTCACATTCTCCGGCTTGGTCGTCGTCGGCTCGAAGACCACTGCAGGCAGCTTGAGGTTCACCGTCTCCAGCACCACGGGAACCGTGATGAGGAAGATGATGAGCAGCACCAGCATAATGTCCACGAGCGGAGTCGTGTTGATGTCGGACATCGGGGCATCTTCGCCCTTGTCGCCTACACTCATCGCCATAGGATTAGCATCCTGTCACAAAATTTTCATCATGGCCCGGCGGGGCGCCAACGGGCAGCCGCGCCGTCCTGGAAATCCGCCCCGGCCGACTTAGGCCGGAGCGGCTTTCCCGGAAAAATCAGGCCTTCTTCGGCGCCGCGGCCGGAGCAGCCGGCTTCGCAGCGGCAGCGGCCGGTTTCACCTGGCCGTTCGACATGATCGAGCCGAGAACGTCGTTCGAGAAGGTCGAGAGGCGGCGGGCGATCGACTTGTTGCGGCTCTGGAGCCAGTTGAACGCGAGCACCGCGGGAACCGCCACGATCAGACCGATGGCGGTCATGATGAGCGCTTCACCGACCGGACCGGCGACGGTGTCGATCGAGGCCTGACCCGACGCACCGATCTTCACGAGAGCGCGAAGAATACCGATAACCGTACCGAACAGACCTACGAACGGAGCGGTCGAACCCACGGTCGCGAGGAAGGCGAGGCCCGAATTCAGCTTCGAGTTGATGTGGTTCTGCGAACGCTCGAGCGTGCCGTGCATCCAGTCATGCGCTTCGACGGGGTCGGTCAGCTTGTTATGCTCTTCGCTTGCGCGAAGACCGTCTTCGACGACCTGGCGATAGGCACTGTTCTTCTCCAGCTTCGCAGCGCCATCAGCAAGGCTGGGCGCGCGCCAGAAATTGGCGTCGACCGCCTTGGCCTGGCTCATGACCTTGTTCTGCTCGAACAGCTTGGTGAACAGGATGTAGAGCGTTCCGACAAACATGATCAGCAGCACCAGGAAGGTGATCTGCGAGACAATGCCGCCTTCGCACAGCGCGGGGATGAGGCCGTAGGGGTTTTCGCCTTCGGTCTTCACACACATCGAAGCGGGCATGAGGGACAGCCCCGCATCGTGGCTGCCCGCCGCAGCAGCGGCATTTGCGATCAGATTAAACATATAGGTTATTCCCTCTCAAAAAAGTCAAAGTCTTGAAATGGCAGGGCCCGCAAAGAACCCTAGTTGTTGAGTTTCCAGGTGAACCGGCTCGACCAGGTACCCGTCGTGGGGTTGCCATCGCTATCGAGCGGCGGCGAGAAACGTGCGCGGCGCATCATCAGACGGCACGCCGCTTCGTCGAGGTCGGAATGTCCGCTGGAAGACGTGACGTCACAGCCCGTCGGACGGCCATTGGCGCCGACCGTCAGGCGAAAACCGGTGGTTCCCGCGCGTTCCTCGCGCTTTGCGCGCGCCGGATAGTCGTCGTCGGTCACCCAGCGACCGGGCGAGCCCTTGGGCTTCGCAGGCGCTGATTTATTGACGGCGGGAGGCGCCGGCGGAGCCGGCGGAATGTAGACGGGCGGCGGCGGCGCCGGGGGGGGCGTCGGAACCGACTGCACCGTATTGGTCGTCACCGGGGGGGGAATCGGCGAGGGCGGCGTCACCACAGGCGGCGGAGGCGGCAGCTTGTTATCCGGCGGCGGCGGCGGCGGCGGCTCCTCCGGCGGCGGCGGCTCTTCGACGTCTACGACGTCCAATTTTTCGGCAATTTTCTTGACGATACTGATATTCAGACCGTTAACCAGACCATAGCCCAGCACAGCAGTAAACAGACCGACCAAGACAATCGCCACTACCCTGTTTTTAGGGTCGACATTATCACCATAAGCCATTCAGGGACGACGCTCCTTGCTAGATCATCCTGACACCAATCCATACCGCGCGGTTCGGTTGCCAAAACATGCCCGGATGATTTCCGATGCGTTCCGCGAGACCCGGCGGTCAGCTTCCGGCTGTTATATTGTTCCGGGCGCTTCGCCGCACGTCCTATCGCGGTGGCGGCAAGTTCGCAAACCCTTTATCAGCGGTTAATGTGCCCTGTCCCATGATGGGGTTTCGGCGCTCAACGGCGCCTTTGCAATGACGGAAAGTGACCCGATGACACGCCTGATCCTCCCCGCCGCGCTCGCAAGTCTTAGTGTCCTAACCATCGGGAATTCGGCGGTTTCAGCCATGCAGGCCGCCGCGCCGGCCAGCGCGGCGTCCGCGAGCCCCTATACTTACGCCGACCTTGCCGACCTCGCATCGATCGCCCCCATCGTCCTGCACGCGCACATCGCCGACAGTACGGTCCTGAAGCCCGAACGGGCGCCGGGACTCGCAGCCGGCCGTGCGCGATTCTATGTCGAAGCCGAGGTTGTGAGCCTGATTCGCGGCTCTGGACCGCTTGCCAAACGTATCTCCTATCTCGTCGATCTGCCGCTCGGGGCCAACGGGAAGCCAGTGAAGCTCAAGCGCAAGCAACCCGTCCTGCTCTTCGCTCGCCCTGTCGCAGCCGGCGCGGCGGGTGCCACAAGCACGAGCAGCGTACAGCTCGTCGCCCCCGATTCCCAGATCGCCTGGGATCCCGCGACGGAGGCGCAGCTTCGCGCGATCCTGACCGAGCTCGTAAAACCCGGAGCACCGCCCAAGGTGACCGGCATCGCCAGCGGCTTCCACGTTCCCGGGACGCTTCCCGGTGAGGGGGAGACCCAATTGTTCCTCGAAACCGCAACCGGCGAGCCGGTTTCGCTCGTGATTACCACCCGCGCGGATGGGTCGCGGACCTGGGCCGCGGCCTTTGGTGAAATCGTCGAGGGCGCCGGGGTGCCCAGACGCAATACGCTTGCCTGGTATCGCCTCGCCTGCGGCCTGCCGCGCAGCCTGCCGCTCTCCAAGCTCGCCGGCACGCCCGCCGAGGACCGACGAAAGGCGGCTGCCGATTATGCGGTCGTACTCGGCGCGCTCGGCGACTGCACCCGGACGCGCACGCCCCCCAAGGGATAAAGCCTGGCTTGGCCCCGCCGAAGCCCCGCCGGGCTTGTATCCGTCCAAAAAGCCGATAGGTGCGCTCGCACCCGCGGGCGACGCCCGCATTGCCGAACCGGAGTGCCAGCATGTCGCCATCGCCCGCCCCCACCGCTTCCCGCCCGCCGCTGCGTGTCGCGCTCGCCGGGATCGGCGTCGTCGGCGGCGGCGTGGTACGGCTGCTTGAGGCGAATCGCGAGCTGATCGCGCGCCGCGCCGGCCGGCCGATCGAAATAGTTGCCCTCTCCGCGCGTGACCGTCACAAGGATCGCGGCGTCGATCTGTCGGCCTATCGCTGGGAAGACGACATGGGCGCGCTGGTCGCGGCCGAGGATGTCGATGTCGTCGTCGAGATGGTCGGCGGCGCCGACGGCCCCGCACTGACCCTTGCGCGGCAGGCGCTTGGCGCAGGCAAGGCGCTGGTCACGGCGAACAAGGCGATGATCGCACATCATGGACTCGATCTCGCCCGTCTCGCCGAGGAAAAGGACACGCCGCTCAAATATGAAGCCGCGGTCGCCGGCGGCATCCCGGTCATCAAGGCGATCCGCGAGGGCGCCTCGGCGAACGAGATCGCACGCGTCTATGGGATCCTCAACGGCACCTGCAATTATATCCTCACACTGATGGAGCGGGAGGGAGCAGGTTTCGCCGACGCACTCGCCGCCGCGCAGGCCGAGGGCTATGCCGAGGCCGACCCGACTTTCGACGTCGACGGCATCGACGCTGCACACAAGCTGTCGATTCTCGCCGCGCTCTGCTTCGGTACCCAGCTCGACATCGGCGCCGTCGCCGCGACGGGCATCCGCGGCCTCATCGCCGCTGACATCCGCGAAGCCGAGGCCTTGGGTCACCGCGTCCGCCTGATCGGCATGGCCGAACGCGATCCTGCGAACGGGGGCGCTCTCTATCAGCATGTCCAACCCTGCCTCGTTCCCGCCGACCATCCGCTCGCTTACGTGCCGGGCGCGCTCAACGCCGTCGTCGCCGAGGGCAATTTCGTCGGCCGCCTCTTTTTCGAGGGCGCAGGTGCGGGCGCGGGACCGACGGCCTCGGCCATCGTCGCCGACATCATCGACATCGCCCGCGACGAATATGGCCCCGCCTTTGCGATGCCGGTCGACGCGCTCGACCAGGCTCCTGCTGCGGATGCGGGGGCGCGCGTCGGCAAACATTATGTCCGCCTGATCGTCGAAGACCGCATCGGCGTACTCGCCGAAATCGCGACAGCGATGCGCGACGCCGGCGTGTCGATCGAAAGCTTCATCCAGCGCGGCGACGAGGCGGGCGGCGGCGTCTTGATCGCGCTCGTCACCCACGAAGGTCCCGCGCGCGCGATCCACGCGGCGCTCGCCGCGCTCGCCGCGTCGGACCATGTCGTGGGCGAGCCGATGCATATGCCAATCCTCGCGCTCTGAGGAGCTTGTTGTCGTCCCCGCCCCTGCTACCCCTTGACCGGGGAACGAGGGCGGAAGTCGCATTATCGCCATGCGGACAAGGCCTACCGCTTTCTCATTTCGCTTATCGGCTGCTGGGCAGGAATGCGCCTGTGCCTTGCTGGGGCCAGCATGGGGAAACGCGGCACCCTCAACCCCTTTTGGCTTACGCCGAAGTCGGCCTAGGGCTCCCCCTCCCCGGGCGGCGCAGACCCTTGCGTTTCGGGGTCGGTGCGGCGCTTCGCCAGTTCATAAAGGGCATTATATTCAGGGCCGGGCGGATAGCGCCCGCCAATGGGGATCCAGTTATAAGGCAGCCTGTCGAGGCTCATCGCCTTCGCTTCGGCGCGCGGCAGTTTGGGCGGGGCTTCGCGGCCCTTGTTGGCGATCGCCCGCAACTCGGGGGGCAGCCGATAGCGCTCGGTGTCGCTGCCGCAAACGACAATCTCATCACCCTCGGCGGGCTTGCAGCGCCGGATCGGGTCGACGAGTGCCTGCGTATTGGCGATTGCGGTATCGGCGTTGGCTACCGGCTCCTCACCCGTCTGAGCGCCTCCCCACGGCGCCGTCACGCTCGCGACGCACAGCGCAGCCAAAGCCGTGCCCAATCGGCGATGCATTCTCGACAAGCGCGGCGGGGGGCCATATGGCGCGCACCATGCCCGAAGGGCGCGGCAAGACAACAGGGAATTGGAGATCAGCGATGACGAAAAGCGGCAGCAACCTCGACCGGGTGCTCGTGCTCGAAATGGTGCGCGTCACCGAAGCCGCGGCGATCGCTGCTGCTAAACTGATCGGACGCGGGGACGAGAAAGCGGCCGACGCCGCTGCCGTCGAGGCGATGCGCGCTGCCTTCAACGACCTTTACATGGATGGAACCGTCGTCATCGGCGAGGGCGAGCGCGACGAGGCGCCGATGCTCTACATTGGCGAGAAGGTCGGCAATGCGCCCGGCAAAGGCCCCAAGATCGACATTGCGCTCGATCCGCTCGAAGGCACGACGATCACCGCCAAGGCCGGCCCGAACGCGCTCGCAGTGCTCGCGATCGCCGAGGAGGGCTGCCTGCTCAACGCGCCCGATGTCTATATGGACAAGCTGGCGGTCGGGCCGGGCTATTCGCCCGACATCGTGAATTTCGACAAGAGCGTGCGCGAGAATGTCGAGGCGGTCGCGCGGGAGAAAGGCGTGTCGCCGCAGGATATCATCGTCTGCGTGCTCGATCGCCCGCGCCACGAGGGCATCATCGCCGAGCTGCGCGCAATCGGGTGCGGCGTCGCGCTGATTCCCGACGGCGACGTTGCGGGCGTGATCGCGACGACCAACCCTGAAACCAATATTGACATCTATATGGGATCAGGCGGCGCACCCGAAGGTGTGCTCGCCGCGGCAGCGCTGCGCTGCGTCGGCGGCCAGTTCAAGGGCCGCCTGATCTTCCGCAACGATGATGAACGGCTGCGCGCGAAGAAATGGGGCATCGAGGATCTCGACCGCGTCTATGACCTTGAGGACCTCGCCAAAGGCGACGTCATCTTCGCCGCGACCGGGGTCACTGACGGATCGTTGCTGCGCGGGGTCAAGCATCGCCGCGGCGGCATCCTCACCACCGAAAGCGTGGTCATGCGCGCCTCGTCGGGGACCGTGCGCTGGGTCAGGGGCGAGCACCGGGTCGGCTGAGCCCTACCCCGCGCAAGAGGCGTCTGAGCGCGCCGCTTAAAAAATTCCCGCATCGAGCCCCTCGGCCAGCGCCGCGCCCAGCGCGCGCGCTTCGGCGAGGCGGCCTGGGGAAATCGTCTTGGCGGCGAGGATCGCCTCGGGTGTCTGCGCGGCGGTGTTCACGATTACAGGCTCGGCGACGCGCCTCAGCCGCCAGCCCGTCGCGATGCGGTCGAGCTGGCGCTGAGCGCTCTCCCCGTCCGACCCCGCGCATATGATCGTCGCATAGGGGCGGCCCTCGATCCGGCCAAGACAGGGATAATAGCAGCGGTCGAACATCTCCTTCATCGCGCCTGACAGCGCGGCAAGATTTTCAGGGCCGACGAAGAGATAGCCCGCGGCCGCGAACAGGTCGGCGGGTTCGGCGGCGCCCGCCGCCATCAACACGCCCGCATCGCCCGCGCCTTCCGCCGCCGCACGGGCGAGCGCTTCGCTGCCCCCGGTACGGCTGTGCCAAATGATAAGAAGTTTGCAGTCTGCCGCCATCTCAATCCCTATGCTGCCCGCTTGCCAAGCCCCGGCGCGGGGCGCAAGCCGTTCGGTAAGAGGGAGGGAATGCGATGAAAAAGGCGTGGATGGCGATGGCGCTTCCGGTGCTGCTGGCGGCTCCTGACGTCAGGGCGCAAGATGCGGCGTCCGCTGCGACGCGCTCGGCGCAGGCCGAGCTTGCCAAGCGGCTGCCGCTGGACGACCCTCAGGATTTCAAGAACGCTGAGCGCGGCAAGCTCGCCGAGATCGCGGGCGGGCTCATCACCGGCAAGGATGGCAAGATCATCTGGGACCGCCGGGCCTATGCTTTCTTGGACGCCGAAGAAGCCCCCGATACGGTCAATCCGTCGCTGTGGCGGCAGGCGCGGCTCAACGCGGTCCATGGACTCTTTGAGGTGGTGCCAGGCAAGATCTGGCAGGTCCGCGGCTATGATATTTCGGTGATGACGATAATCCGCGGCAAAAGCGGCTGGATCATCGTCGACCCCCTCTTGTCCGAAGAGACCGCGGCAGCAGGTTGGAAGCTCTTCGCCGACACGGTCGAGGCGAAGTCGGGCAAGCGGCCGATCAAGGCGGTGATCTTCAGCCACAGCCACAGCGACCATTTCGGAGGCGTCGGCGGCATAGTCTCCAAGGAAGAGGTCGCGAGGGAGAAGATCCGCATCATCGCCCCGCACGGTTTTTCAGATGAAGCCACCGCGGAGAATGTCCTCGCCGGCGGCGCGATGGGGCGGCGGGCGCTGTACATGTTCGGTGCGATCCTCGCCCCGGGGCCGACGGGGCAGGTTGACACTGGGCTCGGCCCGAAGCTCTCGTCGGGAACGATCGGCTATATGGAGCCGACCGAAACGGTGCCAGCCACGGGCGCGAGCCTGACTATCGACGCGCTCGCCTTTGAATTTCTCGACGCGGGCGGGACCGAAGCGCCCGCCGAATTCGTCTTCTACATCCCCGCCTACAAGGCGCTGCACACGACCGAAGTGGTCACCCATAATCTGCACAATATCCTGACCTTGCGCGGCGCGCAGGTGCGCGATGCGCTCCACTGGTCGAAGGTCATCGACGCGATGCTGCTGAAATGGGGCGGATCGGCCGAGGTTGCTATGGCATCGCATCATTGGCCGACCTGGGGTGCGAGCGCGGTAAGCCGCCTCCTCTCAAACCAGCGCGGCGCCTATCGCTATGTCCATGATCGCACCCTGTTTCTCGCCAACCAGGGGGCCACGCTGCATGAGCTTGCTGACCAGACGGCCGAAGCTCCGGTGCAGGGCGCGGATTTCTCGACCCGTAGCTATTACGGCACGCTCAATCACGGCATGAAGGCAACCTATCAGCGCTATTTCGGCTGGTGGGATGGCAACCCGGCCAATTTCAACCCGCTCCCGCCTGAACAATCGGCACCCAAATATGTCGCGCTTGCAGGCGGCGCCGACAAGCTGCTCGCCGCGGGCGAGGCGGCGATCGCTTCGGGAGATTATCGCTGGGCAGCCGAGCTTTTGAACAAGCTCGTTTTCGCCGAGCCTGCCAATTTTGCGGCGCGCAGTGCGCTCGCCTCGGCCTATGATCAGCTCGGCTATCAGGCAGAATCGGGAGCGTGGCGCAACTATTATCTCGCCGCCGCCGCCAGTCTGCGCGGCGCCGAGATCGCCGCCTCGGCGAGCAACGGTCAGAGCCGCAGCTTCGTGAGCGCGATCCCCACCTCGGTCTTCTTCGATGCGCTTGCAACGCGCTTCGACGCCGCGAGCGGCTCGGGTCTGAAGGGCGTGTTCCAGTTCCTGCTCCCAGATAGCAAGGAGGCGGTCGCCGTGGTCGTGGAGGGCGGGGTCGAATTCCCGCGCTACGGCGTCACCGATGCAGCGCCGACCGCGACGATCACGATCGATCGAAGGACGCTCGACGACGTCATGATGGGGCTGGCGCAATTTCCCGCGCTGATGCAGTCGGGCGCTATTCGCATCGAAGGCGACCGCACAGCATTCCTCTCATGGTTCGCGCTCCACCCGCGCGCCGACCCACGCTTCAATATAGTTGTGCCCTAGGGGTCAGCCGGACTATCGAGGAGGAATGACCGACACCGTTGCCGCTCGCCCCGTCGATCCCTTCGATGCGCATGCACTGAACGCGGCCCAGGGGCTCGATCCGGTCGATCCTGCCTTCCGCCACGTGCTGCGTATTTCAGCGCTGCTCAACATGCTGCCGATCGCGATTGGCGCAACCTTGCTCGACATGTTCGTGGTGCGCGAGGTAGGCGGACCCTACGGATTGCTGAGCGTGCTCGCCTGGCTGTTTGCGCTGTTCGCCATCATCGCTTTCCCAGCCCGGCGCGCGCAGCGCTGGGGTTTCAAGATCGGCGAGGGACAACTGCGCGTCGCACGCGGCTGGCTCTTTCGTACCGACACGATCGTTCCCTTCGTGCGCGTCCAGCACATCGACGTCGGCCAGGGGCCCATCGAGCGCTGGTTCGGCCTGTCGCACCTCGTCGTCCATACCTCGGGCACGCACAACAGCACAGTGACGTTGCCCGGCCTGCGCGCTGACCTCGCCGCTGCAATGCGCGAGGAGATCCGCCGCCACATCCAGACCGACTTCGCATGACAGGGAGCGCCGACGCTCGTCCTGCCGACGCCGCGCCCCAGATCGCTGAGTGGCAGCGACTGCATCCCGCGACGCTTGCGCTCGCGGTCGTCAGGCTCGGCCCGCGCACGCTCAATTTCCTTCCCGCGCTCGCGGCGATCGGTATTGCTGGAAAATGGGTTTATGTGCTCCCGGCATTCGGCGCCTTCCTGCTGATCTCGCTCGTCACGGCTTGGATCGCATGGGCGCGCTTCCGCTTTCTCGTGGGCGCGAACGAGATTGTGATCGAAAGCGGCATATTGTCGCGCCAACACCGCACCATCCCGTTCGACCGCATCCAGGACGTGAGCATCGAACAGGGGCTGATCGCGCGCGCGCTCGGCATTGCGAAGGTCGGGTTCGAGACCGGTGCGGGCGGCGACAAGAAGGATGAGGCGCGGCTTGACGCGATCGGGCTCGACGCGGCGCAGGCGCTCCGAACGACGATCCGCGCACATCGCGGCGACGCAGTCCCCGCCGCTGCAGAGCCGCTCGGCCGCGAAGACGATGCGAAGACCAAAACGCCTGCGACCGAGGACCGGGTTCTTTTTGTCATGTCGCCGGGCCGGCTGCTTATCGCCGGGCTGTTCAACTTCTCACTCGCCGCGCTCGCCGTGGTCGCCGCCGGCATGCAGCTTTTCGATGACCTGCTGCCCTTCGACTTCAACATCTTCAATCCGCTCGACTGGTTCGACCTCGCCGAGCGCTACGGGTTTGAGCAATGGATCGTCGCGCATCGTTGGGTTGCCGGCGTCGGCGCACTTCTTTCGCTGCTCTTCATCGGCTTTGCGAGCGGGGTGCTGACGATGGTGCTTGCCAATTGGGATTTTCGTCTGACCCGCGAACCCCGCGCTCTGCGCCGCACGCGCGGACTGACGACGCGTACCGACGTTGCCCTGCCGGTGCGCCGGGTGCAGGCGGCGATACTCGTCACCGGATGGCTGAAAAAGCGGTTCGACTGGCACGAACTGCGCCTCCAGAGCCTTGCAAGCGACGGCGAGAAGGAGAAGGACCATCAGGTCGTACCCTTCGGCCACCTCTTCGAGATCGACCCGGTGCTCGCCGAAATCGCAATCCATCGCCCCGACGCCAGCCAGCCTTGGGAGCATAGCCACCGGATTATCGCCGTCGGCGGCCTCTTTGGCGCCCTTTGCGCCGCGGCTGGGGGGGCAATCGCGATGATGCTCGGCCAACCGCTCGGCGGACTCGGCATCGCTGCCGCCGCACTGATCGCCGCCGCCTCGCTCTTCAGCGCGCGCTTTCACAGCTGGACGGACCTGCCTGGCATGGTCGCGATCCGCCGCGGCTGGCTCAAGCCCAAGACGACCTTGCTGCCTCATGCTTCGGTTCAGAGCATCGACCTTAAGACCGACTTCATTCTCCGTCCCCTCGGGCTTGCGACACTCGTTTTCGGGGTCCCCGGGGGCAGTTCGCTCGGCAGTCATGAGATCCCCGCGATCCCGCTCGCCACCGCGCAAGCGCTGCGCGCCCGCATTCTTGCCGCTGGGACCCGCGCATGAACGAGACCGCAAGCAGCCTTGCTCTCGGCATCGACCGCTCGATCCTCGGTCAGCCGTGGCAGTGGCGCCGCGCGAGCGCCGATATGGGGAGCGAGGGTCTTGCCCCCGATGACCTCGTCACCCAATTGCTGCTCGCGCGAGGGGTTGCCCGCGACGATGTCGAGCGCCAGCGGCTTCCGACCCTGCGCAGCTTCATGCCCGACCCGTCCCTGTTCCGCGATATGGAGGCGGCGGCGGCCCGCCTGGCCGATGCGGTCGAAACACGCGAGGCGGTGACGATCTTTGGCGACTATGATGTCGACGGGGCGACCTCGGCGGCGCTCCTGGTGCGGCTGCTCCGCGCGCTCGACGTTCCGGTCGGCGCCTATATCCCCGACCGGCTGATGGAGGGCTACGGACCCTCGGGCGCAGCGCTGGTCCGTATCGGCGAGGCGGGGTCGCGGCTCGTTGTCACCGTCGATTGCGGGGCGCAGGCCTTCGACGCCATCGCTGAGGCCAAGGCCGCCGGCGTCGAGGTGATTGTCGTCGACCATCACCAGTGCGCGACCTCGCTGCCCGACGCCTTCGCGGTCGTGAATCCCAACCGGCTCGATGAAGCGGAAGAAGCCGCGGCCCACGGCAATCTGGCCGCGGTCGGGGTCGCCTTCCTGCTCGGCGCGGCGCTGCTGCGTACGCTGCGCGCACGCGGATTTTTCGGCCAGCGGCCCGAGCCCGCTCTCATCGAGCTGCTCGACCTTGTCGCGCTGGGCACGGTCGCTGATGTCGCCCGGTTGACCGGCTTCAATCGCGCGCTGGTGACGCAGGGCCTGAAGGTGATGGCGCGGCGCGGCAATATCGGCCTTGCAGCGCTGATGGACGCTGCGCGACTCACCAAGCCGCCGAGCGCGAGCGATATGGGCTTTGCCCTTGGGCCGCGGATCAATGCAGGTGGCCGCGTCGGCAAGTCCGACCTCGGCGTCCGGCTCCTCACCACGACCGACCCGAACGAGGCGGCCGAGATTGCGCAGGAGCTGAATCGGCTCAACGAAGAGCGTCGCGCGATCGAGGCCGCGGTGCTCGACGAGGCGATAGCGGCTAGCACCGCGTGCGCCAATGCGCCGGTCGCGATCGTCGCGGGCGCGGGCTGGCACCCCGGCGTCATCGGAATCGTCGCCGGGCGCCTGAAGGAAAAACTCTACCGTCCCGCGATCGTCATTGCGCTCGGCGAGGATGGCATCGGCAAGGGCTCGGGCCGCTCGATCTCGGGCGTCGACCTCGGCGCTGCGATCCTCGCTGCAAAGGAGACGGGACTGCTGGTCGCGGGCGGCGGCCATGCGATGGCGGCGGGGCTGACGGTGGCCCCCGGCAAGCTCGACGCACTCGGCGCCTTTCTCAACGAGCGTCTTGCTGCCGATGTCGAACGCGCGAGCGGCGGCAAATCGCTGCTGATCGATGCGGTGCTCGCCCCTAGAGGCATCAGCCCGCTGTGGTGCGACGCGATCGAGAGCGCGGGTCCCTATGGTGCCGGTTGGCCCGCGCCGCGCGTCGCGACCGGACCGGTGCGGATCGTCGAATCGGGCATCGTTGGCACCGACCATGTGCGGCTCATTGTGTCGGGCGACGACGGCGCGCGCTTCAAGGCGATCGCGTTTCGCAGTGCCCAGACCGAACTTGGCCAGGCGCTGCTCCACGCGCGCGGTGGGCGCAAATTGTGGCTCGCGGGGCGCGCCAAGCGGGATGATTGGGGGAGCCGCCCGGCGGCCGAGCTCCACCTTGAGGACGCGGCCTGGGCCGATTGAAACGCCTCGCTACAATATTTTTGCCTCAAGGGCAGACCCCGCGCTTGACCACGGGTGCGCGCCCGTCTAAGGCGCCGCTTCACCGATCGACGGCCCCTTCGTCTAGCGGTCTAGGACGCGGCCCTTTCACGGCTGAAACACGGGTTCGAGTCCCGTAGGGGTCACCATCGACGGTATTCTGCGGCTCTCCGCAACTCGGGAATTAACCTATTCGGGAAGTTCCCCCAGCGGTTCCCCCACCCGTTCCCCCAGTCGCTATTCTAGGCATCCTTTTTCACCCGGCGAGCATGGTGAGAATTCCCTCTTCATCGAACTCGGGTTGTGCTAACACAGCGGGGCGCGACGGCGAGTTAGGACAGGGAGAACCCGGTCGGCTCGCCGCCACTGCTGCCAGCATGGCGCTGGTAGAGGGATGGGGTGCATGATCCCGCGATCCCGCATCATTCCCCCTTCAGGTTCGCAAGGACGGCGCGCCCTTTGCCGGTCAAACGCGACGCCGCGACAAGGCCGAGGTCGAACAGTCGGTAGCGCGTTCGCCGGTCCCAGCGCACCCCTGCGAATAGACCCCAGCCATTGCCCGCACCGACATGAGCGAGTGCCCGCCTCTGCGCCTCTGTCAGCCCCTTGGCAATCGTCTCAGCCTCCGAGGGCGGCCCATCATCCAGCGTCCGCACCCGATGTGCGTGGAGAAATCGCATATCAAGAAAGTGGGCAAGGCGCTCGCCGTCTGTGCCGTAGTGCATCATCTCATCGACGCGGATCGTCTCGTTCGTGCCCTCATGCTCCCCGGTGCCGCGCAGGACATAACCTTGGGGTCGAGACGTGCCGCAGCGGAATTCAAGTATTTGATAGCCCATCCTCATTCCTCCGCGACGATCACCGCCCCATCTTCGAGAACGGCACGGCCGTCATCTTCTCGGCCGCGCCCTGCGCGATCGTGAACGCGCGGGCACGCTTGCCATAGTGGCGCACCGTCTCGGGCGTCATGCCCAGGATCGCGCCGACGTCGGTGTCGCTGAGGCCGGTCTCGAGCAGATAGCAGCATGCGTTCTTGCGCAGTCCGTGGAAGGTGTAGAGCGCCTGCCCCTTCGCGTCGACGTGGCCCAGGCTCTTCATCAAGACGCGGATGCGCTCCTGGATCGCTTCCTCGCGGCCGAACGGCCGGCCGAAGCGGTCATAGAGCACGGTCACTGCCTTCTTTGGCAGCTTGTCGATTTCCTCGCGCCACCATGGGTGCACCGGTACCGCGACGTCGACGTCCGTCTTGAACTGCGACAGCTGCATGATGCCGTTCTTCAGCCAGCTGTGATGGATGCGGATAACGTCGCTAATGCGCTGGCCGCTGCAAAGGCCGGTGACGATCGCCAGCCATAGCATCGGCGACGCCTCGGTCCGGGCCTGCTCGAGCACCTCGGCCGGCCAGGGTTCATGCTCGCCGATCGGCAGCGGCGTGATAGCGGTCGCGGGATTGTCGCCGCGCCAGTCGCGCTCGACCGCGAAGGCGAGCATGAGCTTCAGGACGTTGAGCCAATTGTTCGCCTTGCCGGGCTTGTCGGCGAGGGTGTCGCGGAGCTCGTGGATATGGACCGGCCGGATCCCCTTGACGTCCAGGTCGCGCACGGGGGTGCGCTTCTTCGTCTTCGGGTTCTCATAGACGAAGTCCGGATCCTCAAACATCGCGACGTAGCGCAGATAATTGTCGATCGTGTTTGGCGAGTAGGGCTTGATCCCCTTCTCTGGTTGTCCATCGCGCTGCTTGCGCTTGCGCTTCTTCTTCGTCCAGCCGGACGCGAGCGCGGTGCGGAACGCCTGCGCCAGCGCCCAGAAGCTGCCGGGCTCGGGTGCGTTGCGTGCCTCGGGCGCCGCGGCATATTCCGCGTTGACGCGCGCGAGCTCGCCCGCGAATCGCGGATCGGTCGGCGCCGGCAATTTGACGTAGATATCCTTCCGCTTCCCCGCCTCGTCATAGTAGCGGAAGCGACGATAGAAGTTGCCCTTCTTCTGGCAGACGCCGGGGATTCTCACCTGTCCCATCCCGATGAGGTGTCACCGAAACCGCTGCGCCCGTCAATATAGTGGTCGAGCAGCCGGATATCCCATAGTTTCACATTGCCGTTCTGGTCGCTGTGAGCGGGCAGTAGGCGCTTCGCGACCTCTTCGCGGAACTTGGTCCGGCCGCGGCCGAGATAGGCCGCAGCGGTTTCCTCGTCGACCAGGCGGGGCATAACGGGGGCGATGATGGTGTGTTTACCCATCGGCCGGACGCTCCTTCGCACGGTTGCGGCGCGCGCGGTCCCATTCCTTCGACACCATCCCCATCCGTGCGGCATCCTCGGGCCAAATACCCGCGTTACAATGGGGGCAGGTCGGCACATGCTTTCGGCTGCGCCACAATTTATCGATGGTCTTCGCTGCAATCGAGATGATCGAAAAGGCGCGAGCTTCCTTTGCCTCGTTGAGCATCCGCTCTGCGTGCTTCGCGGCGGCATCGAATTGCTCCACGATCTGCTTGAAGGCATCGAAAGCTTCCACATCCGTTTCGCAATCACTGCACCAGATGCGCCGCTCTTGGCCGTCATAGACCAGCTGGCGGTGACGGCACGCCGAAACCGGCCGACGCGTCATACCTCGCGCGACGCGAAGATCGCCGATGTCTACGACCTTGGGGCCAAACAGATACTCTTGCGGCACGATCGGCGGCGTGCGGGGCGGCCCGTCATCAATCATCGCAGGTATCCAGCGAGGCCCGCATGTCGTCGAGCAAATAGTCGGGCGCGAGAAACCCCGCGGCGATGAGCGCTTCGACCTTAGCGATCGCGTCGCTCATCTCCGGGAATTCGAAGGTCTTGCCGGCGTCGGGGTGGTCGATCGTCTCGTACCTCTCGTCCAACCAGGCCAACCAATCAGGATTGGCGCGCCCGAGGCGCGTCTTCGGATCGACGTCGATGACCTTCTCGCCGACGAACGGCCGGGTCGGCCGGTGGCGATTCGCAGCCACGTTCACAGAAACAAAGCCATCGACGTGATCGTAAATGTAGAAGTCCGACGTCTGGATCTGCCAGAAGCGGTCACCCCTATCGAAATAGTAATCGGTCGCCGTCACGCCCTCCGGCAGGGCGATCGGCGTGCTCCATCGAACATAGCTCATTGATCCCACCCCATGACGCGATTAATCTCGGCGACGTCGATGTCGCCGGCCGCGGCGCTCTGAGCGGCGCGAACTGTGCGCTCCCACAAGCGACAGAAGCGATTGATGATCGGCCGGGGCCAATTCGCCTTGACCCCTATGCGACGGACGCGGGCGACGGCGTCGCGCATATGCTTCGGCGCTAGGCGCCAGTGCTTGCCGCAGACGACGCGCGACGAATAGCTATCGCCGAGCTCGAGCTTGTACGTCCGCCGGCACCCCTCGATCGCGCACGGGATGCGCTCGACGTGCTTCTCGCACCGGTAGTGGCGCGCCGCTGCATCGATGCGGCCGTCATAGACGGCTGTGAGGCCCTGGTCGGTGCCGCAACAGCCGCAGGTCGGGACCTTCTCGATACCGTACAGACTGGCGTCGAGCTCGTGATCCGGATGCTCGGCGCGCAACCGAATCCACTCGCGGACGCGCTCGAGCGTGTCCACCGGGCCGGGGAATTTCAAGTCGGGGTGCGTGACGCGCCAGAGGGAGCGGGTGTCGACCATTACGCGCTCCCGTTCGGCTTCTCATAGGCGCGCAAGTGCTCGGCCAGCGGCCCGCCCTTCGTTTCGTCGGTGTCACCGAAATAATCGGCAAGGCGCCGATCGAGGCGCTCGGCCTCTTCGCGGAACCGTTCCGCTGCGGCGGGCGTGCGGAGTGACCCGTACCAACAATGCTCCGGGTTGAAAGGCCGGCCCACAAGGCCCGAGATGACGTTGTAAAGGTCAGCCTCGTTGTAGAGGTAGCGGACATGCAGGAAGCGGCCGTAGCGGTGCGCGGCGTCGCTCCGTATCCAGCAATGGTATCCCTTGTCCAGAGCGCGCGAGACCTCGATGCCGATGTCGGTGAAGCATATTGTCGGCTCGCCCATTGCGTCTCCGAGCCAGAGAACCCAGTGCTTGTGCGGCTGCCGGTCCATCTGGTGCCATTTGAAGCCGATCGACGCGAGCCAATCGTCGGTGATGGGGAGCGAGATCGGCAGGCTGGGGGTGACAGCTTTTGTCATGCCGCCTCCTCATTGTCGGAGATGGCGGCCATGAAAGTATCGATCGAATCGGCGAGCGGCCGGACCTTCTTCGCCAAGTCAGCGAGGCCGTTATAGGTCTGCGCTACGCCGAGCCTGTGAACCATGGCGACGGCGCGCGCAAAGTTATCTGCGCCGAACATGCGGGTGACTTCACTCGGCTCCAGCCCGCACGCGTCATAGATTGCCTGAAGTTTCTGCTCAGCTTCCTTGGCGCGCTCTTCGCCGCGACGGGTGCGCCACGCGACCTCGTTCTCGATCTGCCTTTTCGTTGCCTCAGCGTCGCGTGCGATCGCCTTCTCGATCGCTTCGTGCTCGATCTTACGGTCGAGCTCACTGGCGCGCCGGAGCAGCGCGGCCAGGAATTCTCGCGTTATGGGTTCCGCTTCGGTGAGCGGCGCGGGCTTGATGACGCGCAACCCGTTCGGATGGAGCTCGAAGTGCCCCCAAAGTTCTGGCAATTCCCCTTCCCGGATAATGCCTGGCGACGTGACCATCCACCATTGCGAACAATACCGGGCGATTGCCTCGGCCTTTGCCGGCGCTCGCATCTCTTTGACCCAATCGTTGCGCGCGACCTTGATCTCGAACCCCGAAAGGCTGAGCCCCCGCGAAGGCCAAAGGCCCATGGCGACAGCGTCGGCCCACCGGCGCGCACGTCCGCCAGTCGCGTCGCCTACCTCGAAGAAGAGGGCATATTCGGGCGCGCAAAACTTCTTCTTGAGCGCGGCGCGGATATCGGAAGCCCTGAGCTTATCAATCATGACGCGATGCTCCTGACGATCTCGAGGGGCGCCCGCTCGCATGCGAGCCACAGCGCGCGGCGGGCGCGTTCCCGGTCCCGCTCGGCAATCGCCTCGCGCTGCCGGTCTCGGGTATAGTCGGGGGCACGATCGTGCCTGGCGCGCACTGGCGCGGTGCCGTGGCAGACGAACGGCGGCGTCCCGATGATGCTGCTCCGGTGGCCGCGCTTCATTGCGCATCTCCTTCGGGGGCGAGGGCGGCGGGCGGCCATGGCTGCAATTCGCTGGTGTAAGGCAGCATCAGTGGATGGCAGGGCTGTAAATCCTTGGCGGGCGAGCCGATGGACATGGGGTGGCAGTGCATCTTGCGGGCGATGGCATCGACCTCGCGCCACCGCTCGCGCAGACGCTTCGGCAACTTGGATCGCGGCCCCCATGCGAAGATGACCTGTTGGGCATCGAGAAATATTTCGCACAGCCGATAATCGTTATCGGGGCCGACCGGATCGCTCGCCGTCGCAAGCTCGCGAACATCGGTCGCGCGGTATGCGAATAGATTGCCGACGATGAGATTGCCCCACGCCTTGCGGTCGCGAAACCCGATCAACTTTCGGATCGTGGCATCGTCATTGGTCGCATCGGCGGTCGACGGATTGACCATAATGACTGCCGTGTTGAAGTCGCCGAACACATCGGGCCGGTCAAGGCGATAGCGGTAGGTTCCGCACGGTGAGATGATTGCGTCACCCACGGCTCGCCTCCCCCTTATCAGTGGAGAGGGCGAGGGCTGCGCGCATTTGGCGCTCGCGTTCGTGGACCTTCGCGAACACAGCCTTAAGCTCGGGGATCGCATCGACGATTTGATCGACCTTGTTGGCGGCCTGCTCGATGGCTTCCAAATGTCCGGTATTGGAGCGAAGGGCGTCGTCGTGTTCGGTGCGCAGCCGCGACAGTTTGCAAACCAGCCCGAAAAGCTCGGCCATCTCGACCGACATTTTTGAGGGATCGACGTCCACGCTGCTTGCCGTGCTGCTCTCCCCATCCTGCGAGGGGTTGAGGGAGGCGATGATCTGACGCGCGGTGTCCATTGACGCCTTGTGCTGATACTGGTCAGCAGGCCATCCTATATTCTCGCCCTTGTATTTGCGGAGCATTCGGGCTTTCTCGGCGTCGAACACAGCCCATGCGCTCGGAGCGATGATGCGCGCGACGCGTTCAACCGTATCTTCGTCCGCCCCCTCCCCGTTGAATGCTGCGCGTGTGTTCCATGCCATGATGGCATTCTTGGCGGCGGTGAGCGCCTGATGTGCATCGTGGGCGCGGAAATTCTCTGCGCCGTTGCCTGCCTCCGAACTGGACTTCATCAGTCCTTTCGCCAGCATCAAGTTGTGGTTGATCCATTTTAACGCACGGTCGGCTTCCGCCTGCGTCACCTGCACAGGCCCAGCAGCGTCGGTCATTGCCCCGCCTCCCCAGTTGCCAGCGCGGCATTGATCGCGACCGTCGCGAGATCCGTGAGCCATGCGCGACGCATATTTTCGTCCATGTCCTCGCTGACGAGCGGCGTCATCGCCTCGATCGCGCGACCGATCGCCTCGGCCGATAAGGCATAGCTGCGGGCGCATGCCGCCTGGACGCGGGCCTTCCGGCGAGCATCGGGCCAATCCTGCCATTTCTCCGCGACGACGGTCGGATCCTCGGTCGCGATAAAGTTTGCCGCGAAGAGGGCGCGGGGAAGTCCGCCCTCGGGGGCAGGAGCGGGCGGCCAGGGCCCGCGGTCCCAGACCTTGCCGTAATCGACCACGACGCTCCTCACGACGCTCTCGGCGCCGACGAAGGCGGGATAGAACTGGAGGCCGCTCATCACCGACAGGAAGACGCGGCCGGTGCGATTGACCTCGTCGAGCTCTTCGGGGCGCAGCTGCCAACAGCTGACATTGCACGGGCCGCCCGGCTGGCGGAAGGTGTGCAGGTCCCGCACGTCATCGCGCTCGGGCGGCGCCGTGAAAGTGAAGTTGCTGCCAGGAAATTTGATCGCGTCAGCCATCGACGAAGATCCCCTTCACCATGGCGAGCAGTCCGGTCAGCACCGACAGCCACATTATGAGGCGCAAAATCCAGCGCTCCCAAGGGCGGAATTCGCCCTCGCCGAATCCGGGTTTGTCAGAATGCATGCTCATCTTTGGTCAGCCTCCGGGTGCGTGATGCTCCGGACCCACTCGGCGAACTCACCGGTGTCCCGGCAGGCGCGCTCGTAGATCTGGTCGAAATTCTGGTGATGGATCGCGATCGTCGACGATTGCCGCTCGCCCTGCGCCCTCAGGTCCTCGATCTCTTTGCGCAGCGCCGCGAGCTCGTCGGTGTCATCATCCCAATGCTTTTCCAGGATGGCGGCGACCTTGTCGGCGATGGCGTGCTGCTCCTTGAGATAGAAGGCGAGAATCAGCATGGGGAACCGTAGCGAGATGCTCGTGCCGGTTTCTGTCTTGCGCGGCGGATCCTGATAATGGACCGCGAGGGTTTCAGACCGGAGATCCTCGCGCGACAAGTTGCGCAGATAGCTCGTCGACGAGACGGTGAAGCGCTGGTGCGGTGTGTCTGTCATTGGGGGGCGCTCCCACAGCGGACGCGGAGGCCGTGCAGTGGACACGTCACGATGCCCTCGGCGTCGGGTTCGAACGAAGACAGGTCGACCTTGCGGTGCGGGCAGAGCAGGCGCCCATCGGCAAGACGCCGCGGCTCAGCGACCTCACCAAAGCGTCGATCGAAGGCGTCCAGCCATAAGGGCCGGCCCGGTGGCGAGTACGCCCATCCTGGCACTCTGCAGCGTCGCTTCGCGAGATAGGGCTTCTTCGGCACATCCCGTCCGCGATAATTCAGGGGAGCAGCCGAAACGGTCGCCTCAGCCGTGCCCGGCGAATACCAACGTCGGATCTGCTTCGTCTGCCGGGCAGTGAGAAATCGCAGGTCGACATGGAAATGAAGCGGGTCGAAGCCTATCTCTTCGCGATCGTGGTGCAGCGGTCCGAGCGTCGGCCATTGACCCTCGCGGTTGCAGTAAATGAAGTCGATGACCGGGACCATGTAATAGCGGCCGGGAACAGGGGGCTGGCGGAGCTCGGATAGGAGTGGGATGGTCATGCGGCCCTCGATTGGTAGGGAAAGGCGACGCCCTCGAGCAGCGGGCCGAGCGGGGTGGCCGGATCATATTGGCGCAGATACTTGGCGCGCTCCTGAAGCCAGGCCTGGTACGGCCAATAGCGGCGCTCGCCGAAGGGATAGCCGCGCTTCAGCGCGCTCACGCGCATGGAATAGGTCGCGTCGGCCGGCAGCGCGGCATGGATCTCGGCGATCTTCGCCCGCGCGCGCGCCGGATAGTCCATGTCGATCGCGCCGCCCGCGGGCTTGCCCTCCTTCAACGCCTGGTTGTCGGCGTGGAGCAGCGCGTTGGCGCGGCGGCTCGCGCGGTAGGTCGCGGCGAGGGCGCGGATGATCTCGGCGTCGCGGTGGCGTCCCTCGGCGATGAGCCGCGCGCGGAGCTCCTCGGCCTCGCGCAGCTTCTGGTCGGCGCGATCCGTCATAGCGGCACGCGAAAACCAGCCGCGTTGCGGTGGCCGCCGCCCCCATATTTCTTGGCGATGACAGAAACGTCGGGCCGATCGTCGCGGCTGCGCAGTGACCAGTGGCGATACCCGCCGCTATCCGAGTAGACCGCCCCTATCCCCTTCTCCGTCTTGTCGATCAGCGCATTGCCAACGTCGCTTGCGAGGAAAGAAGGGCAGTTCACGCGCGCGTGCAGCACGTCATCGATGAAGCCGATCTCGAACTTGCCAGCGATCTCCGCGACAATGCTCTCGTGATAGGCGAGCATCGCCCGGCCTTCTTCCGCCAGGGTCTCGAAATTCTGCGTGAGTAGCGCGGCCCAGCTGACCAGGTCGTTGGGAACCGTGCGCAGGCGCGCGGCAATTGCCTTGCTCTCGGGCATCGCGAAGCGCCACAGGTCGCGGTCTTCGATGGCGCGGATCAGCGGCAGGGGTTCCTGATCCGGGTGGGCAAAGTTCCAGGCGAGCATGGCGCCGGAGCGTTCCATGTCGAACAGGGCGATGATCGGCAGATAGTTCGCCTGCGCCATGCCCGTGAACATCGACGCGACGCTCGCGAGCGTGAACTGCGACGGATGGCCGACAAAGCGGAAAGGCTCCAAGTCCTCCGCCGCCGTCTTATGGTGGTCGAGGATGATGATGCTGTCGGCGCGCCGCGCCATTTCCCGCAGCACGGGCTCCTTATAGCTGAAGTCGACGATCAGAACCTTCAGCCCACTCACGTCGGGCGGCTCGACGCCATAGTTCGCGGGCACATATTCGGCGTCGGGCCAGCGAAGCGAGGCCGCTAGCGCTGCGCCCATGCCGTCGTTGCAGGGGTGGTGGAATATTACCATGTCGGGAGTCCAGGCGCGGGCCATCATGCAGCCTCCTGCTTTGCGCCCCACATGAAAGCGGGGGGTTCGGGAAGGATCCAGAGATGCCGAAGGTTCGCGACGTTGATGACCTTCGTCTCGGGCGGGTAGAGTTCGACGGCGCACGCGTCCGCGTAGCCGCACTGGTTCTTGATGCGCTGCAAGTCGTCCCATGGGATGCCGTCGACCCAGCGGTCGAGCGAGGCCTTGGCCGCGACGACGTTGACGCTGAGGCGGATCATGCCGCGGTCGAGATACTGCTGAACAAGATAGCGGCGATCGCGCCAGACGCGCTGGATGCCTGGCGGGGTCCAGACATCGGGCCAATCTTCGCGCGCGATCTCGACCAGCCGCCCAACCGGATACTGCTGATTGCGCGCATGCATGTCGGCGAGCGCGGCGCGCCGCTCGGCGCGATTGTTGAAGCCGCCCCTCATTCTGGCACCTGGTCATAGGTGGCGGCGAAGATCTCGGGCTTGCACGGGTAGAGCTCGCCCTTCACGCCGCAGATAACCCAGTCGGCCGGGCTTACGGTCATGATGCCTTCGAGCGTCCGGATATGCAGGGACTGGAACTCGGTCACCCACATCGCGCCGTCCTCGTCGCCGGCGAAGAGGGCATTGCCGCTTGCTGGATCTATGCGCAGAAACTGCACCGCCTCGATCCGCACGGGCTTCTTCGTGAAGAAGGGCACTAGACCAGCCCCCCTTGGAGCTTCGCGATTTCCCTCTCGGCGTGGACCTTGCCGAAGCGGATCCCGAGCGCGAAGTTGGTCTCGACCATCACCGACGTCTGGTCATAGAATTCCCGGGTTTCGGGGCAGTCGCCCATGGCGATCAGATGCCCGGCCTGCATGCCGGCGAACATGACGCCGGCGACCATCGCCATGTTGAAGGCTTCGCGCGGATCCTCGAATTCGGGGAACCGGGCCATGACGGTCTCACGGAACTGGTCGCAGAATTCGAGCACGGCGCGCATCTGGTCAGCGTCGCTTCGCCGCGTTCCTTCTTGTGGTGTGGTTCCCAAGGTCATTCTCCTGAAGGCCCGCCGCCGCCCGCGTGGATGGGTGCGGACGGCGGCGGCAGTGGTCCCGGTTCGGAATCTGCAAACGAAGCCGGGTTGTCGGAATTCGGGCGGTGGCAGCCGGTGCCGATGCGCGCGGCGCAGACGGCTTGCGCTGCGGAAACGCCGCCGCCGATCGGGGTCTCGATCGAGGCAATGACGTCCCGCTCCACGAGCGGCAGGATCGACGCGATGACCGATATGTCGCGCGCGTCGTAGGACGTGCCGGCGCGGTGGAGCAGGTCGAGCGCATAGAGGCGGTTGGCGGTGTTCATGGCTCAATCACCGGATTGCCGCCGACGTCGAACGTGTGACCGCTATCCACATGGATCGTGGCGCCCGATCCGAGCCGCATCCGCCAGCCGTGGGGGTGCGCCTCGATCGACAGCACCTCTTCGCCGACGAGCTCGACGAGCTCGAGCGGCTGCTCGACGGCCGGGGTGATTTCCGCAGCGAGCTCGGCCTCGACCGATTCGAGACAAGCCCCCATCGTACGCAGGCGGGCGGGGGCAAAGCCCTCGAAGATGCCGAGACCCGTCATGCCGCGCACCGCGCTTTGGCGATAGCGGCCGCCACCTGGCGAAGGTCGCCCATCGTGCATTCCAAAGGCACAACGACATCGTCGCGCACATTCGAATTGGTCAGGCAGAGATTGGTCGGAATCATGCTCTCGGCAGCGCGGAGAAGGTCAGGGGCTGCCGAGATTACGCTCGCATTGGCGGCGACCTCTTGCGGGTCACGCATATTGCTCACGACGGCCGCGATCGCCCGGCTATCCTCTTCGTTCTTCACGAGCACGATATTGTGATCGCCAAACATGTCGGCGGGCTCGGCGAGCCAGGGGCCCGGTGTGTGCAGAGCACTCACAGCAGCGCCGCCCGCACGAGCGGCAGGCCGAACGCGACGAGTGCGAATGCGATCGCGAGGCGAGCGAGCGTGACGTCGAGCGTCACCTCCGCGGTGTCGGGGTGCTCCTTGACGGACAGCATGGGCAGATCTCCGGTAGCGGGCACGTTATGTGCCCCATTGCCGGGGATGATGTGCCCCTATTGGGCATATGTCAATCTAGAAAATGCCCTATGCGGGCATATCTGCCCTAAGCGCCCCAGTCGTCGGGATATTCCGGGTCTGGTTCGAATTCATCCGCGACGGTCTGGTCGGCCGGATCAGGCGGGAGCACTGGCTCCTCGCCGTCAAATGCGATTCGGATGAAGCCGCCGCGCGCGGAACGCCCCTGGAAGATCGCCGACACGGCGCCGCGCCTGAGCCGCATGCCCACGTAAACCGCGCGATTGGCGGGGATATAACCCATCATCATATCGCGACTGTTGAGGACCTCGATCGCATGCTCGTCATGCGTGTTCGACGGGTCGGGGCGGAGCGTCACCGGATCGCCTGGCTCGCAGAGCTCGAGCGCGAATTGCCGCGTCGGCAGCTTGGGGTTCTTGTTCGGGAACGGGGTCCCGACGATGGGCAGCGTGATTTGGGCAGGCACGCCCTAAGATTATGCCCTAATGACGAGGAGGGCAATCAGCCCGACAATCCAGGCGCCCATGAGCCAGCCGAAGCGCTTTTCGCGCGCGTCGTATGCCGAGACGCTCCAGGAGCCGGGCAGTCCCTTGGGTCGCTGTGCCGCCCCGTTGCCCATGCCCATGATCGGCAGTGCCGCTGCCAGGTAGACGACGAAGATGATCCCCCAGGTCGTATCGGACATCAGTGCCTCCTCGCGGACCAGATGGCCCGGCCAATGATCCGGATTGAACTGCGCGGGAATTTGCGCACCGGATCGGGATGGTTGCGGTTATCGGATATCACCTGGACCATGCCTTCGCCAGCCGGGGCGAGGCGCTTGATTGCGCCGGCGCCTTCGATCGTGAGCGCATAGATGCCGTCGAAGCGCGTGAGCTCATTCTCGGCGAGGTTGATCATCACGTCGTCATGGCTGCCGATCGTCGGCTCCATGCTGTCGCCCACGCCCTTGCCGATCAGGAGCAGATGCGGCGGGGTAGTCGTGATTTCGCGAAGCTTCGTCGCGTCGAAGTCATAGGGCTGCTCTTCGATCCAGTCTTCGAGCGTCGTCCCGTCACCCATGGCGAGCTCGAGGTTGACGCGGCGCAGCTGCACCGGGCCCGCATCGGCATAGGCGCTGCGCGTCGGCATCTGGTCTGGCGCCCGCCCCATGTCGAGCGGCAGTTGCGTGCGCCGCCCTGACGGCGGCGTGAATGGCCGCGACGCCTTGATCACGTCATCGGGCGCGCATCCCAGCGCTTCGGCAATGCGTTCGATCCAATCCTGATTGAGCCGACGCGCGCCGCGCTCGAGCTTGCCCAGATTGTTGACCGTGGTGCCGATCTCGTCGGCAAGCCGATCCTGCGTCCAGCCCTTGGCTTTTCGAAGGTCCGCTATGTTGTTGTTCGCCATGCGTTGCTTGTGCCCCGTGTGGGCACCTTCCGTATAGAGGACAGGTTGGGCACTTTTGCTATTGCAAGAGGTGCCCACATTGGGCATGTTATGGGCATGACGTTGCTCGACCACATCAAGGCCCGCGGGCTCACCATGCCAGAAGCTGCGGCGGAGCTCGGCGAGTCCCACCAGACGATTCGCAAGATCGCCTATGGGCAGCGCCAGCCCAGCCTCCCGCTGGCCGTCAAGATCGCCGCCTGGTCGGACGGCGCGGTCTCCGAGGCCGAGCTCCTCCTCCCCGACAGCGCCGTCCGCGAGGATGCTGCCTGATGTCGGTTGTTCAGTTTTCGCAGGGTGGCGCAGCGGTAGCGTACCGGGTTCATACCCCGGTGGTCGCGGGTTCGAATCCCGCCCCTGCAACCCTTTCCCGGAGTGCATTCCCCCCCCGCCACTCCGGGCGCGCGCGGCGGGTCCTATCCCCCCC
Source organism: Sphingopyxis sp. 113P3 (assembly GCF_001278035.1). Lineage (NCBI taxonomy): Bacteria > Pseudomonadati > Pseudomonadota > Alphaproteobacteria > Sphingomonadales > Sphingopyxidaceae > Sphingopyxis > Sphingopyxis sp. 113P3. Next base: position 3,605,203 of record NZ_CP009452.1, read on the forward strand.
ACTCCCTCGGGCCCGCCGCGCGTTCGTTTATCATCATCCTGTTCCATGGCTAACGCGATGCCGCGGGGCGGCTCGCCTTCCAATGGAAATGACGCCCGACTTTTCCAGCGAGGCTGTAAGAGCCCTTGTCCGCGATATCCTGCGGAGCTTCGTCGGTCATGGCCGCACGATGACCTGGGCCGCGCTGGCTGACGCCACCTTCGACGGCCGCGGCAGCGTCGAGACCTGGGAGCGGCGTCTGCGCTCCTATGTCGAGGCTGATGGCCCGCTGATGCCGCTCAACGTCGCGATGCGCGTGTTTGCCGCGCTGCCGCCCGCCGCATTCCAGCGCATAGCGCGGCGCATGGGTTTCGTCACGGCGCCGCTTCGCGTCGAGGCGAACGCCACGATCCGCCATGCCGTCGCGGCGTGCGCGCGCTTCGCGGCCAATGGCGCCGAGGCGCTCGAGGACGGACCGCTCAATCACGTCAAGCTGGCCCGCCTTTCGAACGACGCTTTCGCGCTCGGCCCGATCATCAATTCCATCGCGGGGAACGGCTCGAGCCTGCGCTGACAGGCCCATTTCCCCGCGATGGTTCACGACTGCTCCCGTTCGAGGGGGGCGACACAGGAGCAAAAGCTATGAGCGAAGCCACGGTTTCGGACGATCAACTGCGCCTTTTTATCGAGCGGATCGAACGGCTCGATGAAGAGAGGAAGGGTATCTCCGAGGATATTCGCGACGTCTACAACGAGGCGAAGTCGCAAGGGTACGACGCGAAGATCATGCGCCAGGTCATCCGCCTGCGCAAAATGCCCACCCACGATCGCCAGGAAATGGAGGCGGTGCTCGAGACTTACCTCTCGGCGCTGGGCATGCAGCTGCGCCTGCCGTTCGACAAGGCAGCCTGACCATGACGGGCCAAAACCGCTCGGCAGCTGTCATGCAACAGCGCCACGAGCCGCATGATAGTCTAGACGATTTCCCGACGCCGCCGTGGGCGACGCGGGCGCTGTGCGAGTTCCTCTTACTCTCTGGCGAGCCGATAGACCATTGCGTCGTTCGCGAACCGGCAGCGAACCGCGGTTACATGGTCCGAGCGCTCGATGATTATTTCGCGGCCATAGAGGCCAGTGATATTCACGACTATGGGGCGGGCTTCCCGACCGACGATTACCTCTTCGGCTTCGACCCGCCGACAGTTGATTGGACAATCACCAATCCGCCCTTCCGTCTCGCTGAACAATTCATTGAGCGCGCAACCCGCACCAGTCGGCATGGCTTTGCGATGCTGGTTCGCACATCGTTTGTTGAAGGCGTGGGGCGCTATGAGCGTCTGTTTTCCACAAATCCCCCGAGCATTGTCGCGCAGTTTGTCGAGCGGGTTCCTATGGTCAAAGGCCGTTGCGACCCGGGCGCGTCAACCGCGACAAGCTATTGCTGGCTCATTTGGATCGACGGTGAGGACGGCACCCGATTTGAGTGGATAGCGCCATGCCGGAAGCGGCTCGAGCGCCCTTCGGACTATTTGGAGCAGCCCCCTGCCTCTGACGTATCGGAGGCGGCATGAACCTCCCTGTTCCCACCTGCGCCGACTGCGGTGTCGCTCGCTTCTCGACCAAGCCGAAGAAATCGCCCTACTGTCGGCGGTGCATCGGGCGCCATAACGGCCGCTCGCCGGCGCGGCGCGCAAAGTGTAGCGCGGCGATGAAGGCATATCTCGCGGATCCAAACACGCTTGCCGCCCACGCGAAGCGGACCGGCGATGGCGTGCGCCGCGCGATGATCGAGAGGCCAGAATTCGCAGCGAAGCGCCGCGAGCTCGGCCGCCGTATCGGGATGACGCGCCTGGGGGTCGAGAGCCGGCCGGCCGGGAGCCCTTCCCGAATTCTCGCGGGGCGCCGCTCTGGGGCAACGAAACTCGCCTGGTGCCCTGTCGAGTACCGCGACGATTATCGCCGCCTGGTGAAGAGCCAGGGCCTAAGGGCGGCGGAAGCACGCAAGGTTATCGAGGATCAGATCGCGGCCGATGCAGCGCGCTTCGCAGCGACTGGCGTCTTGCCGCAGTCTCTCCGCATCGAAGGGGCGTCGGCATGAAGGGCTCGGCAATCACGACGCGGACGGAGCGCGACTATGTCCGGCGTCACCTCGGCGTTCGGCAGCACCATTTCTTTCGCATGGCGGACGGCCGGGAGATCCCCTGCGCCGGGCCCGGTCTCTGCCGTGAATGCAATCGGGCGGAGGCGGCATGAAACTACACCCTCTTTTCATTGACGGTTTCGCGGGCGGAGGCGGTGCCAGCACCGGCATCGGCCAAGCGCTCGGTCGGGATGTCGACATCGCGATCAATCACAGCCCGACCGCGATCGCGATCCACAAGGCAAATCATCCCGATACCGAGCATCATTGCACTGATATCCGCTCGCCCTTCCTGCCGCGCACCGCGACCCGCGGCCGCCCGGTCGGCGGCGCGTGGTTCTCGCCCGATTGCAAGGAATACAGCAAGGCGAAGGGCGGGCCGGTCAAGGATCGCTCCATCCGGGCGCTCTGCTGGGAGGTCATTCACTGGCTCGAAGAGACCCTTCCCGCGGTCGGATATCTCGAGAACGTCGAAGAGTTCGAATATGCCGCTCCGCTCGACGGAAACGGCGTGCCCATGCCCGACAAGAAGGGCCGAGAGTTCAAGCGCTTCGTCCGATCGATCCGCAGGCTCGGTTATCGGGTGCAATGGCGCGTGCTGAGGGCGTGCGACTATGGCGCCCCGACCTCACGCAAGCGCCTCTACATGATCTTCCGGCGCGACGGTAACGCGATCGTCTGGCCGAAACCGACGCATGCCGCACCGACCGATCGCCGCGTCATCGCGGGCATGTTGCTGCCGTATCGCACCGCGGCCGAGTGCATCGATTGGACGATCGATTGCCCCTCAATCTTTGAGCGCGACCGCGAGCTTGCCGAAGCGACCAAGCGCCGCATCGCGCACGGCGTCATGCGCTATGTCGTGCTGGCCGAGCGCCCCTATATCGTGGGCCGCGACGGCACTCGATGGAAGCCGACCGGTGCGCCTCATATCACTAAGTTCCGCGGCGGCGCGGTCGGCAGTGACATGACCCAGCCGATGCCGACAGTCACCGCGAACGGCGTCCCGGCTCGACCTGCCGGCGCGACGCCGCTCGGGTTGGTCGACACTGTGATCGCGCCGCTAATTTCCTATGGGCAGCAAGGCGGCCTCAATCGCCCGATTGACAAGCCGATGCACGCTGTCACGGCGTCGAAAAAGGACACAAACGGCGTCGTAGGCGCCACGCTCGTGAAGATGGGCAATGGCGAGCGCGATGGACAGGCCCCGCGCGCCCTCGACCCTCGCAAGCCCTACGGGACGGTCACTGCCAAGGGGTCACAGGCCGCTGCGGTCACCGCGTTCCTGTCGAGCTTCTACGGCAGCGACAAGGCCGCGGCTGGGGGCGATCCGGAATTGCCGCTGCGCACCGCGCGCGCGGGCGGACAGCATCACGCCGTCGTCGCCGCCCATATCGAGCAGGCGAATACTGGCATGGTCGGTCACACGCCCCGTAAGCCTCTCTCGACGATCGTCGGCAAGGGATGCACCCAGCGCATCGTTGAAACGACAATGATCGAAGAGGGCGCGTTGCCGCCCGAAATGATGGCGCGCGCAGTTCGCACGGCCGCCTTTCTGGTCAAGTACTACGGCACGGACGGCGAGAATGAGACGGCGCAGATCCAGCCAGTCGACCGCCCGCTCGACGTCGTCACCGTCAAGGCGCGCTTTGCCGTCGTCACGGTCACGATCGACGCCACGACCTATGTCATCGTCGATATCGGCCTGCGCATGCTGAAACCCCGCGAGCTCGCCCGCGCGCAGGGCTTCCCGGACGATTATGTTCTTGATCCCGTCGTCCGCAAATTCGTGCGCGGCAAGTGGGTCGAGAAGCGCCTCACAATTGCCGAGCAGATCAGTGCGATCGGCAACAGCGTTTGTCCGCCCGTCGCCCGGGCGCTCGTGTCCGCGAACCAGCCGGACCTCTGCAACTGGCAGCCGGAGGCGCTGGCAGCATGATCTGGTCCCGCATCTTCAAGGCTCACCAACGCGCCGCTCCCCCGATCGCCGTCGACCGCGACGCGAGCGGCCGGTTCGTGTCTGAGCATCGCCAGAAGGTGCGGGCCAAGTGCCGCGAGATCTGCGGCGCGATCCACCGCGACGTGCCGAAGGAGCTCCGATGAGCAACCACCTCATCACCGAAAGCTACAAGCGAAAGCTGGGCACGGTCACGCGCCTGGCGATGATGGCGTATCTCGCGGACAAGGCGAGCGACTGCGGCGGCGGCATCTTTGCGTCGAAACAGACCATGGCCGACGAGCTCGATCTTACGAAGAAGACGGTCATCACGACGATCCAGGGCCTTATTGCCGATGGCCTGCTCAAGGTGGTTGGCTCGCGGCCGTGCGACAATGGTTATACCGTCGAATATGCGATCAATGTCGATGCGCTGCTAGCACTGCCGCTCGTCGGATGCTGGGTGCGGAAGGCTCGTTACACCGGTGTAAAATCTTCACCGGTGAAGAAGCGGGACCGGTCACCCACGGTAACGGGGACCGGTGTAAATGTTACACCCAAACCCCCCAATGAACCTTCTCCCCTATCATCAGCTGACGCTGATGATCCGCCCCAGGGTGAAAAATCCGACAATCAGGAAAAGGAGCGGCCGGCGCCGAAGCGGAAGCCGCGTAAGCGGACGGAGGGGCATAGCCTTCCCCCTGACTGGGTGGCACCTGCACCGGAAGACCTGCCGCCCGTGGCGCGCCGCCTGGTCGCGCAGTGGCCCGATGGCGCCTACGAAGCCGTCTGCGAGGCGTTCAAGCTGCACTGGCTCACCGAAACCCGCGCGATCGGCCGCAAGTCGGATTGGACGGCGGCGCTAGGGAAGTGGGTCAACACCGATCATCCTCGTGTAATGCATGCAAAAATGCGCGGCGTGAGCTTCGCGCCGCCGCCCGCGGCTCGCCCAGCGATCGCCTCGGCGCTGCCGCCCGCGCAGGTGCGCGCCAAGGCCCGCGAGGATGAGCGGAGCGCGAAGGTCCACGCCAAGCTTGAGAAGGAGCTCGGGCTCACGACCTATAGCAGCTGGGTGCGCGGCGCCGCGATCCTGTTCGGCGACGGCGAGGTCACTGCGGTCTTTCCCTCCGCCTTTGCCGCGGGCTGGGCCGAGAATAATCTCGCGCTGCAAATTGGCGCAGCGGTCGCGTCGGTCGGCGGCGAGGTCTTCGGCCGCGTCATCTTCCAGGCCGAGGCGGCAGCGCCAAAGCCGCGCGCGGAGCGGGTCGATGGATGAGGTCCGCATCCCGCTCGTCATCCCGCTGCACGCAATCCGGCGCTACCGCGAGCGCGTCGCCAAGATCCCGGCGCGCGAGGTCATCGAGCGTCTCAGCGGGCCCGCGTTCGATGCATGCGACCGCCTGGGCGGAGGGGCGGTCATCCTGCCGAGCGGGCACCGCGTTATCTGCGGCGACGGCGCCGTCATCACGGTCCTGCCGCTCGGGTACAAATTCAACCATTTTCGATTTTCCGGGAAGCATCGTCGATGAAGAAAGCTGAAGTTGCCGCGCTGATTTGCGACCTGCCGATGAAGGACCGGAGGATCTATGGCGCGCTGGTTAAGGCCGCGGAGGCGGGCCAGCCGGCGCCGATCGCCGATGACCTGGTCGACATATCAGGTTACTCGTCAGTGAGCAGTACGGTCGACGCCGTAAAGCGGCTCGAGCAGCGCGGCCTTATCGAGGTGCGTCGCTATCAGCGCAGCCGGCAAATCATGATCGTCGAAACTGGATTGTGGACAGCGCTGCCGCTCAACACCGCGCCGCACTGGCGCGATCGACCGCGCGATATCCCGACGCCGGCGCCCGCGACCGTGAAGGCGCGCGATGCCGATGTCAGCGCCGAGATCCTGAAATGGGCGAGCAGCCGCGGCGTCGGCCTCTCCGAGGCCCTCGCCGACCTGGTCTTTGTCGGTTGGAAGGTGGAGATGGAGCGTGGCTAAGAAGCCTGCCCCGCCGAAGAAGGCGGTGAAACCCGCCGCGAGGAAGCGCGCCGCGACGCCCGCGCGCGATCCGGTCACCGGTCTCACCCACAAGCGCAAGCTGTTTGCCGATGAGTATCTCGTCGACCTCAACGGCCTGCGAGCGTATCGCGCCGCGGGCTTCAAGGGCAGCGACAATGTCTGTGCGGTCGAAGCGCACAAGCTCCTAAGCGATCCTAAGGTTGCGGCCTATGTCGAAGCGCGCATGTCCGAGCGTTCGCAGCGCACCGAGATCACGCAAGACATGGTGCTCGAGCGCTGGTGGCAGATCGCAACGGCAGACCCCAACGACGTGATACAGTTTCGGCGGATTTGCTGCCGGTACTGCTATGGCAAGAACTTCGAATATCAGTGGATCGACGAAGCCGAATTCACCCAGGCCCTCATGATCGCCCGCATGGCGAACGAAGCCGAGAAGTCGAAGAAGAAGCCCGGCGCGCTGCAACCCATGCCCTCCGATGCAGGCGGCTTCGGATTCGTGCGCTCGGATCCGCCGCATCCCAAGTGCCCGAAGTGCCGAGGCGAAGGGCAGGCCGATGTCTTCGCTCACGATACGCGCCACCTCAAGGGCAATGCGCGGCTGCTCTATGCCGGGGTGAAGGTCACGCAATCAGGCTTCGAGATGAAGGTGCATGACCAGATGGCGGCGCTCGACAAGGTTGCGCGTCACCTTGGCATGTACAAGGACAAGCTCGAGCATGATGTCACCGACGAGCTCGTCGAGGCGCTTCAGGCCGGGAATAGGCGGGTAGCGGATGGCGCGGGCTAAGACCCAGCTGGCGCTGGCTCAGCGCATTGGCGAGTTCAGGTGGGATCCGGAAGGTTATGTTCTCTTTGCCTTCCCCTGGGGGCAGAAGGGCACCGACCTTGAGCGGCACAGCGGCCCGCGCCAGTGGCAGCTGGATGAGCTCCGCGCGATCGGCGAGCACCTGCAGAATCCCGAGACGCGCTATATGCCGTATCGCAGCGCCAAGGCGTCGGGGCACGGCATCGGCAAGTCCGCGCTGATCGGGATGATCTCGAAGTGGGCGCTCGATACCTGCGTCGACACCCGCATCGTCATCACCGCGAACACCGAAACGCAGCTGCTCACGAAGACATCGCCCGAGATCGGCAAGTGGGCGCGGCTCGCCATCACCCGAGACTGGTTCAAGCATAACGCGACGAGCCTGGTTTCGACGCTTCCCGGCCGGGACAAGTCCTGGCGCCTCGATCTCGTGACCTGGTCGGTTACCAATACCGAGGCGTTCGCCGGCCTGCACAACGAAGGCAAGCGGATCGTCGTCATCTATGACGAAGCTTCAGGCATCGCGGACAAGGTCTGGGAGGTGACGCTCGGCGCGCTCACCGACGAGAACACCGAGATCATCTGGATCGCCTTCGGCAACCCGACGCTCAACACCGGCGAATTCCGCCAGTGCTTCGGCAAGAACCGCAATCTCTGGCACACAGCGCAGATTGATAGCCGGACAGTCGAAGGCACGAACAAGGCTTTCCTCGACCTGCTCGTCAAAACCTATGGTGAAGACAGCGATATAGTAAAGGTGCGCGTCCGCGGCATGTTCCCCTCAGCAAGCTCAATGCAATTCATCGGCACCGACGTCGTCGAGGCCGCCCAGGAGCGCGAGGTGCAAAGCCTCGGCTCCGATCCGGTCATCTTCGGCGTCGACTGCGCCCGCTTCGGCGATGACAAGTCGGTGCTGGCGATCCGCTGCGGCCGGGACGCGAAGTCCCGGCCGTGGAAGGAATGGACCAAACAGGACAGCATGCTCCTCGCCGGCGACATCGCGCTCGAGGCGATGCGGTGGAAGCCCGACGCGATCTTCGTCGACGCCGGCAACATCGGCGCGGCCGTGATCGACCGCCTGCGGCAACTCGAAGTCCCGAATGTCTTTGAAGTCTGGTTCGGCGGTGAGGGCGGCATGGCCTATCTGGACGCTGGCGTCACTGTGCATTGCGGCAACAAGCGCACGCAGATGTGGACGCAGATGCGCTCTTGGCTGAAGGGCGGCGCCATCCCTGACAGCCAGCAATTGCAAGATGACCTGGTGGGCCCGACCTATGCCTTCGGCGCCGACGAGACGAGCATCGTGCTCGAGAAGAAGAAGGACATGAAGAAGCGCGGCCTCGCAAGCCCCGACGAAGGCGACGCGCTTGCCTGCACCTTTGCCTTCCCGGTGCTGCCGCGCGCCGTGCCCAACTACCTCAACCCCGAGAATTACGGACAGCCGGCCGGAGGTGACCGATATGACGAACTTGCATGACCATGGCCCCGCGTCGTTCGAGGATTGGTGCAAGCTGAGCGGTCTCGATCGCCATTATGTGCGCCGCAACTATTCGGCGCTCCGCCAGCGCTATGAGGCGGATCCGCTGACCCCGATGCCGTCGCTGCCGCCCCCGGCCGTGAAGCAGCGCGATCGATACGACGAGCTCTAGGCCCGATTCAAAGCCATAGGGGCGCCCCGTAACGCTCTCCCCACGAAGGAGAGCCGCAGGCATGTGCACCCCCAAAGCCCCTGATTTGCCGATCCAGCCCGAACGGCAAGCGATGAAGCTGCCCGACGAGGGCCTCGATCTCTCGAAGGACAGCTCGAAGCGCCGCCGCGCGATCATGGCGGGCCTTATCACCTCGCCGCAGGGCGCGCTCGGCAGCCCCAACACCTCTCAGGCGACGCTCGGCTAAGTCGGTGTCGATCCGCCAGGACTGCGAAACCCGTCTGTCGGGGATGAAGACGATCCGGCAGGATTATGAGGACGAGGTGCGCAATATCGCGCGCTTCGCTCAGCCTTCCCGCTCGCGTTTCCTGGCAACGGAAAAGAACAAGGGTGGCCGGCGCCGCCTTGCAAACAATCGCCTGCTCGACCCGCACGGCATCCTCGCGGCGCGCACGCTCACCAATGGCATGACGTCGGGCCTGTCGTCGGCTTCAACGCCCTGGTTCACGCTCGCGGTCGCGGATGAGCTCATGGAGGCGGAAGGCGTCCGCGACTGGCTCAGCGACGTCCAGACGCGCATGTATTCGTTTCTGGCCGCCACCAATTTCTACAGCGCGGCGAAGACCGGATATGGCGAAACCGGCCTGTTCGGGACCGAGGCGACCGTCATGGTCGAGCATCCCCGCTTCGGCGCGGTGTGTCACAGCCTGACCTTTGGCGAATATTGGATCGCGCTCTCCGACGCGATGCGCCCCGACACGCTCTATCGCCTCTGCCCGATGACGGTGCGCCAGGCGGTCATGTCGTTCGGCGATGCGGTGCAGCCCTGGATTCGCAGCGCCTATGACCGCAGCGATTATGAAAAGGACGTCGAGGTCTATCAGGCGATCGAGCCCGATCCCGGTGGCCGCTTCAACTATCGCAGCGTCTATTGGGATGCGTCGGACGGCCGCGATGTGGTGCTGCGCACCCGAGGCTATACCGAGCAGCCCTTCTGGGCGCCGCGTTGGGACGTCGCGGGCGGCGACGTCTACGGCACGGCGCCGGGCATGGAGGCGCTTCCCGCGCTCCGCGAGCTCCAACTGCAAACGAAGCGCCGCAATGAGGCGATCGACCTCATGGTCCACCCGGAGAAGATCGTCCCGCCGCAGGTACGCCTGACGGGCCAGCCGCGCTCGATCGTCACGGGCAACGGCGTCCAGCGCGAAAATATCGTTGTGCCGTATGCAATGCCCTACCAGGCGGTAGAGGCGATCCGCCAGGAAATCGAGAAGTGCAAAGAGCAGATTGACGCGCTCTTTTATGCGGACCTGTTCAACGCGATCACGAACATGCGCGGCATTCAACCTCGCAACATGGAAGAGATCGCCAAGCGCAACGAAGAGAAGCTCACGCAGCTGGGCCCGGTCATCGAGCGCGTCAGCACGGAAAAGCTGATGGTCGTTATCGACCGCACCTTCAGCCTGATGGAGCGCGGCCGCCTGCTCCCGCCCGCGCCTCCCGCGCTCCGCGAGACTGATCTCAAGGTCGAATTCGTCTCGATCCTCACCCAGATGCAGCGCCTGGTCGGCATCGGCCAGATCGAGCGCAGCGTCTCCTTCGTCGGCAACCTCGCTGCCGCCTTCCCTGAGGCTGTCGACAAGATCAACATCGACGAGACGATCGATGAGTATGCGCAGCGAGCCGGCACGCCGTCGAAGATCATCCGCTCGACGGCCGAGGCCGGCAAGCTCCGGCAAGCCCGTCAGGCAGAGATCCAGCAGAGGAAGATGCTCGAGACGGTGCCCGCGGTCCAGCAGGGCGCCGATGCGGCGCGCCTCCTCAGTGAAACCGACGTCGGCGGCGAGCCGCTGCTCGATACCTTGCTAGGCGCGTGATGGAAGAGAAAGACCTCGCCGCGCTCTTCGCCAACCCGTTGTTTCGCGATTTCCTCTTTGTGGCGATTCAACGTGCTGGCATTTTGCAGCCAGCCAATGGGCATGACCTGCGTGATCTCGCTTTCGCCGAGGGACGTCGAAGCCTGGGGCTGGAACTCCTGCAATTGGTCGATGCCGGCCAACCGAAGGCTCTGCGATCGCCTGACGCGCTCGCGACCCTCCATGCAGTCATCCTGACAGCCCTTAACCCCCCTTCGAAACCCGAGGAGAAGAAACGTGCGGACCGCTACGACGATATTCCCGACTAAATCGACCGCCCTTCGCGGCGCGCTCCTGGCTTCGGCCGCCTTCATGTCGCCCGTGGAGCGCGCCATGGGCCGCTTCATGCGCGCGCCTGACGATCACGGCGGGGGCGACGGTGGCTCTGGCGGTGACAGCGGCGCAGGCGACAGCGGTGCTGGCACCGGAGACCAGGGCACTGGCGATCAGGGCGCCGGCGACGGAGGCGACGCGGGCGGTGATAGCGGCTCGGGCGACGGTGAAGGCGACGACGGCTCGGGCGGTACCGCGCTCGGCGACGGCGGCGACGACGATGCGGGCGATGGCGACGGTGAAGGTGACGGATCCGGCGAAGGCGACGATGGCGGCAGCGAGGGCGCGCCCGACGTCTATGACCTTTCCGTCGAAGGCGTCGAGCTCGATGGCGAGATGGTCAAGGAAGCCGAGCCGATCCTGCGCGAGCTCAACCTGACCAACGACCAGGCCAAGAAGTTCGTGCCGATCGCGGCGAAGATGATGGACCGCGCCGTCGAGGCGACGGTCAACGACATCGTCGCGAAGGGCAACGCGCAGCGCAAGGAGTGGCTCGATGCCGCGAAGGCGGCCGACGATATCGGCGGCGCCAAGTGGGACGACACGATGCACCTCGCCGCCAAGGGGCTCGATGCGCTCGGGTTCGTCAAGGCGGACAAGGCCAACAATGTCGAGGCTCACCCGTTCCGGCTCGCGCTGGAATCGACGGGCTTCGGCAATCACCCCGACATGATCCGCATGGCCGCCAAGCTCGGCGAGCTCGTGTCGGAAGATGGCGATTTCGTGCGGGCGGATGCTTCGGCGCCCGGCGCGAATGACGATGTGGCGAAGCGTCTCTATCCTAACGACTAAAAGGGGGAATTTCCCATGGCTATTATCGGCAACACCTATCTCAGCCTCATCGATGTGATGAAACAGGAAGGCAACGAGCTCGGCGATATCGTCGAGGCGCTGCACACGCTCAATCCCATCATGAAGGATGCGAACGTCATCACCTGCAATATGGGCACGAAGCATCGGTCGAACATTCGCACCGGCCTGCCCAGTGTGAGCTGGGGCGCGCTCTACGAGGGCATCGCACAGTCGAAGTCGACCACTACCCAGGTCGATGACGTGACCGGCTTCGTCGAAGGTCTCTCGACCGTCGACAGCCGCCTGCTCAAGATCGCCGGCGCAAATGCCGCCAAGGTCCGCATGTCCGAATCGACGGCGTTCCTCGAAGCGATGGCGCAGGAGTTCGAAAAGACCTTCTGGTACTCGAACATCGGCGCAAGCCCGCGCAAGTTCCACGGCTTCTTTGCCCGCTACAACACGCTCGCTAACCCGAACGTGGTCGACGGCGGCGGGGCAGGCTCGGACAACACGTCGATCGCCATGGTCACCTGGGGCGACCAGGCGACGTCGATCATCACCCCCGAGGGCGTGGCCGCGGGCGTCGATCGCGAGGACAAGGGCGAGCACCGCGTCCTCGATGCGAGCGGCAATCCTTACTACGCGAAGGATGAGCTCTTCACCCAGCACGGCGGTGTCACCGTCAAGGATTGGCGCTATAGCGGCCGCGTCTGCAACATCGACGTGTCCGATGTCATCGCCGGTACCAAGGCCGTGAACCCGCTGCTCCGCAAGCTTTTCTATAAGCTTCAGGGCCGCCGCAACTACGGCATGGAGAACCAGGGCGGGATTATCGGTGCCACCCGCACCGTGATCTACATGAACCGCACCCTGCTCGAGGCGCTCGACGCCGAAGGAACGAACGCGGGTTCGTCGGACAACTTCGTCCGGCTGAAGCCGAAGGAGATCCAGGGCGAAGAGGTGATGACCTGGCGCGGCATCCCGATCCGCGACACGGACCACATCCTCAATACCGAGGCCAAGGTCGCCTAAGCATCCGGGGCGGCGTCTCTCCGGCGCCGCCTCCGGTCATTTAAAGGTCAGGAGAAGACAGATGAGCATTTTCGACATCACCAACCTGTTCTGCGAAGACCAGGCCATCACCGGCGACGCGGCTTCGACGAACATCATCGACCTGGGCGCCACCGGCACCCCGTTCGGTGCATCCGCCGCGCTCGTGCGCGACCTTGGCAAGGGCTGCCATGTGCCGCTCTCGATCAATGTCACCGAGACGTTCAACACGCTCACCTCGCTGACGATCGCGCTGCAAGTCGATGACAACAGCAGCTTCTCGTCGCCGAAGACGGTCGCGTCCAAAAACTACCTGCTCGCCGAGCTCACGGCCGGCAAGCAGCTGTCGTTCCCGGACTATATCCCGGAAGGCGCCAACGAGCGCTATATGCGGCTCCACTATGACGTAACCGGCACCGATCCGACCACCGGCAAGATCACGGCCGGCGTCGTCGCCGCGCGTCACAGCAACTTTGTCGGGGGTCAGTAAGATGTCGGACGAATATAAGACCTATCGCGCCAACGCCGAAGGCTTCGACGGCGACAAGATCCGCGTCGAGGGCGAGGTGTTCACCACGAACATCACGCAGGGCAGCTGGATGGACCTGCTCGATGACAAGGGCAACGTCGTCGAGCGGCCGAAGGCGCCTGCACCGGCCGGCAAAAAGGACAAGGCGGCAAGTGCTGCCGGAACCGACACCGCCGCGATCGACGCGATCAAAGCCGAGTATGAAGCCCAGACCAAGCGGCTCGAGGAGCGCATTGCCGAGCTCGAGGCGAAGGCTGGTGCTCTCGAGCAGCCCAATCCGGGTCCGCTCGATAGCAGCATTGAAGAGCTCACCGCCTATCTCGAAACCCTCAGCGACGTCGGCACGGTCGAAGCGCTGATCAAGGCCGAGGAAGGCGGGAAGTCGCGCAAGGGTGCGCTCGAAGCACTCTCAGCGCGCAGGGACGCTCTCCAGGGCGCCTGACAGATACGCCTGCGGGCGGAAGGGGGAAGGGCCGGCCGAGCGATCGACCGGCCCTTTTTTGGTGCCCGATTCAAGCGAAATCCCCCTCGCCCTACCCCCACGTCATGACCACCGTCGCGCTTTATAACCAGGCCCTGGCCGAACTGGCCGCGCCCTCGATCGCGTCGCTCAATGAGCCCTCGAACGAAGCGCAGGCCTGCAATGCCGTCGCGCATGCGATCATGAATGAATTGCTGGACTGGACGGACTGGCACTGGACTGAAACCTACCAGGTGCTCGCCCAGGTGACGAACGATCGGCCGGCCGAGTGGCTCTTTGCCTATGCGCTTCCCGCCGATTGTGCCGCCCCGCTCGCGGTGCGCGGTGTCGAGCCTGCCGCGACAAGCCTCCCGCTCGGCGGCCCCCGCACCTTTCCTGCCCAGGCGGCGATGCCGCTCGCGTTCATCGTGTCGAACGGCAAGGTCTACACCAACGTCGAGACTGCGACGCTGGTCTATAACCGCACCGCGGATTTCCAGCTGCCGCCGCTCGTCGCCCGCGCCTACGTCCTCGAGCTCGCCGCACGGGTCTGCTACGCGATCAAGAAGGATCGCAAGCTGAAGGATGAGCTCCGGCGCGAGGCGGCCTTCGCGAAAGCCGAGGCGATCGCTGACGAGCGCAACAAGTCGCCGCGCCAGGAGCCGCGCTGGATCAGCGACGCAGAATATGCGCGCGCGGGCATCATGGAAGAATTCTGATGTTCCGCGCTGGGCAGCCGAATTTCAGCCGCGGCGTCCTGTCCGAGCATCTGCACGGCCGCTTCGACGTCGACGCCTATAGCGCGGGCCTCAAACAAGGCACGAACGTCATCATCCTCAAATATGGCGGGGTGACAAAGCGGCCCGGAACCCGTCTGGTTGCGGAGGTGATGGACGGCAGCGAGCCGACGCGCATCATCCCCTTCCAATTCAGCCTCACCCAGACCTATGCGCTAGAGATGGGCCAGGGATATATGGCGCCCTGCGCCTACGGCGGCCGCGTGCTCGAAGAAGAGCTCGCGATCACGAACATCACCAACGCCGCGAACGCGCAAATCACCGCGGCCTTCCATGAATATGAAGTCGGGCAGCAAGTCTATCTCGCCGGCATCGCCGGCACCCTGGGCGATTTCCTCAACAATCGGTTCTGGTCGGTTGCATCCGTCGTGGACACCGACAATTTCACGATCGACGCGGACACGACGGAGCTCAGTGCCTTCGATACAGCTGAAGGTGGCATCACGCGGTCCGAGGCGCCAGATCCTCCGCCTGCGCCGCCCGTCGTTCCCCCGCCCGTCGAGCCTCCGCCTCTTCCCGATGTCGGTGGCGGCGGTGGTGGCGGTTTCTGCGTCACGGACGATACGCCGTTCCTGCTCGCCAATGCGGACCGGACCGGACCAGGCGCGGAGATACCGGCCGGGCTTGTCACCGCCGACGACTGGGTCTGGACGCGGCACGAGGTCACCGGGGAGTGGGGGGCCTTTCCGGTCGCCCGCGTCGAGTTCGCCGACATGCCGGTGCTGCGCTGCCACATGGACGGCTGGCGGCAGCCGATCCACGCCACCGCGGAGCATCCCTTCGAGGCAGAACTTGGCGCGGGCCCGTCCAGCTGGATCTATGCGCGCGATATCGGCGAGCCGGCCGGCATTGCGCGCGTTGCCAGGATCGAGGTGGCGGATGCGCACACCTACGTGTCTGCCGGCGTGCTCAGTCACAACAAGCGCTCCGAGCCTGATGAGGATCGTCTGTAATGGGAGTGGCGCGCGTCTATAAGGTCGGTTCGCCCTATAATGGGGTCGAGCTCAATGATCTCGATTTCGAGCAGACCGCTGATACCATGTATCTGGCGCACATCGATCATGCGCCGACGAAGCTGGTTCGTGCCGGACACACCGACTGGCAGTTTGTCACGCTTACCTTCGGGCCGACGCTAGCGGCACCGGGGAGCGTGAACGCGACGGCGACGACGCCCAACACCGATTCGGAGAACGACGGGGCTGCCTATTTCCCGCAGACCGACAGCTATGTCGTGACGGCCGTCAATGACGACACCTCGCAGGAGAGCCGCGCTTCCGCCGAGGATAGCGCCGTCAACGATCTCTCGCTCAAGAAGAATTATAACACGGTCACCTGGGCCGCGGTGACGGGCGCCACGCGCTATAATGTCTACAAGGCCCACAATAGTCAGTTTTTCGGTTACATCGGCACCACGGAAGACCTGACCTTTAGAGACGACAATATCGCGCCCGCGCTCGATCGGGCTCCACCCCAGGCGTTCAATCCGTTCGCCGCTCCGGGAGACTATCCCTCAACGGTGACGCTGTTCGAGCAGCGTCTCCTCTATGGCCGCACGAAGAATGCTCCGAATGCGGTCTTCGGCTCGCGCAGCGGCGGCAGTCAGTTCGAGAATTTCGACCGCTCACAGCCGCTTCGCGCCGATGACAGCCTGTCCTTCGCGATCGTGGCCGGCCGGGTCAACGCGGTGCAGCAACTCGCATCGACGACAACCCTGCTCGCATTGACGTCGGACGCGATCTTCTCGGTCGATGGCGACGGCAACGGGGGCGTGCTCACCGCGACCAGCCAGGCACCGCGGCGCCAGATCGGCCGGGGCGCGTCGCGCCTGCCGCCGCTCGTGGTCGATAACGTCGTCTTCTATGCGCCGAGCGTCGGCCGGAGCGTGCGCACGATCGGCTTCAGCTTCGAGATTGACGGGCTCAAGAGTGACGACATCACGATCTTCAGCCCCGATTTCTTCCCGAAGGATATGTCCATCGTCTCCTGGTGCTACTCCCAGGAGCCGCGGTCGCTGATCTGGGCCGTCCGCAGCGACGGCAAGCTCCTGTGCTTCACCTGGGAGCAGGAGCAGAATGTCTGGGGCTGGACGATCTGCGAAACCGATGGGGAGGTGCAGTCGGTTTGCTCCATCTCCGAGGATGGCGAGGACCGTGTCTATCTGATCGTCAAGCGGACGATCGGCGAGACCGACCGCTTCTTCGTGGAGCGCATGGCCTCGCACGATTGGGCGGATCTCAAGGAATGCTGTTTCCTCGATTGCGCCGTCACCGGCGTGTTCGAGGAAGCGCGCAGCACCTTCACCGGGCTTTGGCACCTCGAGGGGCGCACCGACGTCGCGGCCCTGGTCGACGGTGTCCCGGTCACGGGTCTGACGGTCGAGAATGGCAGCGTGACGCTTCCCAGCGACGTACCCCAGGGCAAATATGTCACCTTCGGGCTTCCCTATGAGGTGCATATCGAGACGCTGCCGGTGCGCGCGAACGTGCCGGGTCAGGGCTGGAACGTCGCGCGCCGACAACAGGCCGGCGAGATCGCGCTCACCCTTCACCGCACCTCCGGCATTTATGCAGGCTCGAGCGCGTCAGACACCATCTATGTGAAGCAGCGCATCGGCGAGGCGTGGGGAACGCCCGACAATCTGATGACAGGCGATTATTCCATCAACTCGGGGAACGTCGAGCAGGGCAAGGTCTGCGTTCATGTAAAGCAGACGACGCCGCTGCCGCTAACCCTGCTGGGCGCGTTCGTCGATCCGATCATCAATGATTAGCCGGATCCGGCTCGAGCTCGCCCGCACCCGGCACGTCGGATCCGTGGCCCGGCGCATGCGCGAGATTGACGCGCGCGAGTGTGCCGCCTTCGGTCATACGCCGAAGGCCGCGCTGCGCGAGGCGATCCTCAACAGTGACAAGGCCTGGACGGCGCTGGTCGACGGGCGGCCCGAGGCGATCTTCGGTGTCGTGGTCAACAGCGCGCTTACGGGCGTGGGCGCGCCGTGGTTCCTCGGCACCGATGTCGTCTGGCAGCACGGCCGCGCGCTCATTGGCATGGGTCCGGCGATCATCGCGCGGCTTCACGATTCAAGCGAAACGCTCGCCGGATATGTCTCTTGCGAGAATGCCGCGGCGATAAGGATGCTGCGGCGATGGGGTTTCAGCGTGGAAGACGATCGCCGCCGCTTCGGCGGGGTTCCGTTCCACCGATTCGAGAAGGTGCTTCATGTGTGAGCCTGCAACTCTGGCCCTCGCCGCGGCAGCGGTCACCGCAGCGGGACAGGGATATGCCGCCCTGCAAAGTGCCGCGGCATCGCGATACGAAGCGCGGGTCGCGGACCGCAATGCCAAGCTCGAGAACGAAGCGGCATTCCGCGCGAGCGAAAACACGAAGACCGAAGCGCTTGCCCACTATCGCCGGGTTGCCCAGCTGAAGGGCGAGCAGCGCGTCGCGCAGGCGGCGAACGGGGTCAGCCTCGATTTCGGCAGCGCGGCCGATGTGGCGGCCGATACCGATCTCCTGGCACGCGAGGATGCAAAACGCATCTATGACCAGGGCGCGGAGGCAGTGCGCGGCTTCGATATCTCCGCGGCGAATTACCGCTCGAGCGCGAAGGCGTCACGGTTCGCGGCGAAGGGCGCGATCGTCAAGGGCGCGTTCGACATGGCGTCCACCGCGCTCAACGCCGCATCGCAGTATAGCAAGATGAAGGCCAGCTGATGCCGCGCGTCCAAGTCTATCAGGCGGACCAGGTCGCGCCGGCGCAGGTCACCCGTGAGCGGTTTCGTCCCGCCGACATGGCGCAGGGCGGGCTCGCGATCGCACAGGGTGTCACCAATCTGGGGCGCAGCCTTTCGGAATATGCGGATGCGCAGGAGGAGATTAACCTCCGCTTCGACGACACCGAAAGCCGAAAAGCGGCGCAGCGGTACCAGACCGGGGCGGCGAAGATCCTTTCGGAATTCCAACTCGAAACCGGCTCCAACGCTTATACGAAGCGCAGCGCCACCGAAGAAGCGCTCGCCAAGCTGCGCGAGGAGGCGCTCTCCGGCACCACGAACGATCGCATGCGCCGCATGGCGCTCGACCGGATCGAGGGGCTTTTCGGCGCCGACAACATCAAGGTCGGAGAGCATGCGACGCGCCAGCTGCGCACCGAGCAGGAGGGAACGCTCAAGAGCCAGGTAGTGCTTT
Organism: Sphingopyxis sp. 113P3; assembly: GCF_001278035.1. Lineage (NCBI taxonomy): Bacteria > Pseudomonadati > Pseudomonadota > Alphaproteobacteria > Sphingomonadales > Sphingopyxidaceae > Sphingopyxis > Sphingopyxis sp. 113P3. Next base: position 3,623,779 of record NZ_CP009452.1, read on the forward strand.
CGGGCGAGGACGCGGCCGCGAACTGGGACCGGCCCGATCTCATGGGCGCCCATCTCGACACCATGAAAGCCGCGGTCGACGATCTCGGCGCGCTCAATGGCTGGTCTGCCGACCAGGTCCGCCTCGAAAAGGCGAACGCGGTGAGCGCGGTCCACAAGGACGTCATCAACCGCATGCTCGCCGACGACGATATCGACGCGGCGCATATCTACCTCGAGGCCAATGCCGACGAGATGAACGCCAACGACGAACTGGCGATCCGCGGGGCACTGAAGGAGCCGCTCCTCACGCGCCAGGCGCAAGGGGATTTCGACCGCGCCATCACCACGATGCCCGTCGCGGAGGGCGCGAGCACGAAGGATGCCGCGCCGACCGGTACCAGCCTCGAGGCGATGGTCGCCGTGACGGCACAAAGCGAATCGGGAAACCGCGAGCGCGACGCGGCCGGCCGCCTCATCACCTCGCCGGCCGGTGCGCAGGGCAAGATGCAGGTCATGCCCGGTACCAACGTCGATCCGGGTTTCGGGGTCAAACCGGCGCGAGATAACAGCGATGCGGAGCGCACGCGCGTCGGGCGCGACTATCTCGCCGCCATGCTGAAGCGCTACGGCGGAGATCCCGCGAAGGCATGGGCCGCTTACAACGCCGGTCCCGGCCGGGTCGACGAAGCGATCGCCGCTGGCGGTGACTGGCTCTCGCGCCTGCCGGCCGAGACACAGGCCTATGTAAAGAAGAATGTCGCGGCGATCGGCGGTGGCGGGCCGCAACAGTCGGCGCGGATCTGGGACAAGTCAGCGGTCTACAGCCAGATTGACGCGCTCGCGGACAAGGAAGGCTGGTCGCCCGAGCGGCGCGAGCGGTCGAAGCAATGGGCCGACAAAGAGATCGCCCGCGACGAGCAGCTGAAGGCGCGCGACGAGGACCAGGCCGAGCGCGAAGCGTCGGAATGGGTGCTCAAAAATCCGAATTTCACCGACCTCTCGCAGATGCCCGCGAATATCCGCGATCGCCTCAGCCCCGAGGCGCAGCTTCGCTACATGGGTGCGGCCAAGGCCAACGCCAAACCGAAGGAGGTTCCAGCGAACGGCGCCGACGCGCTCGCGCTCACCCTGCTCTCGATCTATGAGCCCGAGCAATTCAAATCGACGCCGCTCGGCCAGTACGCCGGCAAGGTCACGCGCTCCGAGCTCGAGGAGCTCGCGAAGAAGCAGGCGACGATGCGGACGGAGGCGCCGAAGGACAAGCACCTGCGCAGCGGCATCACCGGCGCGATCGAGTGGGGCCAGAAATACGGCGGGTTCGACAAGTTCAGCGACGAGCAGCGCGTCGCGATCTATGGCGTCATGGAGAGCGAAGCGCGCCAGCTGCTGCAAGGCGGTGCGAAGGCGCTGACCGAGGACGACTATGTCCGGCTCTTCAAGCGCGCGACGCGCGAGGTTCCCACAACCACCTGGTACGGCGGCAAGTCCACCCGTCCGCTCTATGACATGGGCGCCTCGAACATCCCCGACGCGACGCGCAAGAAGATCGAAGACACCTATCGAAAAACCTTCGGCAAGGATCCGACCGACGAGCAGGTCGCGGATTACTGGCGCCGCTATTACGCGAAGTAGAACATGGCCCCACCTCTTCCCGGTCTCGATTATTACGACCAGCGCTTTCGCAGCCGGCCGGCCAATGAGCCTGTCGCGCGCATTGATCCGATCGAAGCGGAGATGCGCCGCGAGCGCGATCGCCAGACGCGTCTGGATCTCCTGCTTTCTGCCAGCCCCGACACAGTAGGCCGCGCGACCACGATCGCGAAGGAGATCGGCGTCCCGCCGATGCACGTCGAAGATCGGCTTGCGGAGGCCGAGAAGGGGCGCCATGTGCGCCGGTTCATGTCGGTGGCGGAGCGCTATCCTGCGATCGGCAAATGGGCGGTGACGCAGCCGCGCGGCGCTGCCGCGGCGTCTGACGACTGGGATAGCCTGTCGCTGCTCGGAAAGACCTGGCGCAGCACTCGTGAGGTCGCGACCGGCATTTTCCCGTCGCTGTCGTCTGGCCTCTTCACGATGGCTGAGAATGTCGAAGGTGCGATCGGCGCGGTGTCGGACACGCTTGACGCGATCGACCCTATGCCGGCCGTCGCGGGCATCTTCAGCGATCTCATCGGGACCTATACCGGTTATAATCCGCGTTGGGACAAGAGCTTTGCAGCCAACCAGCGCATTCAGCGCGAGGCGCGGGCGAAGCGGCAGGCCGAGCTCGCGCGGGAAGCCGAAGACTGGCGTCCGAAGTCGACCAGCTGGATCGCTCGCGAGCTCCTGGCCGGCACCGAATCTATCCCGATGTCCGCCGCGGCGCTCATCACCCGCGATCCGAAGCAGGCGGCCGGCGTCTTCGGGACGCTCACCGGCGCCGGCGAGTATCAGAAGGCGCGCGATGCGGGCCTCGATCTGGGCTCTTCGCTTGCCTACGGCGCCCGGCAGGGCGCGGTCGAGGCGCTGACCGAGCATATCCCGGCCGCAAAGCTGCTGGGCGATATCGCAGCGCGCTCGCCGCTGGGGAAGATGCTCCTCAACCAGCTGGTGCGCGAAGTGCCAGGCGAGCAAGTCGCGACGCTGCTCCAGGATTTCGACCAGTGGGTCACGCTCAACCCCGACAAGACACTTGGCGAATTCATTGCCGAGCGGCCCGATGCCGCGCGGCAGACACTCCTCGGAACAATCGGCGCGGTCGGCACAACGACGGCGGTGGTGCGCGCGACGCAGAAGGTAGCGGAAGGATCCGCGATGATCGCGGCGCGCCGCGGCGAGGCTGACCGCGCGCTGCGCGAGGGCGACATTCTTGCGAAGGCGGGCGCTGCGGCGGAAAAGTCGAAACTGCGCGAGCGCGATCCTGAAGCCTTCGCTGCGCTGATGCGCGAGCTCGCGGAGGATAGCGGCGCCACCGACGTCTATATTCCGGCCGAAGCGATCCAGCAGTATATGCAATCGGACGGGTTTGATCCCGACAGCTGGGCCGAATTCGAGGAGGAATCGCTCGAGGCGATGGCGACGGGCGGCGATGTCGTCATGCCGGTCGAGCGCGTGCTGACGGCGTTCCCAGGCACGCCGGCATGGGAGGCGCTGCGCGATCATATGCGCCTCAGCCCTGGCGGCATGTCGCGCTTCGAGGCGGAGAGCTTCAACCTCGAGGTCGCCGAGCTCCGCCAGACGATGGAAGAGCAGGCCGCGGCGGTCGAGGAATATGACCGCGAGATGATGGAGGCGCGTGAGGCGCTGCTCACCGACGTCACCGAAAAGCTACAGACGGCCGGATATACGCCTTCGGTGGCGCGGACGCAGGCGGAGCTCCTCGCGGCGCGCTATGAGACGCGCGCGATGCGCAAGGGGCAGCGGCTCACCGGCCGGGAATTCGCGGACGTCGATGTCGTCCAGATCCTGCCCGAGAAGCTGGCGCTGCGGCAGAAGAATGACGGGCTCGACCGGGTCATTGACGCAATGCGGCGCGGGACCGAGGGGGCAAAGCGCGGCCCGTCGCTCCTGGAATTCATCTCGAAGCGAGGCGGCATCGACGATGTCGGCGGGGATATCGCGTCCATGGGCGGCGACAAGTGGCACCGCAGCGCGCCCTTCCGCAAGCGGCTGACGCGCAGCGTCGACAAGGGCCAGGCAAGCATGCTGAGTGCGGCTGCCAGCGACACGGCGCCCGAGGACGTCTTCCGCGCCGCGATCAGTGCCGGCTATTTCCCGGAGCTCGCGGGGCGCGAAGAGGGCACCTATGATGATGCGCTCGACAATCGGATGCTCCTGGATGCGATCGGCGAGGAGCTCCGCGGCAATGCGCGCTATGCCGAAGAAGTCGACACGACGCTGACAGACGCGGCGCAGGAGCTCGCCACCCTGCTCGCCAATGAGGGTCTCGATCCGGCGTCGGCGACAAGGAAGCAGATCCGCGACGCGATCGCAGCCTATTCGGCGCGAAACGCGAACGAAGGGCGCGGCTATTTGCAGGCGGGCCTTCGTGACGATATCCAGGCGGCATGGAGCGGCACCAAGACGCGCGGCTTCATCGACCTGGGGCCGGTGCCGCAAGCGCTGGTGGATTTCGGTCTCCCGGCCGGGAAGCTGCAAATCGGCCGCGGCAAGATCAACGCGATCGCCAACAAGCATGACCTCGAGGTCGGCGATGTCGCGAGCCTTGCGGCGATGCTCGAGCAGCCCTGGGCGATCTACCCCACGACGCTCAAGGATTCGAACCGCGTTGTCGTCGCGCTCCCCGTGCGCGACCGCAATGGCGATCCGATCCTGTGCGTCATCGAGCCGAACGGCAAGGTGGCGACGGTCACCAGCGTCTATGGGAAGAAGGGTCGCGGCAGCGTCACGGGCGATGACACGATCCGAGCCGCGATCGCCAACGCGCGCGCGAAGGGTCTCGAGGTGTTCGAGGGTGCTCCTCCGGCGCGTGATCCCGAACCAGTATCGGGCATTATGCCGGAGAAGCGACGTCGACCTATACTGTCGCTGCCCCAAAATGGCAAACCGACCAGCCTCGAGCAGAGCGGTGACGAGAAGGCGCCGCGCGGGCGCATCGTGTTTCCTAGCGAGGAGTTCACGGGCGCTGCGCTGATCGAGCTTTTCAAGTCCCGCAACCTCTCCACCTTCCTCCATGAAACCGGGCACCTGTGGCTCGAGGAGCTCCGCTACGATGCCCTCTCCGAGGACGCGACCAACCGTCTCAAGGACGATTGGGCGACGGTGCAGGACTGGTTCGCCGCCAACGGCCATCCGATTGAGAATGGCGTGATCCCGGTCGAGGCGCACGAAATGTGGGCGCGGGGCGTCGAGCAGTATCTCATGGAGGGCAAGGCGCCGGTCCCTGCCCTGCGCAGCATCTTCGAGCAGTTCCGCGCCTGGCTGACCAGCATCTATCGCAGCGTGAAGGCCCTGCGCTCGCCGCTGACGCCGGAGATCCGCCGCGTCATGGACCGGCTTATCGCGACCGACGACGATATCGCGCTCGCCAGCCGCGAGCAGTCGGTGCAGCCGCTGCTGACCGATGGCACCGACATGACAAAGGCGGAATGGGAGGCCTATCAGCGTCTCACCGCCGACGCGCGAATCGAAGCCCGCGGGCAGTTGCTCGACAAAACTGTGCGCGACGTGCGCGCGCGCAACACAAAGAAGTACCGCGAGATGGCGGCGGAGCTTCGCGAAGAGATCGAGGCCAGCGTCGACGAGCGGCCCGCGTTCCGTGCTATTGCCGCGATGCGCGCGCAGCCCATTGATCGGCGCTGGGTGGTCAACATGATGGGCGAAGAGGCCGCGGCGTACATGCCGCGCGGAGTGCCGCCGCTCATGCGCAACGGCGGCGTGCATCCCGACACGATCGCAGAGCAGTCGGGGTTCGCAACCGCCTACGAAATGATCGAGGCGCTGACCGAGCTCGAGATCGCGCATCGCACCGCCCGCGAAGAGGGAGACCAGCGCGGGCTGCGAGAGCGGATCATCGAGGAAGAGCTCGATATCATGATGCGCGACCGGTACGGCGAGCCCCTCACCGATGGCAGCATTGAACGTGAAGCGATCGCCGCGGTGCATAATGACCTGCAAGGTGAGGTCATAGCGGCGGAAGTGCGCGTGCTCGGCCGGAAGGCGGGCGAGCCCCCGACGCCCTACTCGGCGGCGCAGGAGTGGGCGCGGCAGAAGATCCGGAGCGGCAAGGTCAGCGTCGAAGCCATGCCGGGCGCGCTACAACGCTATGCCAGGGCGTCGAAGCGCGCGGCCCGGGAGGCCGAGGCGGCCTATCTCGAGCGCAATATCGAAGGCGCATTCCGCGCGAAACAGCAACAGATGCTCAACAATGCGCTCTATTCCGAGGCGAAGAAAGCGCACGAAGAGGTCGAGGCGGCGCGCCAGCGGCTCAACAAGATCGCGTCGAAGCGCGTCATGAAGTCTGTCGACCAGGAATATCTGGAACAAGCGCAGGCGCTCCTCGAGGCGGTCGACATCAAGCGCCGCACGCAGAAGGGCATCACTCGCCAGGGCAAGTGGGAAGAGTGGTCTCAGCAGCGCCAGGCTGAAGGATATGACATCGTTGTGCCCTCATCCTTCGAGGCGACGATCGGCAAGGAAAACTGGACCCGGCTCACGGTCGAGCATTTCCTCGGGCTCGATGAAGCGGTGCGCCAGATTATCCACCTCGGCCGCCTGAAGCGCGAATTGCAGGACGGGCAGGACAAGCGCGAATTCGAGCTCACCGTCACCCAGGCGGTGCAGGCCGTGGCCAAGCTGCCGCAGCGCCCGCCGAGCGATCTCATGGAGCCCTCGCGCTGGGACGCGATCAAGTCGAAGGTCGCGGCTGCCGATGCGGCGCTGCTCAAGATGGAAACCGTCTTCGACTGGCTCGACAGCGGCGACAGCAACGGCATCTTTAACCGGATTGTCTTCCGGCCGCTCGTCGATGCACAGGAGAATGAGCGGATCCGGATGAACGATATTCTCGGCCAGCTGCGCGCCGCGCTCGAAAAGGTGCCGGCCGACACGCTCAAGCGCTGGTCGGACAAGATCACGGCGCCCGAGCTCATCAACCGCGAGACCGGCAATCCCTTCGTCATGACGCGCGAGATGGTCATCGCGATCGCGCTCAACACTGGCAACAGCGGCAACTATGAAAAGCTGCTCGGCGGCTATGGCTGGTCGGCGACGGGCGTCGAGGCGATGCTCGCCCGCGTGATGACCCAGGAGGAATGGGCCTATGTCCAGGAGGTCTGGGACATCATCAACAGCCTTTGGCCCGACATCGAGGCGATGGAAAAGCGCGTCAACGATATCGCCCCGGAGAAGGTCGAGGCCCGGCCGGTGCAGACAAAATGGGGCGTGCTGAAGGGCGGCTATTATCCCGTCGTCTACGATCCGCGGCGCAACTACGAATCGGAAAGCTATGCCGCCAAAGGCGACAGCCTTTTCGAGGGCATCTATACGCGCGCCACAACGCCCAAGGGGTTCACGAAAGAGCGCACCAACGTCGAGCGGCCGATCCATCTGAGCCTGGGCGTCATCCATCGCCATGTGGGCGAGGTCATCCATGACCTGACGCACCGCGAGGCGATCATGCAGGCGGACAAGTTCTTGCAGGCACGCCCGGTGATGAAGGCGGTGGACGATAGTCTCGGGCCCGAGGTGCGCAAACAGTTCCGCCCCTGGCTTCAGCGTATCGCCAATGAATGGGCCTATGACCGCGCGGGGCAGGCTGGGGTGGAGGGCTTCGTAAAGAAGGCGCGCCTCAACGCGACGATCGTTGGCATGGGGTTCCGCGCCACGACGATCCTGCTCCAAGCTGCGGGCTATTCGAACAGCTTTGAGACGGTGGGCCTGCGCTGGGTGTCTCGGCGCCTCAAGGACGTCGGCAATCCCGAGGCGTGGAATTTTGTGCTCGAGAAGTCGAAGGAAGTCCGGGCCCGCATGGACACGCTCGATCGCGATATCCGCGACAATGTCCGCAAGGCCGCGGGTCAGCGCAATTTGAGCGCGATCAAGAAATTCGCGTTCCACGGCATCGGCTATATGGACCGCGTCGTCGTCATCCCGACCTGGCTGGGCGCCTATGACAAGGCGATCGCGGAGGGCATGTCGGAGGATGACGCGGTCTACGCCGCCGACAAGGCGGTCCGGCAGTCCCAGGGCGCCGGCGCCGCCAAGGATCTCGCCGCGATCCAGTCCGGGCGGGGTACGTTCGGAGAGGCGGCGAAGCTGCTCACCATGTTCTACAGCTACATGTCGGCCTTCTATCAGCGCCAGCGCAGCTTTGCGCGCGACGTGCGCGCGGCGAAGCTCTCCGATGGACCAGGTCTGCTCGCGCGTGCTTGGTGGCTCTTCATCGTCCCTCCCCTGCTTTCCGAGCTCCTCGCCGGCCGGACGCCGGATGATGACGATGATGAAAGCTGGGCGGAGTGGGCGCTCTCGAATATCATCTTCCAGATCTTCGGGCCTGTCCCGGTGCTGCGCGATATCGGTCCGACGCTCTGGGCGAAGGCAACCGACCGGCCCACATTCGGGTACCGGTTCACGCCGGCGCAGGGCGGTGTCGAGAGCATCATCAATGTCGGCTCGGACCTGGGAAAGATCTGGCGCGGCGAAGAGACGAAGCGCGCGACGCGCAACGCGATCGAAACGACGGGCTATTTCACCGGGCTTACCACGGGGCAGATGGCGGTTGCGGCGCAGTTCCTGGTCGATGTGGGCTCGGGCGATGCGAATCCGGACGGCATCGGCGAGTGGTGGCGCGGGCTCACGACAGGCAAGACAGACTAGAGAAAGAGGCGGCGCCCCTTTCAGCATTGCCATCCCCGCATTAATAGGGACGCTCTAGGTGGTCTATCGAGGCCTTGATCAAGGGGAGAGCTATGCGCGCTTTTACATTGGCTGGGACGCTGCTTCTGGCTTCATGCGCAACGACTGGCGGAAACGTCACGGGAAACGCAGTCGGCGTGACCGTCAATAATGTCTGGAACCGCAACCAGGCCTTCCCGAAGGCCGATGAGCATTGCCGGAAATACGGCAAAGTGGCGCGGCCCACGGGAAACGATAGCGAATATGCGTTCACCTTCGATTGCGTGACGCCTGACTGACGAACGGCATCCGGAGTAGCCGCTCCGATTCAAGCGCTCGCCCGCGCGCCCTACCCCATCCGCACGGCAACAAGCGGGTGGAAAAATGCCTGTCAACAAAACTGACAATTTCAGCGGGCCCTATCTAACTAACGGCGCAACCGTAACTTTTCCCTTCACCTTCGTCGCGCCCAGCGCGGCGGAGGTGGCCGTAATGCTCCGGTCCAGCGATGGTGCCGAAGAAATGGCCGATGGCTTTGATGTCAGCTTGGGCGGTGAATCGGGTGGGAGTGTAACATTCGGGGCCCCGCCAGCGTCGGGGTTCGAGCTGTTCGTGCTGCTCAACCCCGCATTCACCCAGAATATTCAGTTCGATAATGGTTCTGCTTGGCTCGCGGAGCCTGTCAACGAAGCCGCGGACCGCTCGGCGCTGCGGGACCTGGCGCTAAAGCGTGACCTCGATCGAGGGCTGCGCGTTCCCTTCGGCGAAACTCCACCCCCCATGGATAGTCTGCTCGACGCAGACGGCAAGGTGCTCGCCATTGTCGACGGGCGGCTTGTTCCGATCCTGAATGACGCCGCGGGCTCGGAGCAGGTGGCCGCGAGCGTGAAATCAGCGAAAGCCGCCATGGCAAAGACGCTAGCCGCGCAGACCGCTACCGAGCAGGCTCGATCCGAGACCGAGGCCGCGCGCGATGAAACCGTGGACTTGGTCGCTGAGGCCGCTGCGATAACGCAGGCTGTCTCCGACGCGCTCGCGATGGGCACCATTAGCGATCTCGTGGGCGATCGCATTTATACCTCTCGCGCCGCCCTCAATGCCGATCTTGCCCCGGACGACGAAGAATATGCGCTGGTCGTTGGCGACCCGACGCCCGCCAATAACGATCTCTATAAGAAGGATGGCGCGACGACTACCGGGTCCTGGGACGGACCGCTCGGCATCTTCGCCGGTGCGTCGGCAGAGGCACAAGCGATCGCGGACAGCCTGAGCGGCCTGACCACGCTCGTTGCTTCTACAAACCTCCTCGATCCGACGACTATTCGCTACGGCAAGTACGTAAACACGTCCTCCGGCAATATCGCGTCCGATGCGAATTGGGCCTGCACCGCTTTCATCCCTTGCGAAGAAGGTGATGTTTTCACGGTCGGCGGCGACGGCAATCGCGAGAGCGGCATCGGCTTCTTCAGCGCGGCGAGCGATAGCGGCGCGTCGGTCGGCGCGTCGACTGGCTCGCTTACCGTTCGCACCGTTACGGCGCCGGCCGGCGCGCATTTCGTTGTGTTTACGGTCAAGTCGGCGGCGCGGCCGATCCCTGCGAATCTCCGGATCAACCGGGGCGACAAGCTCTTGCCGTTCGAAAAATATTTCACCCCCTATTATGCCGTAGATTCGCACGCCGTCGAACCGCTGACCGGGGGTAAGTCGCGCCTGGTGCTTGGAGGGACCGGCGACAAGCTCAGCTATGTGGAGAGCAACCGGTCCGGCAACCTGATCCGCAACTGCTTCGTGCCGTTCCCCACGCTCGATCTCCTTAACCCGCCCGACCGCCTCAACCTTCGCGAGCAGTGGATTAATGGCACCCTCGCGCACAACGGGGCCGATGACATTGCGCCCGATCGCATCTGGGGTGACGACATCGGCGCGAACCACGGGTTCAAGTTCAATCAGTCTACATGCGTCGGCCACGGCAAGACCGTGGACGATGAGGGTTCGATCTGGTCGAGCGGCGGCAATGAATCGGTCCTGGTCAAGGTCGTTGACGCGAACACTCTCCTGCTCGCCCGGCGCACTGCGAACCTGGGCCCCGCGGTTGGCGCGTTCACTCATGTCAGCGGGGCGACGAATACCAGTTCGTTCACAACGACGGCCAATGGCGGTAGCATCCAATGGTATCCGCCGCACACCAACTATAGCATCCGCGTCCTTGTCGATGGCATCGAGGTCGAAGAGACCGAGGGGCAATGGTACTATTCCGATAACGTCCAGATCATCGAGACACACGACATCCTCGCGCGGTCTGAGATTATCGAATGGTGGATCGCGAACGGCGGGGCATCGGCCGGACTGACGCCGGATGGCGACCCGTCCTACACGGTGACAACAACCTATCATTTCGACCGCGACGGACAAATGTCGGTCCTGTGGAACTGGGTCTTCCTCAAAGAGACGCCGGTGGATTATCTTCGCGGGATCCAGCTTCAGGGAAACAATACCCCCGTCACCAACTATATTCCCAGTGCGGTGCCATCCACCTACGAGGGCAACCCGGTCGACTTCTCGCTAGGCGAGTCAGCCTTCCTCACCGATGGGCATTCGACGCTATCGATCGGCGCCGATGACCTGGCGGCAGACGGTGAATATGCCGATCGCGTGATCGTGCATTGGACAGACCGCGCGATTGCAGCGGGCATCCTGCCGGTGGGTGACGCCGCCCCTGACCTTCGCCGCGTCCGCGTGACCGACACCGCCCTCGAGATCTCCAATGCGCGCAAGCTTTACTGGCGCGTGCTCGATGTCGGCACGCATAACGCGCAGCCGGGCGACAGTTACTCGGCGATTGCCTACCGTCACGTCATGCCGCGGTGGGCGGAGCGCGTCAGCTTCTATGTCGTCCGCACGCAGGGCCGCGCTTTCATCTTCGCGGACTGGGTCGACATCGTTGGCCTCGATCGTCTGCCAATTCCGGCCGACCTTTCGGGCCGCACCTTCTCGGTAGTCTACAGCAAAAACGCGACGGTAAAGGCCGGGGTTCTCGCTGGTAGTCTGCCGGTGATGGTCGATGCGGCTGACGTGAACGCGTACGTCGTACTCGAGGTGTCGGCGTGATCCATGAACTCGCAACCGAAGGCCTCGCACATGCCTGACGCCCCGATCATGATGCCAATGCAGACTGACGCCGCGGCGCAACAGATGCTTATCGAACAGGTGCGACGGCTGTCGGACAGTGTCGATCGCTTCAACGCCACGATGTCCAACGTCCAGCAGCAACTCGCGCGCATGGAAGCGGAGAACCGGCACACGATCGAGCGCCGCGACCGAAACGAGGCGCGGCTGACAAAGGTCGAAGACCGCGTCGACTCCCTCGAGACGTGGCGCAGCGAGCAGCGGGGTGAGCGCTCGACCTGGGGCCGCATCCTCAATCACCCGATCAGTATGGCGATACTCGGCTCGATCTTCGGGGCATTGGTCGCAATCAAAGGGGTATTGATGAAATGACGACCGACGACATCATCGAGGCAGTGCTCCGCGCCGAAGGGCGCTACGTCAACAATCCCGACGATCGGGGCGGCGAGACCAACTGGGGCATCACCAAGACCACGGCCCGCGCGCACGGCTATAACGGACCGATGCGCGACCTGCCCCGCGCCACGGCGAAGCAGATCTATCTCAACACCTATGTCGTGAAGCCGGGCTTCGACAAGATCGCGGTCCTCTCGCCGTCCATCGCCGCCGAGCTCGTCGACACCGGCGTCAACATGGGGCCGGCCGTCGCGACGCGTTTCCTACAGCGCGCTCTCAACGCCCTCAATCGCCGCGGCGCGGACTATGCTGACATTGCCGTCGACGGGGCGGCCGGTCCGGGCACGCGGAGCGCGCTCACCGCGTACCTGGCGAAGCGCGGCAAGGAAGGTGAGCGTCGCTTGCTGGCACTGCTCAACGCTCTCCAGGGCGCGCGCTACGTCGAGCTCTGCGAGGGGAGGCAGGCAAACGAAACCTTCATGTTCGGGTGGCTGGACCGGGTGGCGATATGACCTGGCTCAATCGCAACATCCAACGCTTCCTTATCGCGCTGCTTGTCCTGGCGCTCTTCGGGGGCGCAGTGGTGGTGATGACCTTCGTCGCGATCCCGGCTGACAATCGCGACAGCATCATCCAACTGATCGGCGGCGTGAATACGCTCGCGGGGCTCGTTGTGGGCTATTACTTCGGCAAGGCCTCGGCGGAAGGGGGTGAGGGTTAATGCGCGACCGCACCGACGCCGACGATATTGTGCAGGGTGCCTATAACCGCGCACTGCTCGACCTGATCCTGCCTCCGATGCGTCGCACCGCCAAAGACGTCGGCTATGCGATCACCGTTCACGGTTCGCTCAACCGCGACATAGACATGGTCGCCGTCCCTTGGGTCGAGCATGGCGTCGCGGACCCCGATGAGCTGGTCCGCCGGCTGGTCGGCGCGATCAGTGGCGTAACCGGGCGATGCTACGCGCGGGACGAATGGACTGAAAAGCCGCAAGGCCGCGTCGCCAAGACGCTGATGGTCTGGTGCGGCGAGAACACCGGAATGCTCGACCTGAGCGTCATGCCGACAATTCCCGGAAAGGGTGAGGGATGATATCCCTCCTGCTCCCCCTCGCAACCCGCCTCGTCGGCGAACGCTTCGCGAAGCTCGCGGCGTGGGGGATTGTCGCGCTGATCGCCGCTGCCCTCATCGGGGGCGTGGTCTGGTGGTTCAACGATACGGTGGAAGATGCGCGCAGCGATGGCGTGAAGGCGGGTGTCACCGCCGAGCGCGCCGAAGCCCAAGGAAAGGCCCTTGAGAATGTCCAGACTGCCAACGAAACGCGCGCCGCTGTTCGCGATCAGCGTAGCCGTGCTGCTTATGACGAGTGCGTGCGGTCAGCGCGAAACCCTGCGAACTGTGAGCGATTTCTGCCTGAATGATCGCGAGGTCAAATATTCGGTCGCGGCCGAGCCCGGGCAGGATGACCCGGGCAATGCGTTCGACACCGACGAGACGGTGAAGGATCTGATCGAGCACAATGCCGTCTGGCGGCGGCTCTGCGAAGCGGTGAAGTAGGGGCGAGCCGAAGCCCGCCCCCGTAGGTTAGAACAGGGATCCTTGGCGGAACTGGCCTCCGCCGCGCTTGCCGGTATTGACCTCCGACACTCGCCCCTGATTGATGCCGAGGTCAGCCGCGATGTCATGCTGAAAGTGGCCCATCTTGAGCCTTTCCAGAATGATACGGATAACTTCGTCAGTCAGTTTTGCGCGGGGGCGCTTGCCCCCATTCTCGTCATTGACCGCCACTCTTTTTCTCCTTGGAGATGGCGCGATCTGAGACTTGACGAGGAAACACCGCCGTGTAACACGGCAGCTGTCAGGTTTCTCCAGTCCCGCGTCCCAGACCAGTTTTGCGGGACTTCCCTGATCGAAAGCCCGGCGTTGCAGCGCTGGGCTTTCTCATTTCAGGAAACATCCCCACCTTGCTAAGTGGGCATCCCTGATTCGGGCAAGATGGAAACGCCGGATCGATGACTCGACTCGTCGATATATTGATTCGGTTTGTCGCTGGCATCGGGCGCCTCGTCGCCCTGGGTGGCTGGCGGACGCGACCCTCGATCGAGGCCCAACGCCGCGCCCTGAGGCGCCCGCTTCTCAAGGCAGGAGCCGACCAGCCGGGTTCGATCTTATGGAAAGAGAGCGGTGCTGGCGATTCGAGACGTGTTCAATTTGAATGTAACTGGCGCTACTCGGCGGCGCGCTCACGCTCTTCCATGACAAGCAGCGGCCCTTCGAGGAGCCGCTCGCCCTCCCACCAGGCGAGGCCATTCCGCACCGCGCTATTCGCCGCGGCGCGATAGGATTTGAACCAGCGGCTCTGGCGCGGGCCGCAGCGCCAGCGATAGTCTCGCGGCTCCGGTTTGTTCCAGGCATATCGATCGTGCTTCACCATCCGATCATCCGTTCCGAATCGTCCATGACCTCGATGTAGAACATTAGGGGAACAAAAGACAAGCTTGCGTCGTGCCCATCCTGTCCCTATGGGTTCCCCCAGTCGACGAGAAGCGGCGGAAACCTGTGGGCTCAAAACCGTGCCCCGTGGGGGAACAGTCTTTGATTTTATTGAAGATTGTGATTTCACGGCTGAAACACGGGTTCGAGTCCCGTAGGGGTCACCATTCTCGATCGTCGATACGGCCCCTTCGTCTAGCGGTCTAGGACGCGGCCCTCTCACGGCTGAAACACGGGTTCGAGTCCCGTAGGGGTCACCATTATGCCGCGCTCGATATCAAGCAGTCGGGTTTCGGCTCTTCCCCGTGAACGGGGGATGAGGGTGGATCAGACCCGATTGATGACGCCATTCCAACCGCAAAGAGCGAGCACGCGCAAGCGGTAGTTGTGAAAGTTGCGGAAGCCGAACGCGCGGCGCGAGATCATCTCCATCTTTGTGTGAAAGCCCTCGGTGATTCCATTGTTCCTGGAAAAGCGCCACATGCGGGCGACGGGCTCGAGCCAGCTGGTCAGGGTATCGGCGAGGGACTTGAGGGGGCTGGCGGCGAACTGATCGATCATCCTGAGCAGGTCGGGGATAAGCTGGCTGGCCTTTTTGGCATTGAGGGATTTTTGCGTCAGCAGGAGGGCCATGTCCTGCTTGGCAGTGTAGAGGGCTTCGAGCACCGGATTGGCTTTCAGGTAGACGGCCAGCCTTTTGCGCTGTTCTTCGCTTAGCTTCCATCGATGGCGCCGCATCAAACTGAGCAGCCCGCGATTCTTTCGGCCCTCGGGATCGAAGCGCTTCCATCCTTCGAGGAAATGCTGGTTGAGCAGCCGAATGACATGGAAGCGATCGGCGACGATCTTCGCGTTCGGAAAATATTTGCGGGCGATTGCGCGATAGGTTTCCGACAGGTCCATCACGATGACCTTGACCTTGTCGCGCCCTGGCAACCTTCGCAAATAGCTTCGTAAACTGTCTTCCGAGCGTCCCGGGACGACATCGTAGACCTTGTGATTCTTCAGATCGACAAATGTCGTCGCATAGCCTCTCTTGCGCGAGAAAAAATGCTCGTCGATCCCCAGGACCTGCGGGCAGGTCCGACCGGACAGCTCCGAGACGCGCTGTTCGATGAAATGATGATACCAGCGCTCGATGGTTGCACTGCCGATCGCATGGGTGCTCGTCAACTGGCTTTGGCTGATGCCTCCGTGGTGACCGTCGAAGACCTCAAGACGGTACGTCTCCGTCGCGCGATAGCGCGGACGGATGCCCGAAAAGCGATGACGGAAATAGCGGCCGCAACCGGCACAATGATATTTGGGCACCGCAAGGTGCACGATCAGGATCTGGTTGCCTTGACGCGTGTGCTTGAGCTCGCGCTCATAAGTCGCCTTGATCCGCAGCCCCCCGTGGCCGCAATAAAGGCAAACAGGCCGCTTCGTTGGCCGCGCCCACACACGAATGTCGCGTCGCCGCTCGACACGGACAATCTCAACATCCGACAGCCCTAATATGCCGTCGATTCCCTGATCAGCCTTCTTCTTCATCAGACTTGTCCTTCCTATGACAAGTCTAACCCAATTTCCCTCATCCCCCGTTCACGAGGAAGAGCCAAGACTAGTTGGGCTGTGCTGCCTAACATTGGCGATTTTCCACCTTAAAATAGTTGGTCCGGGCTTTGGTGTTGTCCATCAGCGCCACTGCATACCGTGGCATTCCTCGGCGATTATAGAGGAGGTCGATGCGACGTCTTCACGACTGTTTGCGTGGGATTCCAGCTGCAAGTCGAGATACAAGCGACCGCCTGTTGTCGGCTGGACTGAGCGGGTCGACCGACTTTGCCCCCACAGGGCTGGCTATCTTGGGAAAGTGTGAAACGGACGGATTACGGCTTGCGGGCGCGAGGCCAGTCATACCTTGCTGATACATCTGCGCGTGCGAGACGACGGCAGAAAAAGCCAAGGTTTGGAGCATTGTACGGTGAGGATGAGACGCGCGCGACCCGATGGAGCCCTCAGCATCGAAACCGCAAAGCAAAATCGCATCGCATGAATTTGCGTTTTGCCTAGAGTCTCGCATCACCGTCAGGGAAGGGCCAAAAAAGTCGATGGTCTGCATCCCTCAGCATGCGCTCATTATCGACAGCCTTGAGACAGTTAGGGAGATTGCATCGCATTTCCCTTAACCAGTCCTCAAAATTATCTTCACCCGCGAGGTCGAGGCCTTCAAGAAACGACGCGGCGTTTGTCACGCTACTGTCTCGAATATCGGTCTCTAGGGTCCAAACTCAATCAGCCTCTTGAAAATCGGCGTGTACATTGATTCAGGGAGTCTCCACTGAAGCAGGAGGCTGTTGGAGATGTCGCGTTCGTTGTTCTGGCTGTCGGATGAAGCATGGCGGGCGATCGAGCCCCACCTGCCGAAGAACCAGCCCGGAGCGCGGCGGGTCGATGATCGCAGGGTGATCTCGGGCATCATCCACATGCTCAAGTGTGGTGGCCGCTGGGCGGACTGCCCGTCCGAATACGGCCCTTCGACGACGGTCTACAATCGCTGGAACCGGTGGAGCCGCCGCGGCATCTGGACGCGCATCCTGGCGGCGCTGACCGAGCAAGGCTGGATCGCGGAGACCGGCCAGATCGACAGCAGCTACATCAAGGCTCACCGCTCTGCCGGTGGCGCAAAAGGGGGGCGCGGGCCAATGCCATTGGCATCTCGCGTGGAGGCAGGACAACGAAGATCCACGCGCTTGTCGATGTTCTCGGAAGACCACTGCGCCTCGTCCTGACGCCCGGCAACACATCTGATGTGAAAGGCGCAGACCTACTGATCGGTGAAACTATCGGCATGAAGCGGGTGATCGCCGACCGTGGCTACGACGCGAACCGCATCAGGGCCGCCTTACGAGAGCAGGGCACGATCCCGGTGATCCCCGGACGGCGCAACCGCAAGCGCCCGATCCAGTATGACGAACGCCGCTACAAGGACCGCTGGCGGGTCGAGGCCATGTTCTGCCGCCTCAAGGACTTCCGCCGCATCGCTACTCGTTACGACAAGCTCGCCCGCAACTTCCTATCCGCCGTAAGCCTCGCCGCTGCCGTCGCCTTCTGGCTGTGATTGAGTCTCGACCCTAGAGCGGTGAGATTGAGCCTAATCGTTCGGAAATCAGCGTAGAAGAGCTCAACGTTGTACGGCGTCGTCAGCTTGCGAAGTCGGTGTAATTCGCGCCGGAGTCCGGCCTGCGCACGCGTATCAAGCGAGCCCCATAGTTTCTCTTGAACCCAGGACCGCCACCGTTCGCCCGTAGGCGCGGTAGCGAGTAGCGCAAGCAGTGCAATCGCCTTCTTGCTCCCGATTTCGATACGCTGACCATCAGGCGCGATTAACTGAAACGCGCCGAGAAATGTCAGCCGGTAGAAATGTGCTCGTGGATGCCGTCTTACCGCCTGAACCTGCCGGTCGGGCGATGGATAAACATCGTCGAAAAAGCGAAACCGCTTCCGCACCGCTATGGGATGCGACATGAACCAATCCCCTACGCCAAGTATGAGCATGGCCCCTTGTCGACAAGGAATCCCGCTCAAATCTTCACCCATGTGATCGCGCCCTGTCGCGAGATAGGAGCATCGCCCTTCCGCGTTATCCAATTTACCTTGTCTTCATTCTCTGCTTTCTTCCACCCTAAAAAAACTTTACTCTTCAATAAAATAAGCTTTCGGTTAATCTACGGATTGATTAGGGCCCGTTTTACCGGCTATTCGGGCATTGCTCCCACACGTCGGAGCAGCGGCAATATCCGCCCCGATACATCTTTTCGAAGTTTGCGAATTTCCTCAATATTTTCCTCAGCAGTCTCCAAGGCTCGCCCGTCACTGATGAGGCGTTCACCTTGAGAAGACAGCCAGTCCCAGACGGTGGCCTCAACGTCACTGATACTTTCAGAGAGGGCGAGCAGGATCAACTGCTGCACACGCGAGACCGTGACAGCAGCGCCGATGCGCGGGGCCGCGAGACTATTGGCGCCGGAGCTATATTTTGATCGCCGGCATAGTTCTCGATTGAGCGCGATCGACGCGACCAAGTCATCGTCGGGCGTCGCCGACTGGGCGGCAGGCGCGATATCTCCCCTGCCCGTCAGGACGAACAGGGCTTCGGCGAGCTGCGTTCGCGTGACACCGTCGCGTGCGACCGCGGCGGCAAGTGTCCCGAACGGAGTGATCGCTCCCTTCGCGGCCATCAGAGCTTTCCAGACAGGCTTGTAGACTTCCTCGCGCAGCGTTGCCGATCCCGCCGCGGTGGCGAGGGATAGCGGCAACTCATTCGTGTCGGCGAGTGCGAGAAAACTATATTCCTCCATCCCGTCCCCAATTTCACCCGTAGTCATCTGCCGCTTGCCCTTGACAAAGATATCTCGTCGAAATTGGCGGTTGACGAGATAGTCGCGCGTTGTCTCGTAGAGTGCGGGATCCGAGATGCCCGCCAGAAGTTCCTGGCAGTGCGCCGGCACACCAAGCCCCGGCATATTATCTATCAGGCTAGCCGATGCAGCGAAGTCGAGCTTGGCTTCCGCAAGACGCTCGGAGACCTCCGAAAAGGATTCGGGCAGCCAATGTCGGTTGAAATACTCATGGCTGACATAGTTGCGATCGAGCTTCTCGAGCCCACCGATCATGTTTCCGATCGCAGGATATTGCGCAAAATAGCCGGCATTGGTCTCGACAATACGTCTCACGAACTGGAGCGATTCCTCGACTCGCGCGAGAAGGCCGCCGGTTGCGGCCTTTGATGCGTGAAGGTTGAGCAGGTGGCGCAGCGGCTCAATCGGCGCCCAGCCCGGCTTGCAATTATAGCTGATGTAGAGAATGCCGCCGGGCTTCAAATTGGTCCGTGCGATCTCGACGATGGCGTCGCGCGCCTCACCGCTCACCCACGACCAGATGCCGTGCAGCGCGATGATATCGAATTGCGGGAGATCGCGGCGGGCGAACTCCTCGAAGCTGTCGTCGAAGATGCTGAGTGATTTTCCGCCAGCGCGCGCGACCTGCCGTGCGTACGCCGCATGCGAGGGGTTGAAATCGGTGCCGAAGAACGAGCCCGACGAGGTCGCGGCGTTGATGTTCAGCGACAAGCCCTGCCCGAACCCGAGTTCGAGATAGTTCGGCCGCTCCCCCACATCGTGCGAGATGCCGCGCGAGAGAAGCGCGAGCTTGAGTCGGACCGGAGCGAGCTCGGGAAAATATCCATAGATATAGTCGACTTCCGAGACGTAGCCCGCGTTCCACATATCCATTCTCCCAAAAAGGCCAAAAAAGGGGGGCGTGCGCGAGGCACGCCCCCCCCACGTGGATTTCCCCAGTGGACGCCTAGGTCAGTTTAGAACTGGAAAGTCACACCGCCGCGAAGGCCTGTAACCTTATTGTCTCCGCCGAAGATTTGGCTGCCGGTGAAGAACAGATTGAGCCGGTCGGCTACCGTCGCCTCGAAACCGGCTTCGACCGTGCCGTAACTGTCGGGCTGGGCACCTCGAAGGACGAACTTGTCGCCGCCGCCGATGTAGCTCACCGTCACATCGTTCGGCAGATCGCCTTGGAAGGTGTACGACGCCTTGGCGAAGGGACGAAGCGTAACGCTGTCCGAGACTTCAGTTTCGGTGCTGAGCTTCACGCCAAGCACCGGCGAGAAGACCGTCTTCGCCCGGCCTTCGACATCCAGACTGAAGGCGCCTGCACCGCTTTCGGTGAAGCCTTCCAGCGAGGTACGGCGCAGAACCAGCTTGCCATAAGGTGTGACCGTCACATTGCCGGTGCGATAGTCATAGCCGACCTCGACGCTTGCATCGAGTTGCTTGGCGTTTATCGAGGCTTCCGCGGTCCGGGCCAAGAGGCTCATCGTGCGGGTTGCGTCGTAGTTGGTCCAGCCAAAGGCCAGCTTTGCGTTAGCATAGATCGGCCCGAAGCCCTGCGTGACATAGGCACCGACAGTCCAGGTTCGGCCGTCGACCGCTTCCGGCGTGCCGCGCGCGGCAATGTCGTGCTCGGCATAAGCGCCGCCGAATCCGAAGGCGCCACTCGGCGCGTAGGCGAAGTCGAGACCGCCCGCGAGACCGTAGCTGTTCGCGCGGATGTTCGAAGCACCATAGGGATCGCCGTCACCAAACTTCGCCCAGTTGCCCACCGGGTTTAGCCAAAGTTGTGTCGCAAAGTCGCCCCCGACCGAACGACGGTTCGCGAGCATGTCCAGCGTCTGTCCGAAGACACCATTCTGATCGACGGCCGCGAGTGAACCATAGATCTCGCCCGAAGACAGTTCGTTGAAAAGCGCGGCCGCCTGATCCGACGACAGGCGGAAGTCAAGCGCGGTCGCGACATTGGCGATGTCCTGTGCATAGCCAAGTTCGGTCACCGACGCGAAACCTGCGCCGCCCGCCGCATCGTTCCGGATGCGGCCGATCGCCGAGTTCAGTGCCGTGTCTAGGCCGACCGCCGCAGCGACGGAGTTCAAGTTGGTCGCGCCGCCCGCATAGCTGCTGCGCTTCACCTCGAGGCGCACTTCCTTCGTGGTCGTGTCATGCACCAGCGAGAAGCCTACATAGGGCGAGGTCAGCGTCGGCATTGCCGCCGCCGAGACGGCTCCCGTACCGGTGTAGGTAAACAACGTGTAGCCGTCGCCATTGGCGTAGAGGCTGTCACGATAGACGTTCACCGCGACGTTGCCGGCCAGGTTCAAGTTACCGGTGATGTCGACGCGCGAGTTATCGGCATCATAGCCGAGCGCCTGCGGCGTAGTAAAGTAGCCGACATAGACGCCGCCTGCCACCGGACCGAGCGGCTCGGGAAGGCTCGCCCCACCCGAAACCTCGCTTCGCTGTACACGAATCAGCGTCGGCGTGACGCCAACTATGATTGTGCCCTCCGCGCTCTGATTGAAGTCGCCGACCTGACGGAGGGTGATGCCGTCGATCAGTTCGGTCTGGCCAACCAGGCTGTTGCCGAACAGGTTCTGGCCCGGCGTGATGCGGCGACCGACGACGAGCGTCGCGGCGTTGTTTATGTTGCCGCGCACACCGAATTCAGCGCCGTCGGACTGGCTCGTCGTTAGCTGAATCTCGCCCGCATTGATGTTGAAGTTGCCGACATCGAGCGTGTAGGCAGGCTCATCGCCCGGGAGCCCGGGGTCATAGGGCGCGCCGTTGATCACGAACGTGCCCGCGCCTTCTTTGTTCAACGTCTCGACGCCGACGACGCGAACCTGATAGTTCGAGCCACCGAAATGGGTCTGTGCGTCCTTGCCGAGTGAGAGCAGCGGATTGGGCCTGTCATCGCCGAGCGGCCAGCTCTGGTTCGGGTAGAGGATCGCATCGGCGCCAAGGAAGCCCGAGCCGACCAGATTGACCGTGGTATTGGTTGTCCTGTTACCGTCTGCATCGCGCTCGCCGGTGATGCTGCCAAGCGTCGCCGAGCCCGAATTGAGGTTGATCGTCGCCTTCACATCGCTGGTCAGCGTCGCCCCCTCGCCGGTTGGATCATTGTCGAGACCGCCGATGACCGCAAAGCCCCCTGCAACGCCATTCTGGTTCACCGTATAGGTCTGAGCAAGAAGCGCGGCTGCCGGCGTGTAGCTGGTGTCGGTCGAAGTATCGGTGCGAACCTCGGTGACCGATGCCGTGTCAATATTTCGGCCGAGGACGGTGGTGCCGGCGACCGTTCCATCGTTCGTCACCGTGCCTTCGCCGGCGTCGACGAAGATATCGCCCCCGATCGTGGCACCCTCAGCGTTCGTTACGCTGGCCGTGCCGAGCGCCACGACCGGAGTGAAGGTCTCGGTGACCGACTGCAACGAGGCCTTGCCAAAGTTGGTCGTCGCGCTGGTCGCGTTTGAACCGATAACGATCGCGCTCGCGCTGGCCACGTCGCCAATCTGACCCGTATTGCTGACCGTCGCCGAGGTTGCGCTAGCGGCGCGTGCATCATCGCCGATCAAGCCCGCGTTGGTAATCGTGGCCGGACCGCCGACGATCGTGGTCGTCGTCGAGCTCGTGAGGTTCACCGTGCCCTTGCCGTCGTCGCTCGTCGTGTTGGTATCGACGGAGTTGAACACATAGCTTTCAGCACCGACGTCGCTGGTCACGATCGATCCATTAGTGATCGTGACCGAAGCGCCGCTGACGCCTGCCGCATAGACGTTATCGGTGGCAGCGGCCGCTTTGTCCTTGAGCGCCTGCGCGGAGTCGACCAGCACTGTCGCCTTGCCGCCGATCGTGGTCGTTTGGGTTGAGACGCTTTCCTCGAAGGTCCGGCCCGAGAGGCCTCCGACGAGCGTGCCGAAATCATCCGACGACGATTTGGTGTTGCCTGTCCATTCGCGCGCCGCCTCGGACTTGGTGACGCTGCTTGCGGCAAGCGCGCTCACATAGTCTTCCGAGACGCCCGTCAAGGTGACGGTCGCATCGCCGCGGCCCGCATTTACAGATGTACCGCCTTTGACGGTGCCCTCGATCGTCGCCGAAGCATCGCCTTGAGCTGCCGCGGCGCCATAGGTTGCACTCGAATTTTCCGAAGCCGTCGCCACTCCAGTGGTCGCATCGCGGACATACAACCGCGCGGTCGAAGTCTCGCTGTCGATGCCATTGTTGGCACTGACCGAGAGATTGCCGCCGACGATCGCCTTGGCTCCAACTTCGGCCGAGGCCGACCCTACGCCATTGACGGTAACCGACCCGCCAACGGTATCCTGGCTTGCCGTTGCCTTACCGTCGATCACAACCGAGCTCGCACCGTCTGAGACGACTAAGGTGCCACTGGTTTTCGTGGTGAGTTCGTCCGTGACGTAACTTCCCTTCGTGATTGTCTGGGCGATGTTGCCCGACTCGTCCGAGGTCTGGGCCGCTGCGCCCAAGGCGTTGCTGGCCACATTGTCTGCAACCGAGCCGCTGACGACCACCGTCGAGGAGTTTACACCCTGCGAAGTGACACTGGCGCTGCCGCCTGCGTTACTGCGCGCGACCTGCCCCGCGATGATAACCTTGCTGTCACCCCCGGCGACCATAGCCGACGACGATTCGGAGCTAAATTTGCCCGTATAAGCGCCCGAGCCGTCGACATCGAGAACGGTCGTCGCGGCGCTACTGCTCTCAAATGACGTGTTAGCCACCCCTGAATTGCCCGCCACCGAGCTGACGTTGCCGAAGATCGCTCCGGTCGCGTTCACGGTGCTCGCCAGATCGGCAACCTGCGTCACGTTTCCTATCGCGGCGGGGAAGAAGTTCGTCGTGCCATTTGCCCCGGCATAGGTGCCAGTGACGTTCCCGCCTGTCGCGGTGTATACATCGCTTTGTGTCCGCTCCTCGGTGAAACTGGTTCCACCCTTGCCGTCGAGCACAGTCGTCGAGGCATACGTGCTGCCGCTTGACGATGCGCTGCCACCGCTCGCGGCATAGGTCGAGCCGCGGACCTCACCTTGGTTGAGGATCGTGATATCGCCGCCTGCGGTCAGATTTACATCCCCCGCGCTGTTGAAGCCGACGATCCCACCGGCTGCGTTGGTGAATTCGACCTTGCCCGTTGAGGACGTATTGGTCGATTCGTCAGCATAGCTGTACTTGGTGGTCGTCGTCCCGGCGGTGGCGTCGACAACCGGAGCGGCGGTCAGGATGGTGCGGCCATAAGTCGTGTCGTTGCCCGACGAAGCCCCATTCACGCCTCCTCCGATCGTACCGGCATTGGTGACGGAGACATCCTCGGTCGCACTCGCATTGACCAAGCCTTCGACCTTGCCGCGCGCTTCATTGATGACGCTGGCATTGCCCTTCGAGCGTGAAAAAGTCTCCTCATAGACATCGCTAAGAACAAGTGCGCCGGTGCTGTCGAACACGAGCGCCTGCTCGGTAACGCTGGCCGTGCCGTTCCCTGCCGTAGCGTTGAGATTGCCGCCGACCGAACCGCTATTCTCCGCCGAGGCATCGTTGGTCGCGAATGCAAGCACGGTGCCGCCCGCCGACCCGGTTTCGGCAATCACCACCGAAGCGTTGCCTGCGGATGGCGCATTCGTCGACCTTGTGGTGAGGCCGAGCTGAACGCCCTTACCGTCATAAGATTGCGTCTGATCAAAAGTCGACTGGGAGCCGTTGCCGGCCCGAGCCGCCACGGCGCCAGCGACTGCGCCGGCATTGTTCACCGACGCATCGCTGGTCGCCGTGGCGGACACACTCCCTCCAACGGAAGCCTCCTCGGCAATTTCGATCCCAGCCTTGCCGGCCGCACTTGCCGAGCTGTTCGAGTCCACAATCGTGAGCAGATTGCCGGTGGCGTTCCGCGTCGTCGTCGTGCTACCGGCATTCGTCGAGGAACCCGCCCCTGCGGTCGCATTCAGCGCGCCCTTGACCTCGCCAGCGTTGACGATCGACGCATCGCGCGTCGCTTGGGCATTGGCCGCCCCGCCGACAGCTCCGGTCACAGTGACGCTGATCGTTGAATCGCCCGTGACCGCAGCGCTGCTGTAGGTATCGACGCGTACCAGATCGACGGTGTCCTTGCTGTCGCGCGTCACGACAGTCTTGTTCGCCGCGTTGGTGTTATACGCCGGAGTTGCATTCACAGCACCTTCGACGCTTCCGGCGACTGCGATATCGACGGTACCGTTGGCGACGCCCGTGACGGAATCGAGCTTGCTGGTCGCAGCCGTGTCAATCTTGACGGTGCCGGCCTCGTAGACAAGGCTCCCTTCGCTGGTCACAACCGATTTGCTGGCGACCGGAGCGGAGGAGGTGTTGACCACGGTGACGGTCGAGCCGCCTGAATAGCCCACGAGGTCTCCCGCCGTACCCTTCGCCTCGATGTTGACGTTACCGACCTGCGCAATGAAGGTCGCATCGCCTTTTACCTTGCCGTCAGCACTCCCGACGTCGCCGAAGGCGGCACTGACCTCGCCGCTCTTGTAGACTTCAGTCGTCGTGTCGCCGGCCGTGGTCGACGTGACGCTGGCGACCGATTGAAGGAGGACATCACCCGAGCGAATGGCGCCCGAGGAGGTCAGCGCAAGATTACCGGGGCCCTGGATGTTGATTCCATTGTGAATCGTCCCGCTATTGTCGAGCGAGACGGTCCCGCCGAACCCATTCGCCGAGAAGCCGCCTGTGATGAGACCGCTGTTCGTGGCGGTCAGCTTGTTATCGGCCTTCGCGGACGAACCGCCGAGAGCAACGCCGACGATATCGGTCACGGCGCCGGCCTTGTCGACATCGCCGATGCTGCCGGCGTTACCGAAGACTATCTTGCCATCGCCCTGTCCTGCCGCGGGAGCGAGCCCGATCGTCCCGGGACCCGTCACCTCACCCTTGGACGTCACGGTGATCGTGATGTCGCGATCAGGCGCCGCCTTGGCAGCATCGATTTTCGCCTGGACGCTCGCGGCCGTTTCCGCGGCGCTCACCTCCACCGTCTGCTCGGCGTTCGCACTGTCCGCGATCAGCGCTGAAATCGGGAAGGCGGCTGAAACCAGCAGCGCACTCTTGGCGAAGCGGCGCAAGGAAGAAGTGGAGTTGGTCGTCATGTTTTATCCTCTGCTTTAAATAAGTATGGCGAATGGGCGCACCGCGCCCGATGCATGAGCGTGGCCATCAAAACTGTGAAAATCTTAGAAGTCGAAGTATTCCCCCTGATACAGACCAGTCGCCTGATCGATCAAAGAGGCAAATGCCAATTGCTGCGTTCGCTCAGCGTGATTATCGCGTTTCTTATGCGTTTCTTTATCGTTATTAATTCGTCGCGACCCTGTTCGGCATTGCCCCCGCCTTTCGCGCCGTCCTAATCCGCCCTCGGGGAATCGTGTCATTACTTGCGCGGGAGAAGGGAAAGAGGGTGGAGGTAAACGGTATGGCCCTTTATCGGCTCCGGCTATTGGGAGCGTTTCAATTGGTTGCGCCGAACGGACAGCGTCTTGACGTCACCAGCAAAAAGGCGATTGCCCTGCTCGGTCTTCTGGCCAGCGCCAATTCGGGTGAGCGATGGCGCGCGTGGATACAGGATAAGCTTTGGGGCTCGCGCGAGCTACGCCAGGCGCAAGCAAGCTTGCGCCGTGAACTCCATGGCCTGCGCAAGCTGACCGCGGGATCGCCCTTCCCGCTCGTTGAGGCGACCTCGCGAACCGTTCGGCTCAATCTGAACGTCGTCGATGTCGATATTCGCAGCGAAGACGCCCTGTTGCGATCTTCGGGCGAGTTTCTCGAGGGCATTGATATCGCGGGGGAGGAATCTTTCGAGGAGTGGCTCCGGGAAATGCGCAACAATCTTGCGGACCTGTCGGGACCAATGCCTCTGGCCGGCAAGCAATATCATTCCTCAGTTGGTCTCGATTGAATGCATCAGCCTGCTCACTGGTGGAACGCGTCCACGAAATCACGATAGCTGCGCGCGCTGCCCTTGCAAGACTTTACCCCGGTTGGAAAGGCGGCGGCGCAGTTGGGGCCGGGACGAGGAGAAAAATGTCCCGGCCCCGCTTGTTTACACTGACGACCTACGGTTTTTCCTCCACCTTCAATCAGAGTCCGGATCCGATGATTGGGAATATCGGATGAAGCATGAGAGGAACGATGAGCAGATTTCGGTTTACCGAGGAAAGCGAAGGTGGATCGAAAGCTTCCCGAAGCTGGCTGCAAGCCAAATTTGGGTCCGGTCCCGCGCACGCGCGGCCCCCTATTTAGACAGGTCGCGCAGCAAGCTATCCCAATGCGCAAGCGCCGGGGCGATCGCAGCGACGGGGACGCGTTCGTTGAGGCCGTGCGCGAAACTGTCGCTCGCCTTGGAAAAGAGGCCCGCGACCCCGTAGCTGGGCACGCCCGCGGCGCGGAAATGGAGACTATCCGTTGCCCCCGCGCTCATCGCCGGAATGATCGGCAGGCCCGGCGCGCGCGCATGCACGGCCTTCGTCACCGCCGCCATGACGTCGGCGCGGAGCGGCGAGGCGTCGCTCGCGGTCGCCTCGGGGTCAGTCTTCACTGCAACGGCAGGATCTGCGATCACTTTTTCGAGCTCGGCGCGCACCGTCTCGACGCTCACGCCAGGAAAGATGCGGCAGTTGATGTTTGCGGTGGCGCGTTGGGGGAGCGCATTTTCAGCGTGGCCGCCCTTGACCATCGTCGGCACGCAGGTGGTCCCGATCTGCCCGACATACTCGGGCTCAGAGCGAATCGCCGCAATTGCCTTTGCATCGGCGGGGTCTCCCGCAAAGGCCTTGAGCGCACCGCCGATTTCCCCGCCGACCTGATCGGCAACGATCGGCATGCCGACCCTCGTCAGCTCATTTTGTTGCGGGGCAAACCGGTAGGCCCCGACCTTCGCCAGCGCGTTTGCCAGCTGAACGATCGCATTGGTGTCCGACGGGCGCGAACTGTGGCCGCCGGGGTTTGTCACTTCGAGCGTGAAATCGGCATAGGTCTTCTCGCCCGCCTGGAGCGCGTAATATTTGGGCATGCCGTCCTCGCCGATGAGCCCGCCGCCGCCATCGCCGTTCAGCGCAAACTCAGCGCCCTTATATCTGTCGGCGAGTGCCTGCGTCGTCACCATCGCGGTTTCCTCGTCGCCCGAGAGCAAGAGGATGATCGATCGTTCGGGCGTGAAGCCCTCCTTCTTGAGCTGCGCGAGGGTCGCAACCATCATCGCGACGTCGAACTTGTTGTCTTCTGATCCGCGGCCAAAAATATAGCCATTCTCCTCCACCGGCACGAAGGGATCACGCGTCCAGTCCTTCGCATCGGCCTCGACCACGTCCATATGACCAAGCAGCAGGATCGGCTTTTCGCTGCTGGCCCCCTTCAGCGTCGCTGCAAAGCTCGCGGTCTCGCCGATCGGCGTGATCTCGATATCGGCATCGGTGAAACCGGCCGCCTTGAGCACCCCGGCATAATAGGCCGCAAGCTCGGGCACCTTGCCGCGACCTTCGACGGTCGGAATCGCAATGCTGTCGATCAGGATCTTCTTCGCCGCATCCAGGTCGGCAGGCTTGGCGTGGACCGGCGCCGCAGCAAGAATCGCAGCGGCGAGAGCGAAGGGAGCGGTGAAGTGGCGCATGAGGGGACTATGACGCGTGCCGGCCGCTTCGCAGGAGGGGATCGTGGGCGGCTTGCGCCTCATGCAGCCAGCGCCTGCGCCAGAGTGCCGCCGGCAAGCCGCGCGGTGGCGAGAAGGCGGGGCAGATCGTGACCGTTGCGCGCTTTTGCCGAAAGCCCCGACATGGTGGTGGATACATAATCGGCCACCGAAGCTGCGCCCTCGGGATGCCGCGCCGCGATATAATCGCGGATCCTGTCCTCTGCCGCGCGGTTCAACGCGCACGCCGCTTCGCGGGCCTCGGCATCATTGCAGCGCGTGCCTTCAATAACGAGGCAGCCGGTCGCCCCAGGATCGGCAGCGTAGCGCCGCGCCGCCTCCTCGAGCAGGGCTGCGAGCGCGTCGGCCACCGGCACGTCCTCCCGCAGGATCTGGTCGAGCGGGATGGCACCCGTGCCCGCCCAATGATCGAGCACGCGTGCATAGAGACCGGCCTTGCTACCGAAGGCTGCGTAGAAACTTGGCGGATTGATCCCCAGCGCATCGGTGAGGTCCGACACGCTGACCGCGTCGTAGCCTCGCGCGTGAAATAGCCGCTCGGCTACCGCCACAGCGGCATCAGGGTCGAAGCGCCGCGGCCGCCCACGCGTGGAAGATTTATTTGTAGTCATCGTTACAAAAAGCCTTGACGAAAGGATGTTTGGTTTTATGTAGTGCCTCCTACATTATTTAGCAAGGAGTTCTCCCCATGTCCGCGTTCCATGAAAAATCGGTTCTGATACTGGGCGGCAGCCGCGGCATCGGCGCCGCGATCGTTCGCCGCTTTGCGGCCGAAGGCGCAAAGGTCGTCTTCACCTACAATGGCTCGCGCGAGGCTGCTGAGGAGCTCGCGGCCGAGACCGGCGCCGCCGCCGTGCCGACCGACAGCGCCGACCGGGACGCAGTGATTGCGCGGGTGCGTGAGCGCGGTCCGCTCGATATCCTCGTCGTCAATTCCGGCATCGCACTCTTCGGCGACGCTCTCGATCTCGACCCCGACGAGGTAGACCGGCTGATCCGCATCAACGTGACCGCTCCCTATCATGCCGCGGTCGAAGCCGCGCGGCACATGCCCAAAGGGGGGCGCATCATCGTGATCGGTTCGGTCAATGGCGACCGCATGCCCGTCCCGGGCATGGCCTCCTACGCGCTCAGCAAGTCGGCGCTGCAGGGCATGGCGCGCGGGCTTGCGCGCGACTTCGGACCGCGCGGGATCACGATCAATGTCGTGCAGCCGGGCCCGATCGACACAGATGCCAATCCTGAAGACGGTCCGATGCGCGATATGTTGCACGGCTTCATGGCGATCAAGCGCCACGGACGTCCCGAAGAAGTAGCCGGAATGGTGGCCTGGCTCGCCGGTCCCGAGGCAAGTTTCGTCACCGGCGCGATGCACACGATCGATGGCGCATTCGGCGCTTGAGGTGGCGGAAGGGGCGGCCCCCTCGCGGCCGCCCTTCATCGACAGGCTTTTGCACGTTAGGAGCTGGGCATAGATCCGCGCATCCCAGGCGTGCTTCGTCCCTGGGAGATTATATTCTTTTTCCCTGTGGCGCCGGCGTCTTGGGCTTGTAGCGGCAGAGGTCTGCAACCGGGCAGCGCCAACATTCGGGGGTGCGCGCCTTGCAGATGTATCGGCCATGAAGAATCAGCCAGTGGTGCGCGCCGGTTCGAAAGGGACCAGGCACCTTCTTTTCCAGCTGCTTTTCGACGGCGAGCACCGTTTTTCCAGGCGCAAGGCCGGTGCGGTTGCCGACGCGGAAAATATGGGTGTCGACCGCGAATGTCTCGGCCCCGAAAGCCGAGTTCATGACGACATTGGCGGTCTTGCGACCGACGCCCGGCAATGCGACCAGCGCGTCGCGGTCGGCGGGAACCTCGCCGGCAAATTCGCGCACGAGAATCTCCGACAGCGCAATGACATTCTTCGCCTTTGCGTTGAAGAGCCCGATAGTCTTGATGTGCTCCTTCAGTCCCTCTTCGCCGAGGTCGAGCATCTGCTGCGGCGTCTTCACCAGCTCGAACAGCTTGCGCGTCGCCTTGTTCACCCCGACGTCGGTCGCCTGCGCGGACAGCACGACGGCGACGAGCAGCTGATAAATATTACCATAGTCAAGCTCGGTCTGGGGGTCGGGATCGAGATCGGCAAGGCGGCGGAAGAACTCGAAAACCTCCGTCCTGGTCATCGTCTTCACGATAGCCCCAGCACCTGCGGCATGGTGTAACGCCCCGGCTTCTGATGGATCAGCCACAATGCTGCCTTCACTGCACCGCGCGCAAAGATCATGCGGTTTTCAGCGCGGTGCGACAGGGTGATCATCTCTTCAGGGCCCGCAAAGATCACGTCATGGTCTCCCGCGACGGTACCGCCGCGCAGGCTGGCAAAGCCAATCTTGCCATGGCCGCGCGAGCCGGTGACACCGTCGCGGCCGCGCTCGGAGCATTTGGAAAGCTCGACGCCGCGGCCCCTGGCCGCCGCCTCGCCCAAGAGCAGCGCGGTGCCGCTCGGCGCATCGACCTTGTTGCGGTGGTGCATCTCCAGAACCTCGATGTCCCATTCGGGGTCGAGCCGCGATGCCGCCTCGCGCACCAGATGGGCAAGCAGGGTGACCCCGAGCGAGGTGTTTCCCGTCTGGAGAACGGCTATGTCCTTTCCCGCATCGTCGATCAGATAATGGTGGCGCTCTTCGAGACCCGTCGTGCCGATGACGATCGGCTTTTTCACCGCGACGCAGGCATCGAGCGTCGCCTCCAGCGCCCCCGGCGATGAAAAATCAACGAGCACGTCAGCCGCCGCCGCCAACTTGGCGACATTACCGCCCTTGTCGACGCCGCAGCTCCGCTGCCCCGCCTCCGATATCGCAGCGGCAAGCGCAACGCCCATCCGGCCCTCGCTCCCGATGATACCGATGCTGGTCATAATGCGTCCCCTCTCTTTCCTCCCCTTTAGCCCCCCGCCTCGGGCGAAGTCGAGACGCACGCCAGAAATGATCATCGCCAGGGAGCGAGAATGACGGCCTTCAGCGTCTCTCGACTTATCGAGACGCGAGCGGATATGGGGGCCGCATGTCTTCGACTCGGAACATCGTCATTCTGACCGGCGCGGGCGTGTCGGCCGAAAGCGGCATCAATACCTTTCGTGACGCGGGCGGCCTTTGGGAGGAGCATCGCGTCGAAGATGTCGCGACCCCTGAGGCCTTCGTGCGCGACCCCGACCTCGTCCATCGCTTCTACGACGCACGCCGCGCTGCGATCCAGGAAAAAGCCCCGAATGCCGCGCACGAGGCGCTCGCCCGGCTCGATGCCGCATGGGCGGGAGAACTGCTGATCGTGACCCAGAATGTCGACGATCTGCATGAGCGCGCGGGCGCGAAGCGGCTCATCCACATGCACGGTGAGCATCTCAACGCCTGGTGCACCGCGTGCGACCAACGAAGCCCTTGGACCGGCCCGCTGATCAACCGCCCCGGCTGTCCCGCATGCGGCATGGCGGGATATCTGCGCCCCGACGTCGTCTGGTTCGGCGAGATGCCTTACCGGATGGACGAGATATATCGCGCAATCAACCGCGCCGATCTCTTCGTCTCGATCGGCACATCGGGCGCCGTCTATCCCGCAGCGGGCTTCGTACGCGAGGCCCGGGCCAATGGCGCGCGGACGCTCGAGCTCAACCTCGAGCCGAGCGAGGGGAGCTATTGGTTCGACGAGGCCCGCCACGGACCTGCCACCGCGCTCGTGCCGGCATGGGTGGACGAAGTGCTCGGCGGCGAAGGGGTGTGACATTTCAGGAAATCCTGGCAAAAACAGGCCCCTCGTTCCCTGATCCAGGTTCCATTTCCGGCTAGACCGAGCGGGCCCCTACCGCCGCTGTGCGAAGAAATCGCGCAGCAGCGCTGCCGCCTCGCCCGCACCAATTCCGTCGTAGATCTCGGGGCGGTGGTGGATCGTCGGCTGCGCGAAGAGCCGCGGGCCGTGGACGACCCCGCCGCCCTTCGGATCGTCAGCCCCATAATAGAGCCGGCCGATGCGGGCGTGGGCGATCGCGCCGGCGCACATTGCGCAAGGCTCGAGCGTCACATAGAGGTCGCACCCGTCGAGGCGCTCATTGCCGAGTTTTGCCGCAGCGGCGCGAATCGCAACGATCTCGGCATGTGCGGTCGGATCATGCGATTCGCGGGGACGGTTGTGACCTTCGGCAATGATTGCGCCGTCCTTGACCACGACCGCGCCCACCGGCACTTCGCCCCAGTCGGCGGCGATCTGTGCAAGATCGAGCGCGCGGCGCATCGGTTCGGGCATGGGAAAAGGGGACATTTCCCACCGCTAATCGCTTGACGAATCTCCGGCAAGCCGATAAGCGCGCGCCTTTCCCGGCCCATCCGGTCCTGCCCTTCCCCGTTTTTCGGGAAGCGCCCGGAC
Source organism: Sphingopyxis sp. 113P3 (assembly GCF_001278035.1). Lineage (NCBI taxonomy): Bacteria > Pseudomonadati > Pseudomonadota > Alphaproteobacteria > Sphingomonadales > Sphingopyxidaceae > Sphingopyxis > Sphingopyxis sp. 113P3. Next base: position 3,656,598 of record NZ_CP009452.1, read on the forward strand.
GCCGACCCGAATTTTTTTTGACGAGGAAGAGCATCATGTCGCGCATTTGCGAACTGACCGGCAAGGGCCGCCAGGTTGGCCACAATGTCAGCCACGCCAACAACAAGACCAAGCGCACCTTCCTGCCCAACCTGCAGAATGTGACCCTGCTTTCGGACGCTCTCGGCCGCGGCGTGAAGCTTCGCGTGTCGACCCACGGCCTGCGCTCGGTCGAGCACAACGGCGGCCTCGACAACTGGCTGCTCAAGACCAGCGACGACCAGCTGTCGACAAACGCCCGCAAGGTGAAGAAGGAAGTGGCGAAGAAGCTGGCCGAAACCGCCGCCTGAGCCTCATCCAGCCGCTAAAGCAATCAGGCCGCCGGACTACCGCGCGGCCTTTTTGCTGTCGGGCAGACCGACGAGTTCGAACTCTAGCAGCAGGCTCCGCTGCCAGCTGTTGAAATTGTCGTCCGAGACCAGCCAGAGCCAGGTGCGGCCGTCGCGAACCTCGACCGCTGCGCCTTCGAAATTATCGGCCAGCGGCTTCGGGACCCGCCCGATTTCGCGCGAACGCACGAGCGTGTCGGGGCCGATGTTCGCGGGATCGAGAATGCCGATAATCGTCGTGAACACGGGATCGACGCCCAGCCTGCGATGGACGAGGAGGATTCGTCCATCGGGAAGGGCGGCAGCGTCGCTGACCGAGCCCTTGCCTTCGGCATCGTAGAAAAAGCGGACGGGCGGCGGGCCCTCCATCGCCGGATCGCCGGCGAAGACAAGCGCCTCGGATCCGCGCATATCCTTATCCGGCGCCTCGCGAAACAGGATCGTCCGGCCGTCGGCAAGACGGGCCATGGCTTCGCCTCCTGCATAACCCGACCAGCGCCGCATCGCCGCCGGAGCCGCGCGCGCCTCGACCCGGGACAGCTCTCGATCGAAGCGCCAGATCTCGTTCGTGCCCTCGAACGCCACGAGGCTTTTGCCGGTCGCAGGGTCATAGATCATCGCCTCGGCGTCAATCATCGACTTCTTGCGGCGCCGGCCGTCGGGGGTGGGCAGCGCAGCGATATGGAACGCCGCAACGCCGCCATCGGAGTGCAGAGTGAGCCGCGACCAATAACCCGTGTCGGCGACGAACTGGAACCGGCCCGCCGCCATCACCGCCACCGCCGACAGGCCGCCAAAGCGGCTGTGCGGGCTCGTGAGATGCCAACCGCGCACGAAACGGAGCATCCCCGTCCTTTCCTCTGGAAAGCCGAGCGGACGCACCGTCACCTCCTGCCTGTAGTCGTTCACCGGAAAGCGCATCGCTGTACCCGGCATGGGACCAAGAAGGGCGAAGATCAGAACGGCGGGGAGAAGGCGGCGCATCGGCGCCGACGTAGAGTGGCCTGCCGCCAATGAAAAGAGCGCATGCCCCCTTCGCGAAACTGAACCTCAGGCAACCGAAGCTGAACGAACGCCGACAGCGATGTTCAGGCCCGGCTCAATGCGAAGCGCGCAGAACAGTCTCATCGATTCACCGCCCCCAGGAAGGGCCCACGAAGGAAGAAGGAGAAAAACGATGAAAAAGATGATGACGATCTCCATCGCCGCCCTGATGTCGACCGCGACGCTGGGAATGGCGACCCCCGCCGCTGCGCAGACCGGATATTACGACCGCAAAGGCTATTCGAACTATTATGCGGGCTACGACCGCAACGATCGTCGCTATGACCGTCGTTACGATCGCCGCGCGGACCGCCGCTATTACAACAATCGCAACGATCGCCGGAACTATCGCCAGTGCGACAATGGCACCGGCGGCACGATCATCGGCGCGGTGGCAGGCGGTCTTGCCGGCCATGAAATCGCGGGCCGCGGCGACAAGACCGTCGGCACGATCATCGGCGGCGCGATCGGCGCCCTTGCTGGCCGCGCGATCGACAAGGGGAATGACGGCTGCCGCTAAGGGCTGACCCGACCCCCAAGAACTACTCCATCCCTGCCCCCCGCCCGCTTTAGCGCGGCGGGGGGTTTTCTTTGCGCGCCCAGCCTCCCGGCGATGCAACTTGCCATCGTCGCCCGCCCCGCCTAATCTCGCTGCCAAGTGCACGTCCGCGACCATGCGGGCGCGTGAGTAGACAGGTCAAAATAGCCATGCGGCAAATGGCAGCGCCAACAGGGCGACCGCCGCGCACCGGTGCAGCGGTGACGAAGAACCGAAAGACGGGCGCCCCCGGGCTCCGCCCCACCGCCTTCACGCGACCAAAAAGCTATGCGGCAATCGATCTCGGCACCAACAACTGCCGACTCTTGATTGCGCGGCCGCAGAATGGCGAGCTTGTCGTGATCGACGCCTTTTCGCGCATCGTTCGCCTTGGCGAGGGACTGCACTCAAGTGGGCGGATCAGCGAGGCCGCGATCGACCGCGCGGTCAGCGCGCTGGCCATTTGCGCCGACAAGCTCCGCCGCCGTCACGTCACGCTGTCGCGCGCCGTGGCGACCGAGGCATGCCGCCGCGCCGCCAATTGCGACGAGCTGGCAAACCGGGTGCGGCGCGAAACGGGCATCGTGCTCGACGTGATCTCGGCGGCCGAAGAGGCGCGACTTGCAGCGCTCGGCTGTCACAATCTGATGGAGCCCGGCGACGGCCCCGCGCTCATTTTCGACATCGGCGGCGGATCGACCGAATTGATGCATGTGGACTCGGACGGCCAGGAGATCGCGATCCGCGACTGGATCAGCGTGCCTTGGGGCGTCGTGTCCCTCACCGAACATGTTCCGCCGGCCGAGGACAGTCTCGAAGCCCGGCAGGCAAGTTATGCCCAGATGCGCGCGGTGACGCGCGATGCCTTTGCCGCCTTCGCCGAGCGCGCGTCGCGCTTCGCCGGTGAGCCGCTGCGCCTGCTCGGGACCAGCGGCACGGTAACGACGCTCGCCAGCGTTTTTCTCGATCTCCCGCGCTACGACCGGCGCGCGGTCGACGGGCTGGTCGTCCCCGCCGATGCGATGCGGGCCATCAGCCGCCGGCTCGCGGAAGCAAGCCTTAGCGACCGCGCGGAGATCGGCTGCATCGGCCGAGAGCGCGCCGACCTCGTCGTGGCGGGCTGCGCGATTCTCGAAAGCATCATCGACCTCTGGCCCGCGGCGCGGGTCGGGGTGGCCGACCGCGGCATTCGCGAGGGCATCTTGCGTACGCTGGCCGGACAGGGGCGCACGGTTCCGGTGATCCGCCGCGAGTATCGCAAATGAGCCGCAAGGGGGGCAGTGGGGGCCGAAGTGGACGCGGCGGGCTACACGAGCGGGTAAAGACCGCGCGGCGGCGCACCGCGTCGTCGACGCGCTGGCTGCAGCGGCAGCTCAATGATCCCTATGTCCGCCGCGCGCAGGCCGAAGGTTATCGCTCGCGCGCGGCCTACAAGCTGATCGAACTCGACGAGAAATTCGGCTTCCTCAAAAAATCGCGCGCGGTCGTGGACCTCGGAATCACGCCCGGCGGATGGTCGCAGGTTGTGCGCAAGGCAAACCCGCGCGCGCGGGTGGCGGGGATCGACCTTCTGGCCTGCGAGCCGATCGAGGGCGTTGCGATCCTCGAAATGGATTTCATGGATGACGCCGCCCCTGCTGCGCTGATCGACGCGCTCGGCAGCGCGCCCGACCTTGTCATTTCGGACATGGCCGCGAACACGGTTGGACATCCGCAAACGGACCATCTGCGCACCATTGCGCTTGCCGAGACCGCCGCCGATTTCGCGGTCCAGAACCTGCTGCCTGGGGGCGCTTTTGTCGCCAAGGTCTTTGCAGGCGGCGCCGACCGCACTCTTCTGACACTGCTCAAGCGCCATTTTACGACCGTCAAGCACGCCAAACCGCCTGCGAGCCGCAAGGGATCGCCCGAACTTTATGTGATTGCCCAAGGTTTCAAGGGGCGCAGCGACGCAGCCAAAGGAGCCGAGGCAGAGGAAAGCGCCCGTTAACTCGAGGAGGAGCGGCGGGCCGGACTGGGGAGAGAATGAATGAGTGGGTCGGGCAAATCCGTTGCCGCCGTGACGATCGCGGCGCTGATGCTGGCATCGTGCGGCGGCGGAGGCGGGGGAGGCAGCAGCGCACCGCCGGTCACCGTCACCCCGACGCCTTCGCCGACCCCGACGCCAACGCCGACCGCCGGCTGCAGCCTCTCGTCGCGCCAGGCCTTTGCCAAGGCGGTGATCGACGAATGGTATCTGTTCCCCAGCGATGTCGCCGCCAACGTCAACCCCGCGAGCTATGGCGACGTGCAGACCTATATCGATGCGCTGCTCGCCCCCGCGCGGGCGCAGGGCAAGGACCGTTATTTCACCTACATCACCTCGATCGCCGAGGAGGATGCCTATTATGCCAGCGGGTCGAGCGCCGGCTTCGGTGTCCGTCTCGCCTACAACCCGTTCACCCAGCGCATCGTCATTGCCGAAGCCTATGAGGGCGCGCCGGCACTCGCAGCTGGAATCGACCGTGGCACGGAAATCTCGGCGATCGGGACGAGCAGCAGCAATCTTCGCACGACTGCGAGTATCGTCGCGGCCGAAGGTACGGCGGGGCTGATCAACGCACTCGGCCCTGACGAGGCCGGGGTGACGCGTGTGCTGAGGATCACCGATGCCTCGGGGACACGCAACGTCACGGTCACCAAGGCCGAATACGACATCGACCCTGTCTCGGACCGCTATGGCGCAAAGATCATAACCGAGGGCGGACGGCGCTACGGTTATGTCAATCTGCGTACCTTCATCACTTCGGCGAACGCCCAGCTTCGCGCTGCTTTCCAGAATTTCCGCGACCAAGGCGTGACCGATATCATCATTGACCTGCGCTACAATGGCGGCGGACTCGTCTCGGTCGCCGAGCTGTTTGGCGATCTTCTGGGGCGCAATCGCAACGCGAGCGACCTGTTCGACGAGATCAAGTTTAGACCCGAAAAATCAGCCGAGAACAGCCAGCATTTCTTTACCGCACAGCCCCAATCGGTCGCACCGACACGGCTCGCCTTCATCGGCACAGCCTCAACGGCGTCGGCGAGCGAATTGGTGATCAACGGCATGCTCCCCTATCTCGGCACCAACATGACGCTGGTGGGCAGCGACACCTTTGGCAAGCCGGTTGGCCAGATTGCCCTCGACAAGGCATCGTGCGACGACCGCATGCGGGTGATCGCCTTCGCGCTGACCAATGCCGATGGCCAGGGCGATTACTATAACGGCCTCGCCTCCAAGATCCCGAACAGCTGCGCCGCCGACGACGATCTCGGCTTCCCGCTCGGGGACCCGCGCGAAGCCTCGGTGCGCGCGGCAATCGACTTCCTGTCGGGGCAAAGTTGCACTACGCGCATCGCGGACACACGCTCGGCTTCGGCGAGCCGCATGACCGGCAGCCCAGCGCCGGGTCCGGAGATGCTCGTGCCCGCGCAGCCCACGACCGCCCAGCGCGAACTGCCCGGACTGTTCTGACGGAGCGGGACGAGAGCAAGACTCGTCGCGCGCGGCAGGCGCTTTTCCTGAAGACCCTTACGCGAGCGACGCGATTGCCTCGGAGCGCACGTATCGCTTGTGCCTGGGCGCACCGCTCGTTGACAAAGGTCAAAGAAAAAATTGTGCCCGATCAATGCCCTCGTCGGATCCTGCCTCCATGGAATCTCCGTTAACAGAGGAGAACCCCATGAAAGCCATCCACCTCCCCCTCGCAGCCTTAGTTGCTGCGATGATGGTGCCCGGCAGCGCGACGGCGAAAGCCGGCGATGTGCAGGTGAAGATCTTCGCAACCTACGTCGCGCCCGACGGCAAGATTACCGCAATCAAGACCGACGAGATTGGCCTTCCCGCCGGAACCCAGTCCAAGGCCGACGACAATGTCACGCCGACGGTCGCGATCGAATATTTCCTGTCAGATGCCGTCTCGCTCGAAACCATCGCCGGGGTGACCGTGCACGACGTGGACGGCCGCGGTGCGCTCGGCGGCGCGACGCTCGTGTCCGACGCGAGCATCGTTCCTGCGACGCTCACCTTCAAATATCATCTCGGCAAGGAAGGGGGCATCCGGCCCTATGTCGGCGCAGGACCGAGCTATTTTATCTTCATCGACGAGAAACCCGGTGCCACGACGCGGGCCCTCGGTGCGACGCGGCAGAAGATGGGCGACAAATTGGGCGCAGCCTTACAAGCCGGGGTCGATATTCCGCTCAACGATCGCGGATTTGCGATCTCGCTCGACACGAAACGCTATTTCCTGCGTCCGACGGCCACCTGGTACGCGGGCAGAACGGAGGTGCTCAAGACGCGTCACAAGCTTGACCCCTGGGTCGTGAGCGTCGGCGCCGCCTTCCGCTTCTGACGTCGGCATTCCCCGCGCCGGATTGCGGCCTGAAGTCCCGCCGGCGCTACGCCCTGCAGAATGGGCGGTGCCGAACGCGATGCCGCCTTTCGCTCCGGCCACTGCCATCGGCGTCGCCCTTCTCCACTGCGGAGGGGGGCGATAGGGGGCATGGTTTCGAAGCGCCGGAAGCCCCTGATTATTGCCATTGCAACAGACGGTGGCGGTATCGACGCCCGCTTGACACGACTCTGTCCATTGTATTCATACAGACCAATTTTCGATCTTGTCTCAGGGGTGAGATATGACACGGATCGACTTCGTCAAACGCGCGATCCTCAAGGGATCGCGCCCCCTTCCAGCGACGCTCGGCTGGGTTTTCACCGCACTAGCAATTCCCACGCTGCTTCGCGTCGCGATGAACCCCATCTTCGATGCGCGCCTTCCCTACCTCGTTTATTTCCCGGCGGTGCTGCTGGCAGCAGTTTTTCTCGGTTAACGTCCAGGAACCATCGTTGATCGGGTCTGCGATCCTCGCGAATGTCGCGTCTGGAGTTTGGCTCGCGACCAACTGGAGCGGCCCGCAGACGCTACTGAGCGCGGCACTGTTCGGTCTCGCTTCCGCGCTGATAATATTGGTTGCGCAAACGCTGCGCCGTTCGGTTGTCGAACTGGAAGCCACGATCGAGCGCGAACGCAATCTTGCTGCCGAGCTTGGGCATCGGGCGAAAAACCATCTTGCTCTTATCGAGGCACTGGCGCGGCAATGTGAGAAGCAGGGGGAAAGCGCCGATACGTTTTTCGAGCGCCTGCTTCCGCGCATCCAGGCGCTTGCCCGCGCGCAGGATCTGCTCACGCGCACCGGCTGGGGTCCCTGCCCGCTGGCATGGTTGGTCGAGGAGGCGCTTCTGCCCTTTTCCGATCATGGCGGCATCACACTTGAAGGACCCGACGTCTCCATCGCGCCAAGCCATTGCACGCCAATGATTATCGCCGTTCACGAACTTGGAACCAATGCTGCGAAATATGGGGCGCTGTCGCAGCCATCGGGACAGGTTGCCATCCATTGGGAAGATCCCGCTGACGGATCCGGGATCCGCTTCCACTGGAACGAGCACGGCGGTCCCGAAGTGGCAGAACCCCAAAGGCGCGGCCTCGGAACAAGGCTACTCGCGCGTCTGCCGGTCTTTGCGGATTTTGCCCATGAGTTTCCCCCGGGCGGCGTTCGCTGCCGATTCCGCCTGAAGCCGGAAATTGCATGACCTCAACCGCTGTCCGGTCACGCTCGCCCTACCCGCCTTGCATGGTCAATGCGCCGCCACGGCTGCGCCTATTGGGATGCCCTTCACGTGAAATCAAAGCTACAGCTTTATCTGCTGATCAGATCGTAGCGTCGGAATCGATCAACTCGTGCAGTGGCCACTTCGAGCAAGCGGCATAGCCCGGAAAGGCGCGAAACAGATCGTCGGTTAGCCCCGTCGTTTTATGTTTGGAAATTAGAGCATCGTGCCAGAAATAGGAATCGGGGGATTCCCAAAAGGTCTGAGTTGTGATTCACCGGGTTCGGAGGTGGATCATGGGGAAATCTTATTCGAGGGATCTGCGCGATCGCGTGGAGGGGTATATAAGATCGGGTCACTCGCGGCGTGATGCTGCCCGGCGCTTTGGGGTGAGCCCGAGCTTTGCCGTGAAGCTGTCGAAGCGTGTCGCGTTGACGGGTTCGACAGCACCGGCGCGACAAGGCCGGCCGGCCGGAGGCGGTAAATTGGCGGCCCATATGGAGGTGCTGATTGGCTGGGTGGAGGCGCGGCCAGACATCACGATGCCCGAACTGGCGACGCGGCTGAAGGCGGCGACAGGGGTTGTTGCCCATCCCGCATCCTTGTCGCGTGCGCTCTTGTCTGCTGGATTTACCTATAAAAAAAACACTTCTGGCGTGGGAGTGCGCACGCGCTGACATTGCACTGCGTCGTCGCAGCTGGCGCCGACATCGCCAGCCGCGGATGCGCCAGGAGCCGCATCGGTTGATCTTCGTCGACGAGACGGCAACCACGACCAAGATGACGCGCCTGCGCGGGCGAGCGCGCTACGGCTCGCGCCTCAAGGCGAAAGCGCCGTTCGGGCACTGGAAAACCCAGACCTTCATCGCCGGGCTCCGCCACGATCGCCTGGTCGCTCCCTGGGTCATCGACAGGCCGATGAACCGCGACATCTTCGAGACATGGGTCGAAACGCAGCTCGCGCCCACGCTCGACCCTGGTGACGTCGTGATCCTCGACAATCTCTCGAGCCACAAAAGCGAGAAGGCCGCGACAATCCTCAAAGAACGCGGCGCATGGTTCCTGTTCCTGCCGCCCTACAGCCCCGATCTCAATCCGATCGAAATGGCCTTTTCCAAGCTCAAGGCTCACCTGCGCCGCAGCGAAGCGCGCAGCTTCGACGCCCTCTGGCGCGCCCTCGGCAATATCTGCGACCTCTATTCATCCGAAGAATGTTGGAATTACCTCAAAGCCGCCGGCTATGCGTCCGATTAAACGCACGATGCTCTAGAAGGGCCTCAAGGCCCTCAGACTGCTGACAAACCCCGTCGTTTTGCGGCGGGGTTTGTTGTTTGTGCTGTAGCATTGTTCGATTTGGGCTTTGGGTGCGGCGACAGATCTTCGTTTCGTGTCAGGCGAGTGCCGGGAGGCTTTCTCGGGTCATTGCCAGGGCGATTTTCTTGATATTCTGGGCTGCTGCGGCGATGAGACACTGGAACGCGACGCGTTTTCGTCCTCGGAAGCGAGCGTAGCGGTGTCCGTGGAGTTGCTTGGCGTCGGCGAACGAGCGTTCGACTGTTTCCTTTCGTCTTTTGTAGATGGCTTTGCCTTGCGGTGTGAGCCGTAAAGCGTCGACCCGGTCCCGAGAGTCCTGCCAGACGTGTCGTGTGATAACCCGCTGAGGCTTTTGCGCCGTTGTGCAGGAAGACAGCAAGGCGCAGTCGCGGCAGACGTTCGGATCGGACTTGTATTGGCGATAGCCGTTGCGATCGGTGGTTGAATAGCCGAGCAACTGGCCTTCAGGGCAGCGGTAACCGTCGCTCTGCCCTTCCCAGACAAAGCGGCTTTTACGCATCATGCCTGGCCTTGGCCGGCTGGGATTGCGATATCCGGTCACCCCCATGATCTGACGATCTTCAAGGCCTTTGGCGATACCGGCGGTTGCATAGCCGGCATCCAGGCCAACGGCGGCAACATCGAACTGGAAACGTTCGCACTGACGATCCAGCCGTCCCAGATAGACCACGGAATCATGGACATTGGCTGGTGTTGTGTATGTGTCCGTGATGATCCCAAGGCGACCATCAACGGTGCGATGATCGAGGTAAAAGAACCCCTTGGGCTTGCCGTCGCGCACCATGTAGCCGCTTTCGGGGTCAGTCCTGGATACCTTGGTGCTCTTTTCTACCGGCTGCCGTTCGCGAGCCTTGAGAGGCTTGAGGTCATGTTCAGCGCGGTCGTCTTCGATCGCGCGATCGAGCGCATCCCAGTAATCGCTGCGCGACTTGGCGACCACCTTCAGATCATATTTGTTCTTATTGGCGTTGGCCTTCAAATGGGTGCTGTCCGTGTACAGCACGGTCCCGTCAACGAGGCCATGTTCTATGGCCTGCAACACGATCTGATCGAAGATGTCCTGCGCGATCGTGGTGTTATCGTACCGACGCCGACGGTTCTGCGAGAGCGTAGATGCATCAAACACGCCATCGGTCAGCTTCAGTCCAAGAAACCACCGATAAGCAACATTGACTTGGATCTCCCGAACCAACTGACGTTCGGATCGAATGCCGAAAAGATATCCGAGGAACAGCGCCTTGAACATCAAGGTTGGATCCAGTGGCGGGCGACCGTTATCCGCGCTGTAAAGCGGCGCCGTCAGCGGATGAATGAAGGAAAAGTCGATCACCGCTTCGATCTTGCGAAGCAGGTGATCCTGCGGGACCAGCTCTTCAAGCGTAACCATCTCAAGAGCGGTCTGGATAGGGCCAGGCGTTCTCAGCATGATCCATAGAATCACAAGCCCCGGCTCGCGCCAGGGCTTTGTCAGCAGTCTGAGGGCCTCAAGGCCCTCATTTTATCGGTCCCTTATCGCCGGGCTGTCGCTAGTTAGAACATTCCATCAGCGTTCCAGGACATTGGCGCCACAGCCAATTTTCAGAAATACTATTGATAAAGGAGGGAAATCTGGATGCCCCGCGAGGATTCGAACCTCGATAGACGGAATCAGAATCCGTAGTCTTACCATTAGACGACGGGGCAATGAGGCGGGCGCAATATGATTGCGCGGCGCGCCTGTCAAGGCCGCTGCGACTTCATGCACAAGCCCGCTTGCCCTTGCGCATTTCGCCGCTAGCATCGGTGCCAACGAAGAGGGTGGCGGTATCTCGCGCCGGACACCCCGAAGGAGTGGGCTGATGCGTCATGTCGCGATCGTCGGGTCGGGCCCGGCGGGCTATTACACCGCCGAAACGCTGCAGAAGGCCGACGATATAGCGATCGACGTCATCGACCGTCTGCCCGTTCCCTATGGTTTGATTCGTACAGGCGTTGCGCCCGACCACCAGTCGATCAAGGCGGTGTCACGCCGCTATGAGGGCGTTGCCCTCACCGACAATGTCCGCTTCGTGGGACATGTTTCCGTCGGCGGCGATGTGACGATCGACGAACTCACCGGGCTCTACGACGCCGTGGTCCTCGCAACCGGCGCGCCGAACGACCGCCCTCTTGAAATTCCAGGCGCCGGCCTCAAGGGCGTGATCGGCAGCGCCGCATTCGTCGGCTGGTACAACGGACACCCCGATTTCGCCGATCTCGACCCGCCGCTCGAAGCACCCGGCGTCGCGGTGATCGGCAATGGCAATGTCGCCCTCGATGTGGCGCGCATCCTTGCCAAGACGCCAGGCGAGTTCGCCGGCAGCGACATCGTCGCCCATGCGCGCGACGCGCTGGCGCACAGCGGGGTGCGCCACATCCAGATCCTCGGGCGCCGCGGTCCCCACCAGATTGCGATGACGCCCAAGGAGCTCGGCGAACTCGGGCACCTTGAACGCGCGAGCCCTCGCGTCGACCCTGCCGATCTTCCGCCTGAAGGCGACGACGCAATGCTTGAGCCCGGCATGCGCAAGTCGGTCACGCACCTTCGGAGCTTCGCCGCCAATCCGGTCGCCAAGCCGGTGACGATCGACTTCGATTTCTTTGCCATGCCCGTCGCAATCGAGGGAGAGGGCCGCGTCCAGCGCGTCATCGTCGAAAGAACCAGGCTCGATGCGGATCTGCGCAGCCACGGCACCGGCGAAACCTATGCGATCGAGGCGGGGCTGGTGGTGAGCTGTATCGGCTATCAGACCCCTCCGATCCCCGGCGTACCCTATGAGCATGGCCGCGGCCGCTTCGCCAATGACGAGGGCCGCATCCTCCCCGGTCTTTATTGTGTCGGCTGGGCCCGGCGCGGACCCACGGGTACGATCGGCACCAACAAACCCGACGGGGCGCGAATCGCCGAAATGCTGCTCGCGGATATCGGCCGCGGCGCGGGAAAGGCCGGACGCCCCGGCCTCGACACCTTGCTCGCGAGCCGCGGCATAAGTCCGGTGACCTTCCGCGACTGGCGCCGCATCGAGGAGGCCGAAGTCAAAGCGGCGATCGACGGCGCCCCGCGCGAGAAGTTCACCAGCATCGACGCGATGCTCGCCGCGATCGGCCGCTAAGCAGGTCTAGGGTGCTTGGGCGAGCAGCGGATCAGCGGTCAGCCACTCCACTGCGAAAGGGTTTGCGCTGGCTGCTCGCGCTCGCCTTTGGCTATGCGGGCTATCGCCACCTCGCGACGCCAGCGCCCTTCCTCGCGATCACGCCGCCGTGGGTACCCGAGCCCGCATTGGTCGTCGCCGCAACAGGCATCGCGGAAATATGCGGCGCGATCGGGCTTTTGGCCCCCGCGACCCGCATGATCGCGGGCTGGGCGCTTGCGCTCTATGCGCTTTGCGTGTGGCCGGCAAATTTCTACCACGCTTTTGCCCATGTCACGGTCGGCAGCACGACGCTCGGTTGGGGCTATCACGCCCCGCGCCTTGCCGCGCAGCCACTGATCGTCTGGTGGGCGCTCTGGGCGAGCGGCGCGGTAGACTGGCCATTCAGGACGAAAGCGCGGGGCCGCTAGCCGCCGCTCTAATTCGCGACAGGCGTTTCGAGGGGCGGCTCGCTCTTCTGGCTCGCCGCATAGGTCTCGACGTTCTTCAGCACCCGCAGCATGTTCCCGCTCGCGATCTTCTCGAGCTCGACCTGCGTGTAGCCGCGCCGCGCGAGTTCGGTGAACAGCGCGGGATAGCCCGCGACATCGTCCATTCCCACCGGCGCCGAATCCATCCCGTCATAATCGCCGCCGAGCCCGATATGGTCGACCCCGATCGCAGCCTTGATATGATCGATATGGTCAGCGACCTTGGCAATCTGCGTCTTCGGGACGGGATGCGCGGCATCCCATGCCTTGAGCGCCGCCGCCGCGCCATCGGGATTGCCGAGATACTGCCCGTCGAGCCGTGCCTTTTCGGCGGCGCGATCAAGCCCGTGCGCGCGCACCGCGGGATCGAGGAAGCCGGGAAGGAAGACGACCATAACGATACCGCCATTTGCCTTGACCAGCGGCAGCACCTCGTCGGGGACGTTTCGCGGATGATCGTTGACCGACCGCGCGCCCGAGTGGCTGAACATGGCGGGCGCCTTCGATGCGGCGAGAGCATCCTTCATCGTCGCGGGACTCGTGTGGCTCAGATCGACGATCATCCCGAGGCGATTCATCTCGCTCACCACCTGGCGACCGAAATCGGTAAGGCCGTCGTGCCGGGGGGCGTCGGTCGCGCTGTCGGCCCACGGGGTGTTTCGCCCGTGCGTCAGCGTCAGGTAGCGCGCGCCAAGGGCGTACATCTGGCGCAGGACGGCGAGCGAGGAGCCGATCGACTGCCCGCCCTCCATTCCCAGCATTCCCGCGATCTTGCCCGTCTTCATCGTCTTTTCGAGCTCGGCTGCGCTGGTCGTGAACGCCATATCCCTGGGGTAGCGCGCGATCAGACGCTTCATGACGTCGATCTGCTCGATGGTCTGGCGTACCGCCTCGTCCTCATTGTCGTTCGAAGGAACATAGACCGACCAGAACTGCGCCCCGACATGGCCCTTGCGCAGCCGGCTGAGGTCCGTGTGCATCGCGTTCCGCGGCGGGTCACGGTCGGGCTCGGCCGTGCCAGTGGTGTCGACGAAGTCGAAGCTGTTGATGACGTTGCCGAGCCGCCCGCGCAGTGCCCAGGGGACGTCGTTGTGTCCGTCGAATACCGGCGCGCGCTTCAGCGCGGCCTCGGCGGCCGCTTCGGGCGACTGCTGTGCGGCCGCGGGGATGGAGAGAAGGGCGAGCGCCGCAATGCCGGCAAGCAGGGAGGGTTTCATCATGGGGGGCGACATTAAGCGCCGCGGCACGGAAATCGAGCCGAAATTTCGGCCGCTCCCTTCTGCACGAGGGCGGGGGGAGATGAAGCGCTTCGCGCGACCCGAACTTGACGCTTACGTCAATCAAGACCAGCATCGCGCCATGACGGCTTTCGACGACTGGCGCGCCCGCTCGCCCTACTATGACGACACGCACGACGCGCTTGCACAGAGCGTGCGCCGATTCGTGGAGCGCGAGATCGCGCCCCACATCGACCGCTGGGAAGCAGAGGGCGAGCTTCCCCGCGAGCTGCACAAGAAGGCGGCGGAGGCCGGGATTCTTGGCCTTCGCTATCCCGAAGAATTTGGCGGCCATTCAGAAGGCTTCGACAATTTCCACAGCCTCGTCGTCACCGAGGAACTCGCCGCGGTCGGCGCGGGCGGGCTCGGCGCCTCACTAATGACCCACGGCATCGGCCTGCCCCCAATCCTCGCGCTGGGCTCCGAGGAACTGAAGCGGCGCGTCGCGCCGGCGGTGCTCGCGGGCGACAAGATCATCGCGCTCGGCATCACCGAAGCGAGCGGCGGCAGCGACGTTGCCAACCTCAAGACCACCGCGGTCAAGGAGGGCGACCATTATATCGTCAACGGCGGAAAGATGTTCATCACCAGCGGCATGCGCGCCGACTGGCTGACCTGCGCGGTGCGCACCGGGGGGCCGGGCGCTGCGGGCATCTCCCTGCTGCTCATCGACATGGACGCTCCGGGCGTCGAGCGCGCGCGGCTCGACAAGATGGGCTGGCGCTGCAGTGACACCGCCGCGATCCATTTCAGCGACGTGCGCGTTCCGGCCGAGAATCTGATTGGCCCAGAGAACGGCGGCTTCATGGGCATCATGCGCAATTTCAACAGCGAGCGGCTCGGCATGGCGATGGGCTGCTGCGCCTATGCCCGCGTGGCGCTCGCCGAAGCCGCGGAATGGGCAAAGCAGCGCGAGACCTTCGGCAAGCCGCTTGTCGGACATCAGTCGATCCGCATCAAGCTCGCCGACATGGAGCGCCAGATCGAGGCGACGCAGGCGTGGGTCGACCTCTGCGCCTGGCAGGTAAAAGAGGGAAAGGACCGCCCGGCTGATTTTGCGATGCTGAAGGTGCAGGCGACCCGCATGCTCGAAGCGGTCGCGCGCGAGGCGGCGCAGATACTCGGCGGGGCAAGCTACATCACCGGCAGCAAGGTCGAACGCATCTACCGCGAGGTCCGCGTGAATGCCATTGGGGGAGGCAGCGAGGAAATCATGCTCGACCTGGCAGGGCGGCAGCTGTTCGGGGGGCGCTAGCCCTCTTTGCCCTTGGATCAGAGCGACTAGGGTTATGCCTTCATTCGCCTGTGCGAGCGCTTCGGTCTGGTCTGGGACGTGCGAACGCCCACGACGACGGGGGTGCGCCCAGGTCTCACCGAGGTCCTCGACAGGAGGCCGGCTTCGCGGCACACTCGCCCGATGGACACTCTCACACATAGCTGGCCCGCCGAGGCCGACACGCTCCTTCCCGACCTTCTCGACCTGCGCCGCGCGATTCACCGCGAGCCCGAACTCGGCCTTCAAAACCCGAAAACGCTCGCGAAGATCAAGGAGGCGCTCGCAGGATTGCCCCTCGAATTTCGCGAAGGGCCCTCGACCACGGGGCTCATCGCGATCCTGCGAGGACCAGCGAACGGGCGCACCGTTCTGCTGCGCGGTGACATGGATGCGCTGCCGCTTGTCGAGGATACCGGGCTCGACTTCTCCTCCGAGACGGCAGGGGCAATGCATGCCTGCGGGCACGACACGCATGTCGCGATGCTCGTCGGCGCGGCGAAGCTGCTGAGCGCGGCGCGCGACCGACTTCCCGGCACGGTGATGTTCATGTTCCAGCCCGGCGAGGAAGGACATCACGGCGCCCGCTTCATGCTGGAGGACGGGCTGATCGATCCGCTGCCCGACGCCGCCTTCGCGCTCCATATCATGCCCAACGCGCCGCACGGCATCTTCGCGGGCCGCGCCGGGCCGCTGCTCGCCTCATCCGACGTTCTATCGATCAGCGTCAAGGGTTCGGGCGGCCATGCCTCGATGCCGCACGACAGCATCGATCCGATCCCTGTCGCCTGCGCGATCGTCACCGCGATCCAGACGATGGTGACGCGCCGCATCTCGGTTTTCGACCCTGCGGTGATCACCATCGCGAAGATCGCAGCGGGAACGACCAACAACATCATCCCCGAAACCGCCGAGATGCTCGGCACGATCCGCACCCTCTCGCCGCATCGCCGCGCGATGGTGGCCGCGGAGTTGAGGCGCCTCGCCCCAGCCATCGCCGAGGCGCACGGCTGCACCGCGGAGGTGACGATCGAGGAGGGCTTTCCCGTCACCATCTGCGACAGCCGCGCTGTCGCCTTCGGCCAGTCGGTGGTCGAAGAAACATTCGGCGAAGCGGCGTGGCTGACGATGGACAATCCGGTGATGGGCGCCGAGGATTTCTCCTACGTCCTCGAAAAGGTTCCCGGAGCAATGTTCTGGCTCGGTGCGAGCGAGCAGGGCAGCGACTGGCGGCAGTGCTGCGGGCTCCACTCGAACCGCATGGTTCTCGATGAAAAGGTCATGGCCCGCGGCGCGGCACTTCATGCCGCGCTGGCAGAACGCTTCTTGAACGAAGGCTTTGCCTAACCTCTACGCGCGCCTCACGGCACGAGAACCGTATCGACCGCCTCCGCCGCCAGCTGAGGATAGTCGAGCGTGTAATGGAGCCCCCGGCTTTCCTTGCGATGGAGCGCGCTTCGTACAATGAGGTCGGCGCATTGGAGCAGGTTGCGCAGTTCGATGAGGTCGGTCGTGACGCGGAAATGACCGTAATATTCTCCAACCTCGCCGGAGAGCATGTTGATGCGGTGCTGCGCGCGCTCGAGCCGTTTCGTGGTGCGCACGATACCCACATAGTTCCACATGAAGCGGCGGATCTCGGTCCAGTTCTGCTTGATGACCACCTCTTCGTCCGAGTGGGTGACCCGGCTTTCGTCCCACGGACGAATTGCGGGCGGCGTGCCAAGCTCGTCCCAATTCGCGATGATATGCTTCGCGGCGGCCTCGCCGAAGACGAAGCATTCGAGCAGGCTGTTCGAGGCGAGGCGGTTCGCGCCGTGGAGACCGCTCTCGGTTACCTCACCCGCGGCATAAAGGCCTGGAAGGTCGGTGCGCCCATCGAGGTCGATCAGCACTCCGCCGCAGGTATAATGCTGTGCGGGCACCACCGGTATCGGCTGCCTTGTCATGTCGATACCGAGCGTCAGCAGCTTTTCATGAATGTTCGGGAAATGTCCGGCGACGAAATCCGGATCCTTGTCGCTGATGTCGAGATGGACATAGTCGAGCCCGAAGCGCTTGATCTGGTCATCGTTCGCACGCGCCACAATGTCGCGCGGCGCGAGTTCGGCGCGCGGGTCGTAGTCGGGCATGTACCGATGCCCGGTGACCGGATGCTTGAGAATCCCTCCCTCGCCGCGCACCGCCTCGGTGATCAGGAAATTCTTGACCTCCAGATTATAGAGGCAGGTGGGGTGAAACTGCATCATTTCCATGTTGGAAACGCGGCACCCTGCGCGCCACGCCATGGCAATGCCGTCGCCCGTCGCGCCCCTCGGGGCGGTGGAAAACTGATAGACGCGCCCGGCCCCGCCGCTTGCAAGGATCGTCGCGCGCCCGACATGCGCGTGGACCTTCCCTGTCGTCTCGTCGAGAGCATAGACGCCCCAGACGCGCCCCGAACCCGAATAGCGTTCCTCGTGCCGGCCGGTGATGAGGTCGATGCAGGCCTGCCCCGGCATGAGGGTGATGTTCGGATGCGCCTGGGCGGTCTGGAGCAGCGCTGCCTGCACCGCCCAGCCCGTCGCGTCGTCGACATGGACGATCCGGCGGTGCGAGTGACCACCCTCGCGCGTCAGGTGAAGCGCGCCCTCCTCCTTGTTGAAGGCGACTCCCATTTCGATCAGCCGCAGAATCGCGTTCGGAGCATTTTCAACCACGAACTCGACCGTCTCGCGCCGGTTGAGCCCGGCGCCCGCGACCATCGTATCCTCGATATGATTTTCGAACGTATCGCCCGCGTCGAGCACGGCCGCTATTCCGCCCTGCGCCCACGCGGTCGACCCGCCGGTGAGCTCGCCCTTCGCGAGCACGAGCACGCGGCAATGATCCGCGAGCGCGATAGCGGCGGTGAGGCCCGCGGCGCCGGAGCCGATGACGATGACGTCGTGGGGAGGATTTTCAGCCATTGGATATCCGATCGTGTC
The DNA here is from genome assembly GCF_001278035.1 of Sphingopyxis sp. 113P3. Taxonomy (NCBI): domain Bacteria; kingdom Pseudomonadati; phylum Pseudomonadota; class Alphaproteobacteria; order Sphingomonadales; family Sphingopyxidaceae; genus Sphingopyxis; species Sphingopyxis sp. 113P3. The sequence goes on from NZ_CP009452.1 coordinate 3,674,674, forward strand.
GAGCGAAGCCGGGGCACCCCGCGACCTTGCGCCAGCCCGAGGGGTCTCGTGCTTCGCCCGGTACGCCGGGGCTGGAAAACCTACCCATTTGCCGCGCGCGTCAGATTGAGGAACACGTCTTCCAGATCAGCCTCGCGCGTCGAGACGTCGACGATGCCATGGCCCATCGCATTTACCGCGGAGAGCACCTCGCCCGCGTTCATCCGGTCCTTGTTGTAACTGATCGCAAGGCCGCGCTCGCCCTCGCGCTCGACCTTGTCGAAAGCGGGATGCGTCGGCAGCACGGTCACGTCCTGGTCGAGCGTCACGACCACGATTTTCTCGCGCGCCATGTCGACCAGCTCACGCGTCGGCTTGTTCGCGATCAGGCGGCCGTGGTTGATGATGGCTATGCGGTCGCACAGTTCCTCGGCCTCCTCGAGATAATGCGTCGTCAGCACCACCGTGACGCCGCGATCGTTGAGGCTTTGGACATATTCCCAGAGCTGCTGGCGCAGTTCGATGTCGACCCCTGCGGTCGGCTCGTCGAGGACGATGATCGGCGGCGAATGGACCATTGCCTTGGCAACAAGCAGGCGGCGTTTCATGCCTCCCGAGAGCGTACGCGCATAGGCGTCGCGCTTGTCCAGGAGATGTACGGCTGCGAGCAGATCTTCTGAAATCCGCCGGTCCTTGGGGACGCCGTAGAGCCCGGCTTGATTCTCCAGCGTTTCGAACGGCGTGAAAAAGGGGTCGAAGACGATCTCCTGGGGCACGATGCCAATCGAATATTTGGCATTGCGGGGGTCGGCGTCGATATCGAACCCCCAGATGCTTGCCGACCCGCTCGTCTTGTTGACGAGGCCCGCAAGGATATTGATCAACGTCGACTTGCCTGCCCCGTTCGGGCCCAGCAGTCCGAAGATCTCCCCGCGCGGCACGTCGAAACTGACATTGTCGAGGGCTTGCTTGCCGCCGGCGTAGATTTTCGAGACGGCGTCGATGCGGATGGCGGCTTCACTCATGGCGGCCTCCATAGCGGGGGCGCGGCAGGTGCGAAAGAGGCTGACGCGCGCAGCCGATTGCCGAGGCGCAAGACGCTTGCTATGGGCGCCCTCCATGACAAACGCTGCACCTGACCTGGCCCCCGAAACGCTCCGCGTTCAACAGACGCGCATCGCCTGCGACGGCACGGGCGACGGCCTTGCGAGCGCAGCGCTCGGCCATCCGCGCGTGTGGCTCGAGATCGACCCCGACGAAGGCTATGTCGATTGCGGCTATTGCGACCGCCGTTTCATCCTTGCAGGCGGAGTTGCCGACAAGGGTTGAGCCGAAGCTCGCGCTTAAATCCGCATCAGCCTTTGCGCACCAGCTGCACGCGCCTATATCAGCGGCATGACAAGCCCCACCGACCCTCGCCGCTTCCTCTACCGCGCCGACGCGCTCGACCCTCAATTGGCACAGCGCCTGGCGCGAGAAGCGCTCGCCAAGGCCGATGACGGAGAGCTTTATCTCCAATATCGCGCGACCGAGAGTTTCGGTTTCGACGACGGACGGCTGAAGACCGCCGACTATTCGACCGATGCTGGCTTTGGTTTGCGCGCGGTGTCGGGGGAAATGACGGGGTTCGCGCACGCGAGCGACATCAGCGCGAGCGCGATCCGCCGCGCCGCGGAGACGCTGGCGCTGCTCGACCCTGCGAAGCAGGCGCCCGCCGCCCCTCCCCAGCGCACCAATCGCCACCTCTATGACGAGGCGAACCCGCTCGACCTCATCCCTTTCGCCCAGAAAGTTGCGCTCTGCCAGGAGGTCGACGCCGCCGCCCGTGCGCGCGACCCTCGCGTTGCGCAGGTGTCGGTCACGCTGGCTGGAAGCTGGTCGGTCGTCGAGATCGTCCGGGCCGATGGTTTTCTCGCGACCGACGTGCGCCCGCTCGTCCGGCTCAACGTCTCGATTGTGGTCGAGGAGAATGGACGCCGCGAATCGGGTTATTTCGGCCTCGGCGGCCGCTATATGTACGACCATCTCTTTGAGCCTCGGCAATGGAACCGTGCGATCGACGAGGCGCTGGCGCAGGCACTCGTCAATCTGCGCGCGGTCGACGCCCCGGCGGGCGAAATGACCGTGCTGCTCGGCCCCGGCTGGCCCGGCGTGTTGCTGCATGAGGCGGTCGGTCACGGGCTGGAGGGCGATTTCAATCGCAAGGGTACGAGCGCCTTTTCCGGGCGGATCGGCCAGCGCGTCGCAGCACCAGGCGTCACCGTGATCGACGACGGGAGCCTTGCAAGCCCCGTCGGGGGCGGGCGCCGCGGCTCGCTCAGAATCGACGACGAGGGTACGCCAACGCAGGAAAATATCCTCATCGAGGACGGCATTCTCAAGGGATATATGCAGGACCGGCTCAACGCGCGGCTGATGGGCGTTGCGCCGACCGGCAACGGCCGCCGCGAGAGTTTTGCGCACGCCCCGATGCCGCGGATGACCAACACCTTCATGCGTGGTGGCAACGACGATCCCGCCGAGCTCCTGTCGCGGGTAAAGAGCGGCATCTTCGCCAAGAGCTTTGGCGGCGGGCAGGTCGACATCGTTTCGGGCAAATTCGTCTTCAGCTGCACCGAGGCCTACAAGATCGAAAACGGCAAGCTTGGCGACTCGATCAAGGGCGCCACGCTGATTGGCGATGGCCCGAGCGTGCTCACCAAGGTCACGGGCATCGGCAACGACATGGCGCTCGATGAAGGCATCGGCGTCTGCGGCAAGGGCGGCCAGAGCGTCCCAGCGGGCGTCGGTCAGCCGAGCTTGCTGGTGAGCGGGCTGACGGTGGGCGGCACGGCCTGAGGAATCGCCGAGCGCCGGTCCGCTGTGATTTCGGTCACTTGGCGCGTGGGGTACGTCAGCGTATAGCGCTGGAAAGACAAGATTCGGGTCGCACCGTCAGCCGGCTTTCCGGCAACAGGGAGGATTTATATGCGCTCGACTCTGCGTCTGCTTTCCGTGACTGCTCTCGCCGCCGCGCTCGCCGCCGTTCCCGGCTCAGCGCAGAAAACATCGGGGCCCAAGGAGCGCTACGAAATGGACGTGGCGACCATGTCCGGCTTTGCCGCGATGGGCGGCGGCAAGGGCGGTGTCGGCGGCGCGATGAGCATGATGTTCGGCGGTGGCCCCGACAAGGCGGTCGCGCACCAGCTTCTGCTTCGCCTCGGATCCGACCAGACGCCGGGCGCACCGCCCCCGAAGGGCGATCATTATTTCGAACCGCAGGCGAAGCTTGGAAAATCCGTGCCGCTCATCAGCCCCGAGCGGCGCGATGGCAGCTACACCACCGAATTCGAGCGTCCCAAGGGCCGCCTCCTCCTTTATTGGGGTTGCGGGGCCAAGGCGGGGCCGGGTCAGCCGGTTGTGATCGATTTCGCCAAGGTTGCGGCGGGACAGATACCTCCCGGCCTTTTCTCCTCCGCCGTGCCCGTCATCCGCGAGGTCTCGCAATCGAACAGTCGTTCCTACGTCGACTGGCCAAACACCAAGAACGCCAAGCAGCCGCCGAGAGACAGCTCATTGCTCGGGGCGCACCGCATTGCGAGCAACATCGGCTCGGACATCAATTTCACCCTCGCGCAGGATTATATGGCCCCGCTCCAGGCTTCGACCGCAGCGCAGGGTGACGGTTCCGTCATGATCCGCTGGAATCCGGTGCAGAATGCCACCGGCTATGTCGCCTGGACGATCGGCGGCATGGACCGCGGCGGCAGCGGCGGGGACATTATCTGGTGGACGAGCAGCGCGTCGCGCGAGTTCGGCGGCGGCCTTTGGGATTGGCTGCCCCCTGCGACGGTCGCGAAGCTCATTCCCCAGAAGATCGTGATGCCGCCGAGCCAGACGAGCTGCCAGATCCCGGCGGAGGTCAAGAAGGCGTCGGGCGAGATGATGATCGGGAACCTCAACGCTTTCGGACCCGAGGCGAACTTTGCTTATCCCCCCAAACCCGCGGGGAATGTGCCCTGGAATATCGACTGGACCGCAAAGGTGCGTTTCCGCTCGCACACCATGCTCATGGTTGGAGCCGATTTCGGGGGAATGGGCGGCATGGACGATACGGGAGGTTCCTCACCCGCCGAAAAGCCGAAGAAGAAGAAGTGCAAGGGCCCGCTCGGTATCCCGCTGCCCGATGGTGCGTGCTGAGGAGGCCCCCGGGCTCATCGAGGACGGGCGCCGAGTGCTCTTCCCTTGTTGAAGGAGTGGCACGGGGCCTGGCTGCGCGACATCATGAAATCAGTCAGCGACCGTTCACCCGCCTTGTGCTATCGGTGATCTCAGGGTGAGACCTGAATCAACTGGAGTCGAACCATGCGTGCGCTGATTGCCACTATCCTTTCCGCCGCGATGCTCGCGGGCGCGCCCGTTGCTGCGAAGGACAAGCCGACGGGCGAGGAAAAGCTCGCCAAGATGCTCGAAGGCCGCGTCGCCGGCCAGCCGCAGGATTGCATCAGCCTTTCCTCGGCGACGAGTTCGCAGATCGTTGACAAAACCGCGATCGTCTACCGGATCGGTAGCACCCTTTGGGTCAATCGTCCGCGCGGCGGAGCCGAATCGCTCGACGACGACAATATTCTCGTGACCAAATTGACCGGTACGCGGCTGTGCTCGATCGATACGATCCAGCTCCACGACCGCGACAGCCATATGTACGCGGGGTTCGTCGCCCTCGGTGATTTTGTTCCCTATCGCAAGATCGGCACGGCTGCGAAATAGCCGCGTGACGAATGACCCGACCGAAGCGGCTGCGCCGCCCGCCGACTGGGCGGCGCGCCTCCTCGCCTTCTGGTTCGACGACCATGGCATGGATGACTGGTACGGCGGCGGACCGGATTTCGACGCTGCGGTTCGCGAACTCGCCGCCGACTGGCGCGAGGCGCTGCGCGCGTTCCCTCCCGATGCATTCCTGACCGATCCCGACACGGCGCTTGCAGCCGTGATCCTGTTCGACCAGGTACCGCGCAACATATATCGGGGCAGCGCGGAGGCCTTTGCAACCGACAGCCTTGCCCGCGCGATCTCGCGCGGCATCACCGAAAGAGGGTGGGATCAGCATTGGCCCGACGAACGGCGGCAATTCGCCTACCTTCCCCTTCAGCACAGCGAAGACATCGGCGACCAGCGCGAATCGCTGCGCCTGTTTCACCAACTTGCGGACCCCATCTTCCACCAATATGCCCAGAAGCATTTCGAGATGATCGATCGCTTCGGCCGCTTCCCCCATCGCAACGCCGCGCTCGGCCGGGCAACCCGGCCGGAGGAAGAGGCGGCGATCGCCGAGGGCAGCCAATGGTGACGGATCGCGTGACAATCCTCCCTGTCGCCCGCTAGGCTGATCTTATGGCCGAATTCACCGACGCGCTGACCGACAAGCATGTCGCCTTCATCGAGCGCCAGCCGATGTTCTTCGTCGCGACCGCGGCGGCGGAGGGACGGATCAACCTTTCGCCCAAGGGTTATACCGGCAGCTTTCGCATCCTCTCCTCATCCCGTGTCGCTTTTCTCGACCTCGGCGGTTCAGGAAACGAGACGCACGCGCACCTCGCCGCTGACGGGCGCATTACCCTGATGTTCTGCGCTTTCGATCGTCCGGCCTGGATCCTGCGTATCTATGGCCGCGGGCACCCGGTGCTCCCGCAGGATGAAGGCTGGGCCGCACTCGCTGCTCATTTCACCTTGTTGCCCGGAACACGGCAGATCTTCGATATAGCGGTTGAGAGCGTTCAGACGAGTTGCGGTTGGGGCGTGCCAGTCATGGAACTCCAGCAGGAGCGCGACACGCTCCAGAAATATCATCGCCAGGCTGACCCGGCCGAATGGCTGGAGAAATTCGAGGGGCGAACGCGAAGCATCGATGGGCTGCCGACGCGCGCCACCGACCGCTATATCGCGGGCGACGCCTGATGCCGCTTGTCGAGCTTGTCCGCCTGCCGAACGGCGCCGAGGCCGAACTGCTGCGCGGGCGGCTCGAATCGGCAGGCGTGCCGGCGGTCTGTTTCGACGCCGGCATGAACATCGCCGACAGCGTGGGCCTGATGATCCCGGTCCGGGTCATGGTCTTCGACGAGGATCTCGACAACGCGCGGGCGCTGATGCTGGAGTTCGGTGCCTCCTAGGTGCAACCCGACCCTGCTCTTGTTCGTCCTCTTCCCACAACATCAAGAAAGCCGCCTTAGCCTCCCGATGATCAAGGTCGCCTCCTATAATATGCGCAAGGGTATCGGGCTCGACCGGCGCCGCGACCCCGCGCGCGTGCTATCTGTCCTTCGCGAACTCGATGCAGACGTCATCGCGCTGCAGGAGGCTGACCGCCGCTTCGGCACGCGCGCGAGCGCCATCCCCCCGCACATGTTCGAAGAGAATAGCGACTATGTGCCGGTCGACCTGCTGGGCGGCCGCCCCTATGCAATCGGCTGGCACGGCAACGCATTTCTTGTCCGCAAAGGCGTCGAGGTGGAGGAAAGCCACGCGCTCCACCTGCCGACGCTCGAGCCGCGCGGCGCGATCGCGGCGACGCTGCGCATCGGCGAGGCACGGCTGCGCGTGGTCGGCATGCACCTCGACATTTCGGGGCTCCGCCGCCGGCAGCAGGCGCGCGCCATCCTTGCCCATGTCTCGGAGGGCGAGGCGCTCCCCACCATCCTGATGGGGGATTGCAATGAGTGGCGCAATCGCGGGGGCTGCCTTGCCGATTTCGCCGAGCATCATCGGCTCGTCGACACCGGGCACAGCTTTCACAGCCGCCGCCCCGTCGCAAAACTCGACCGTATCTTTGCCTCGCCCGATCTTGAAGCGGTGGAGGCCGGGGTACACCAGAGCGCGCTTGCCGCGCGCGCCTCGGACCATCTGCCGATATGGGCACGGTTCCGGCGCGCCGGCTAGGGCATGCCTAAAATTTAGGCATATTCGCTGCGTCTCTGCCCAATTCGCGAAGCTTTCGTACTTCGCCTGGCAGAATTTCCTCATAAAATATCGCTGACGACCGCCCTCGCGCAATTTGGCACGGCTGTTGCAGCGCGACATGGTGCCATTAGCAAAAGGGGGCATCATGAAGCTGATCCTGGCTATCATCAAACCGTTCAAGCTCGACGAAGTGCGCGAAGCACTGACCGGGCTGGGCATCGCCGGCATGACCGTGACCGAGGTCAAGGGCTTTGGCCGGCAGAAGGGACAGACCGAAATCTACCGCGGCGCCGAATATGCGACCAACATGGTGCCGAAGGTGAAGATCGAACTCGTCTGCGACGACGCGCTTGCGCCGCGGGTCGTCGAAACACTCCAGCAAAGCGCCGGCACCGGGTCGATCGGAGACGGCAAGATCTTCGTCCTCGACGTGGGTCAGGCCGTGCGCATCCGCACCGGCGAGACCGGCGAGGCTGCTCTCTAATGAAGGGGGATTATATGACGTTCGCAAACAAGCTGGCGGCGAGCGCCGGGGCCGCGGGGCTCGCGCTGTTCGCCGCACTGCCCGCCTGGGCGCAGGAAGCGGCGGAGACGCCAACAATCGACACCGGCGATACCGCCTGGATGCTCACCTCGACCGTGCTCGTGCTCGCGATGATCGTGCCGGGCCTTGCGCTTTTCTATGGCGGCCTTCTTCGCACCAAGAACATGCTCTCGATGCTCACCCATGTTCTTGCGGTGACCTGCGTCGCGATGCTCGTCTGGGTCAGCTGGGGCTATTCGATCGCCTTTACCGAGGCAGGGCCCTTCTTTGGCAATCTTTCGAACCTCTTCTTGCAGAATGTTACCGCGGACAGCATTTCGGGAACTATCCCCGAATATGTCTTCATCAGCTTCCAGATGACCTTCGCGGCCATCACCTGCGCGCTTGTCGTCGGGTCGCTGGCGGAACGCGTGAAGTTTGCGGGGCTGATGGCCTTCGCCGTGATCTGGCTGACGATCGTCTATTTCCCGCTCGCCCACATGGTATGGTCGGCCGGCGGCTTCTTCTTCGAGAAGGGCGCGCTGGACTTTGCCGGCGGCACCGTCGTCCACATCAACGCGGGCGTGTCGGGCCTCGTCGGCTGCCTCATTCTGGGTAAGCGCATCGGCTACCTCAAGGAGGTGCTGGCGCCCCACTCGCTGACGATGACCTTCATCGGTACCGGCCTTCTGTGGGTGGGCTGGTTCGGCTTCAACGCGGGTTCGGCGCTGGGTGCCGGCAGCGGCGCCGGCTTGGCGATGATCAACACGCTCACCGCCACCGCCGCCGCGGCTGTTGCCTGGATGGTTGCGGAGAAGGTTGCGGGTCACAAGCCCAGCCTGCTCGGCGGCTGCTCGGGCGTCATCGCGGGCCTCGTTGCCATCACGCCCGCCGCGGGCTTCGCCGGACCGTTCGGGGCGATCGTCCTCGGCGCTGTCGCCTCGGTCATCGCCTATCTCTTCGTGACGGTCGCCAAGCCGAAACTCGGCTTCGACGATACGGCTGATGTTTTCGGTATCCACGGCGTTGCCGGCATCATCGGCTCGATCGGCGTCGCCTTCACCAACGCGCCGGGTTTTGGCGGACCTGGAGAAGCCGACTATGCGATCGGCGCGCAGCTCGGCACCCAGCTCTTTGCGACCGGCGTTGCCGTCCTCTGGGCAGCGGTCGGCTCGGGCATCGCCTTCTCGGTCGCCAAGCTCGTCACTGGGCTGCGCGTCTCCGAAGAGGTCGAACGCGAAGGCCTCGACCTCGGCGAGCATGGCGAGCGCGCCTATAATTACTGACGAATCAGGACACCCGCCGCCGGTTCTCCTCTTTCAAGGGCGGCGGGGTCCAACGGGGTTCCTCCTGCGAACCACTTGTGGCCGGGACCGACCAGTCCCGGCCTCTTTTTGTGCAATTCATGCAGCAAGATCCTTGCACAAAATGTGCGCAGCAGTGCCGCAAATTTAGGCCTTCCCAAGGTGACATTAATATGGCATTCATTGGGTCAACAGTTTCAGGAGAGGAGAGCCTGAAAGGCTGGGCCGGGACGAAAGTCCCGGCCCTCTTTTTTGTCCTCTCTGCGTGGCACGCAATCAACGCCTTGAAAATCCGCCAGTTTTTCAGAGGAAACGCTCCAGTCAAGGCAGTCTGCGTGCGCGCGAATCGGCACCTGCCCGCCCCGGGAAAAAAATTGTCGCCAGCTTGGGAACCAATGCGTCTTCAGCCGCGTTTCATGAACCTACTGGATCGAAAGAAAAGGTAGAATCTGGTTCGCGTCCTCGGACGGAACCTAGGGAAGCCCCGCCACAGAAATGTGACGGGGCTTACTCTTTTTTCGGCAACGCTCAGCTTGACATTTCCGATTGCGAGAACATGAAGGCATTCCCGTCCGGGTCATAGAAAGTGATCAGCCGCACGAGCCCCGGGACGTGCTGGATGTCACCGTCCTGCCGAACGCCCTCGGCGTCGAGATGCGCCTTTGCCGCTTCTATGTCGGCGACCTCGAACACGTTGGTCGCCCCGCCGCCCTGCATCACCGTTTCCAGTTGGCTCAGTCCGATATTGACCCCTGCCATCGGCGTTGAAAGCTCGCACCAGCCGATCTCGTCGACGCGATAAAGCAAGGCGCACCCCATGACCCGCTCGTACCAGGCGATCGAGGCGGTCATGTCGGTGACCCCCATCGAACAGGTCAGTTCGGATCCGATCTTGAGCGTCATGACACTGCCTCTCCCTTTCCATCGAAACCCGAGGTCTGCGGCCGCCCGCCGCGCCGACGGCGGCACCTTGGCGCCCTGTGCGGCCAACAAGAAGCCGAATCCCCCCCTTGCTCCTTTGGTTCGGTTTGTATAGTAACTTGCCAATGCCGTCAATTATGCCCGATCCGCTGCTTGCGGAGCTGTCCGGCCACCGCTGGCTGGTGCCGCTGCTCGCTGATCTTGGGGGCCATAAAGGCGCACGCTTCGTCGAACTGATCCACCGCCTTGGCCTGCCGCGCGACAGCCTGACGCGCACGCTGGAGGCGGCGACGAGGAACGGATGGGTGCAGCGGAACCCGGGTCATGGGCACCCGCTTCGACCCGAATATATATTGACCAAGGCTGGCGCCGACGCGGCAAGGCGCGCCGCGACGATCGCGGGGGCGCAGACAGAGCTCGGCCTGCCTCCGGGCGCCGCGACCCGCTGGGGCCTCCCGATCGTTGCGGGGATTCGGGTGGGTCATGACCGCTTCAATGCTCTCTCCCGCCTCCTCGCCCCTGCCAGCCCCCGCGCGCTTTCGCAGGGGCTGAAAGCGCTCGGCCGCCACGGGCTGATAACGCGCGATGTGATTGACCGGCGGCCACCGGTGAGCCGCTATGGACTCACGCGGCGCGGGGAATTGCTGGCGGAGGCCTGTCTTTAATCCCCGCCTGCTGAAGCCGGGGATAGGCGTCAGCCCAGCGCGGCCGCCACGAAATCCGCCGCACGCTCGCCGATCATGATGCTCGGCGCGTTGGTGTTGCCCGACACGAGCCGGGGCATGATGCTCGCATCGGCGACCCAGAGCGCGTCGATACCCTTAAGCTTCAGCGCCGGGTCGACCACCGCATCGCCGTCGCTTCCCATCCGGCACGTCCCGACCGGGTGATAGACGGTATCGGCGCGGCTGCGGATCAGCGCGTCGAGCGCGTCGTCATCGTCGAGGTTCACGGGATGCCGGTCCGCGCCCGCATAGTCGGAGAGCGGCGGCGATCCCACGATGCGGTGCATCATCCGCACGCCTGCGCGCAAGGTCGCGATGTCGCGCTCGTCGGTCAGGAAGCCGGGATCGATCCGCGGCGCCGCTGCGGCGTCGCCCGAGGCGAGCGTGACGCTACCCCGGCTTTCGGGCCTGAGCACGCAGGCATGGCACGAAAAGCCGTGCCCCTTCACCTTAGTGCGCCCATGATCCTCGAGCATCGCGGGGACAAAATGATATTGAATGTCGGGTGCGGGCAAATCGGGGCGCGATTTCCAGAAGCCGCCCGCTTCGGCAAAGCAGGTCGTCATGATGCCGGTGCGCCTCGTCCGATGCTCGAAAATCGCCTTCACCATCCGCCATGTACCGCCGAGGCTGTTGCCGAACGGCTCTCTCGAACGCGTCTCCCAGCTCGACACATAGTCAATATGGTCCTGCAGATTTGCGCCGACCCCGGCGCAATCGGCGATCACGTCGATACCATGGTCCTGAAGATGCGCGGCCGGTCCGATGCCCGACAGCATCAGGATCTGCGGGCTGCCGAATGCTCCGGCCGACAGGATGACGCCGCCCGCTGCGCGCAACGTTTCGCGTTCTGCTCCCTGCCGGATGACTACGCCGGTCGCACGGCCATTCTCGATCAGGATCCTTTCAACGAGTGCTCCGGTGCGGATCGCAAAATTGGCACGCCCGCGCAGTGGCTCGACATAGGCCCGCGCCGCCGACCAGCGCTCACCGGCCTTCTGCGTCACCTGATAGAGGCCAAAACCTTCGTTATTCGGCAAGTTGAAATCAGCGGTGCGCGGCAGTTGCAGCGCCGCGGCGCTTTCGACGAAGCGCCGGCTCGTCACATTGGGCCAGCGCTGGTCCATCACGTTCAGCGGCCCATCTGCGCCGTGAAAATCGTCGGCGCCGCGCTCATTGCCCTCGCTCCGTTTGAAATAGGGAAGCACGTCCGCGTAGGTCCAACCCGTCGCGCCCAGTTCGGCCCACTTGTCGTAATCGAACTGGTGGCCGCGGATATAAACCATCGCGTTGATCGCGCTCGACCCGCCAAGACCTCGTCCGCGCGGCTGGTAGCCGGTGCGTCCGCCGAGCCCCGCCTGCGGCACCGTCTCATATTGATAGTTCGACGCCTTGGGAATGAAGGGCATGAACCCCGGCGTCTTGATCCGGATCAGGTCGTTCGTCCCGCCCGCCTCAACGAGGCACACGCGCCGCGTTCCGTCCTCGGCAAGGCGACCCGCCGCCGCACTCCCCGCGCTGCCGCCGCCGATGACGATGATGTCGAACTGATCCATTCAGGCCCTCCCTCGAGCCGCCTTTCGGGCGGTCAACCGGATGCTTACATGAATGTCATTAGTCCAGGTGGCAAGCCCCTAGCCAATCTTGCCGCCCCCTCTCTTGGGAAAAGGAAAGGGCGCCCCGCATGGCACAGCCGCCCTTAAATCCGGCGACCGTCACGGCGAATTCTTCGGTATGTTGGCGACGGGCTTCATCCGTCCCGCCCGCATTCGGCAGCGGTTACTCTGCGGCTTCTTCAACCCGTCTGCCGGCCATCCAGCGCGCCTTGATCATGTCGCTGGTCATCCGGCTGCCGTCGTGGCTCCAGCCCGGTTCGCGCCACATATAGCTAAGCTTGTGCTGCCAGGGCGCGTTCCAGACATCCTTCGCGATCCCCACCCATTCGTGAAACGCCGCCCAGAGAATGTTGAAGCTCCCCAATTGCTTGACGATGCCGTAGCGCACCGGCTCGTCGTCGCGCTCGGGGACGAAGCTGCCGAGCAGCTTGTCCCAGATGATGAAGACCCCGGCATAATTGGCGTCGAGATAACGCGGGTTCACACCATGATGGACGCGGTGGTGCGACGGGGTATTCATCACCGCCTCGAACCATTTGGGCATCCGCCCAATCGCCTCGGTATGGATCCAGAACTGGTAGATCAGGTTGAGCCCCGCGCAGAAGAAGACCATGGCGGGCGGAAAGCCGATGAGGAACAAGGGCATACGGAAAAGGAAGCTCAGGCTGAAAAAACCTGTCCACGTCTGCCGGAGCGCGGTCGAGAGATTATAGTGCTGCGAGCTGTGATGGATGACATGGCTGGCCCAGAACCAGCGCACGCGGTGCGCGCTCCGGTGGAAGACATAATAGGCCAGATCGTCGAGGACGAAGCAGAGGATCCATGCCCACCACCAAGTCTGAAGCTCCATCCCGATGTCGAACAGGCGGAACTGATAGGCCCATAGCGCCGCGCCGACCACCGCCGCGCCGACCAATGCCCCCGCGACCTGGCTCACCGTACCGAGCATCAGCGAGGTCAGCGTGTCGCGCGCCTCGTAGCGCCTCTTGTCGCGGCGAAGCGAGACAATCATCTCGACGATCAGCAGCAGGATGAAGGCGGGGACTGCATAGACGACGGGATCGGGCAAATTATCCACGCACCACCTCCCGCATGCGCGACGCCCATACACCTGCTTCTTTCCCGAGCTGCAGCGTCACGGCGCCAAAGGTCCGTTCACGCGTGGTGAGCGTCAGGAAATCCTTGTCGAGCCGTCCTATCACGCTCGCATCGACCGGGCGCGCCGCGAAATGGTTGCCATGCGCACGGATCAGCAGCATTCGGCCCTCGGCATTCCGAACGATCGCGGCAAAGCCAGCGCGATCGCGCGCGACCTCGACGCCGCCAAACCCTGCCTCGGCTTCGTCCGCGAGGCGGATCGCATGTGCCGCATCCTCTATGCGCGGGTCGGCGCCCAGCCCCATCGCCCTCACCAGCCAGGCGATGAAGAGCACCGCCGCGAGCGATGCGCCGAGCTGAATCCAGACAGCCGCGGTCACTTTTCCCCCGCGAGCGCATCCATCATCGGTCGCAGCCCCGAAAGATCGTAACCCGCCTTCGCCGCAGCCGCACACAGTGCATCGACGTCATCGCCGGCGCGGGCACGCGCGAGCGCCCAGAGATGCGTCGAGCGCGTTCCCGAGCGGCAATAGGCGAGCACCGGCCCCGTCGCATCGGCCAGCAGCGTGTCGAGCGCGTCAAGCTGCGCATGGCTGAACCCCGCGTGGCCCACCGGTATCGCCGCATAGGCAAGTCCTTCGGCCGCGGCGGCCGACGCTATGTCCCCCCCCTGCGGAGCCGACGGATCTTCGCCATCGGGGCGATTGTTGATGATCATCGCGAACCCGGCGGCCTTCGCCTCCGCGATATCCTCAAGGGCAATCTGCGGTGCGACGCTATAGCCGGGGCTCAGGGGACGAAAATCGCTCATGCCCGCGATGTATAGGCCAGCCGCATTTGCTGACAAGCATGAAGCTACCCTTTCCCCGGAGGACCTCCCACCCGGATCGAGCGCCGGCAATATTAGAACTGCCGGATCACCGCGAGAAACGCATCGCCCCACGACTCCAGCTTGCGCGCGCCGACGCCCGGAATCCGCGCAAGTTCAGCGCGCGTCGACGGACGCGCGCTCGCCATCGCGCGCAGCGCCGCATCGTGGAAGACCACATAGGGGGGCACCCCGGCCTCCGCCGCCAGCTCGCGCCGCGCCGTGCGCAGCGCCTCGAAGAGCGGATCGCCGATGGGATTCGCCGCCTGCTCGCCGCGCGCCGCGCGTTTCCCCCGCCTTGCGGGCGGCTCCGCGATCATGACCGGCACCTCGCCCTTCATCACCGCACGTCCCGCCGGGCCGAACATGAGCCCGCCATGTTCGGTGGTCGCCAGCGCCTCGCGCGCCATCAGCGTGCGCACCAGCGGCTTGATCAACCGCGCCTCCTCACCCTCAACGAGGCCAAAGACCGACAATTTGTCGTGGCCGCGGCTCACGATCCGATCGTCGCCGCGACCCGTCAGCACCGCCTCGATGTGCGCCGCGCCATAGGACTGTCCGGTGCGATAGATCGCCGAAAGCAGCTTCTGCGCGAGCACGGTCGCGTCGACCTGTTTCGGGGGGTCAAGGCAATTGTCGCAATTGCCGCAATATTCGGGCGGGGCCTCGCCGAAATGGCGCAGCAGCAGCGCGCGGCGGCATTCGGCGGTTTCGACAAGCGCCGCGAGTGCATTGAGGCGCGCGCGCTCGCCAGCGAGGCGCGCCTCGGGAAGCTCGCCCAGCCGCATGCGCGCGCGCGCAAAATCCTCGGCCCCCCACAGCATCAGAGCCTCGGCAGGATCGCCGTCGCGTCCGGCCCGCCCGGTTTCCTGATAGTAGCTTTCGATCGACTTTGGCAGCCCGGCATGCGCGACAAAGCGCACGTCGGGCTTGTCGATCCCCATGCCGAAGGCCACCGTCGCCGTGACGATCCCATCCTCCGAGGCGACGAAATCATGCTGGACCTGTGCGCGCCGCTCGGCATCGAGCCCCGCGTGATAGGCGGCAACGGAACGTCCCGTCGCAGCGGCGAGCTTCGCAGCCATCCGCTCGGTGCCGTCCCGCGTCGGGCAATAGACGATTCCCGGCCCCGGGTTGGCGGCGATGAACTCGGCCAGCTGCCTGGCGGCGCCTATGCGCGGACCGACCCGGTAACGGATGTTCGGCCGGTCGAAACCTGCAAGCACCAGGCCGTCGGCCGGGATGCCGAGCTGGACCAGAATATCCTCGCGCGTGTGCTTGTCGGCGGTAGCCGTCAGCGCAAGCCGCGGAACGCCCGGAAAGGTATCGAGCAGGGGCCGCAGAAGGCGGTAATCGGGCCGGAAATCATGTCCCCATTCCGACACGCAATGCGCCTCGTCGATCGCGAACAATGCGGGCGCTCGCGCTTCCATCAGCGCGCGGAAGCCTTCACCCGTTGCACGCTCCGGCGCGATATACAAAAGGTCGAGCTGACCATCGCGGTACGCCTGGCGCGTATCGGCGAAATCGGCATCGACGCTCGTCAGGGAGGCTGCCCGAATTCCTGCCGCGCGCGCACCGCGAAGCTGGTCGTGCATCAGCGCGATGAGCGGCGAGACCACCACCACGCAGCCGGCAAGCGCAACGGCAGGAAGCTGGTAGGTCAGTGACTTGCCCGCCCCCGTCGGCATCACGGCCAGCGTATGCTCGCCCGCCATGACCCGCGCGACAACCTCGGCCTGTCTGCCGCGGAAATCGTCGAAACCGAAGGTGGATTTGAGGAGGGGAAGGAGGATGTCGGCGCTCATGGCGGGTGGGCGATAGGGCGGATGGCGATGCGGGGAAAGCCCTCTCCTGTCTACTTTGCGCGCACGTGAGCCGGAACCGCACCAGTGGGAGGGCATAACTCATCGCAGCGCGGCTTTCGCCCGAACGGCGCGCTCAGACCCGCGCCAGCAGCGCCCGCTCCGCCATCCGGGCAGCCGTTTCGCGTTCGGCCATCACGACATGGTCGGCGCCGTGACGGGCAATGTCGGTCACCTCCTCGTCCGAGTGCGCGCGCGCGACGATTACCAGCCTGGGATTGATCGCCCGCGCCCGCCGCACGATCGCCCCCGCCTCGACCCCTTCGGGAATCGCAATGAGAAGGGTCGAGGCGCTGTCGAGCCCCGCCTGGCGCAGCACGCTTTCGCTCGCGGCATTGCCGATGATCACTTTCGCCCCCGCCTCGCCCGCGGCTGCGGCACGATCCTTCTGGTCTTCGATCACCGTCAGGGCCTCACCCTTGCCGCACAGCAGATCGCCGATATGGCTGCCGACGCGGCCATAGCCTACCAGCACGGTACGCGCAGGAGCGGGCGCAGGGCGGGGCGCGGGCGCGGGCGCCGCCTCGCCTTCGGGCGCCTCGTCGGTGCGTATTCGCCGCACCGCAATCGTGAAGAAAAGCGGGTTCAAGAGGATCGAGAGGATCGACCCGGCGAGGATCAGGTCGCGTGCTTCTTCGGGCATCACCTTCAATCCGACGCCGAGCCCGGCGAGGATGAAGGAGAATTCACCAATCTGCGCGAGGCTTGCCGCGATCGTCATCGCAGTCTGCGAGCCGTGGCCAAAGGCGCGCACGATCGCATAGGCAGCGAGCGCCTTGCCGACGACGATGATTGCTACGGTTGCGACCAACGGGCCGGGATGTTCGGTAAGGACTTTGGGATCGAACAGCATGCCGACCGACACGAAAAAGAGCACCGCGAACGCGTCGCGCAGCGGCAGCGTTTCTTCAGCCGCACGGCGGCTCAATTGCGTCTCGCCGAGGATCATGCCGGCGAAGAAGGCACCGAGCGCGAAGCTTACATCGAACACCAGCGCCGCGCCGAAAGCGACGCCCAGCGCGATGGCGAGGACCGCGAGCCGAAAGAGTTCGCGCGACCCGCTATGCGCAACCCAATGCAGCACCGCGGGCAGGATCCGCCGCGCGACAATCAGCATGAAGGCAACAAAACCGATTACCTTGAGCGCGACGATTCCCGCCGACTGGAGGAGTCCTGCTCCATTCGCTTCATCGCCGCGCCCGCCGAACATCGCTGGCAGGAGGACGAGCGCGAGCACCATCGCCAGATCTTCGACGATCAGCCAGCCGACAGCGATGCGCCCCTTTTCCGTTTCCACCATGTCGCGCGCCTGCAGCGCCCGCAGCAGTACCACCGTGCTCGCGACCGATAGCGCAAGGCCGAATATGGCACTCCCCGCCAAGGACCAGCCGAGCGACAGGCCGAGCGCGATGCCGAGCCCGCTCGCCACCGCGATCTGTGCGATCGCGCCCGGCACCGCAATATTCCGCACCGCGAGCAGGTCCTTGAGCGAGAAATGCAGCCCCACCCCGAACATCAGCAAGATCACGCCAATCTCGGCGAGCTGGAGCGCGAGCCCGGTGTCGGCGACGATCCCCGGCGTGAAGGGTCCCACGAGAACACCGGCCAGCAGATAGCCCGCAATGGGCGAAATCTTCAGCCGGTGCGCAAGCGCACCCATCAGAAAGGCTACGCCGAGCCCGGCGACCACGGTTCCGATCAGGCTGGTGTCATGCGGCATAAGCCTGCGTAAAAGGCAGGGGCGCGCATGGTCAAGTAACTCAATTGTTTTTGTTGCGATTACCGGGTCAGGAACCGGTCGGGGCAGCGCTCGTTATCCTTCCAAGATCGGAAGGTCGCCCCATGCCCTACCCCTCGCTTCTCGCTGCACTGCTGATCGTCGCCGAGCCGCTGCCGCTTCCCGAAATTCCGGCGCGCATCGAAACTGCGCCTGCGACGACGAGTGGGGACGACCGCGCCGACGACCCGGCGATCTGGCGCAACCCTGAAGACCCGGCGAGAAGCCTGATTCTTTCGACGGACAAGAAGGCAGGGATCGCGATCCATGACCTTGCCGGACGCCTGTTGAGCTTTCAGCCGCTCGGCGATCTCAACAATGTCGACCTGCGCCCCGACGTGACGATCGCCGGTCAAAGAGCGACGCTCGTCGCCGCGTCGGACCGCAGCGACCGGGATCGTCCACGCCTCCGCCTCTTCCGCCTGGACCCGAATGCCCCGCGCCTCATCGAAATCGGCAGCATCGATCCGCCCGAGGGAGAGGCCTACGGTCTCTGTCTCCACCGCCGCGCTGGCGGCATTGATGCCTTCATGGTCTATGAAGAGGGAGTCGTCGAGCAGATTGCGCTCGACCTCTCGGGCCCCGCACCAGCGGGCCGCATCCTGCGCCAACACGACCTCGGCAGCCGCGCCGAAGGGTGCGCTGCCGATGATCGCACTGGCAAGCTCTATGTCGCCGAGGACAAGGTGGCGATCTGGCGTATCGACACCGATCCCGCGCACGCGATGGCACCGCAACGTTTTGCCGCTGTCGACGGGGTCAAACTTCACGACGATGTCGAGGGCCTCGCGGTCCTGCCGCGCGGCAAGGAGGGCGGCCTCCTTTTCGCCGCAAGCCAGGACGACGACAGTTTTGCCGTCTTCCGACTGCCGGATGGTGCCTATGCGGGCGGTTTCCGTATTCGGGGCGGCACAATCGACGGGACCGAGGACACCGACGGCATCGCGCTTGACCCGGGCAATTTCGGCTCGGACTGGCCCGGCGGCATATTCGCCGCACAGGACGGAAAGAACCGCGACGCAGCGGGCGAGCGCGCGCCCCAGAATTTCAAGCTGGTGCCGCTCGGCGACATATTGCGCGCGCTTGGCGAGGATTTGAGCCGGTGAGCCCGGCCGCCCGGCCTAGCCACCGAGCGTCGCCTTCAGGAACCAGATCCGCTGCTGCGTCTCGTCGGCCCAAGTGTCGACGAGGCCGCTCGTTGCGATATCGCCTTCGGCTTCGGCCGCAGCCTTGGTTTCCTTGATCTGCGCAAGAAGGGCTTCGTTGTCCGCGGCGAGCTGCGCGATCATCGCGTCAGCATCGACCTTGGCCTTGTCATCGTCCTTGATCGACTGGCGGCGGCCAATCTCGCCGATCGAGCGCAGGGTTGCCGCGCCATTCTTGCGTACACGCTCGGCAATGAGGTCCGTGGTCGCCAGAATCTGCGCCGCCTGCTCATCGAACAAGAGGTGGAGCTCGCGAAAACGTGGCCCCTCGACGTGCCAATGATAATTCTTGGTCTTGAGGTAAAGCGCGAAGCTGTCGGCGAGGAGCGCATTGAGCGCATCGGCGACCGCGGGCTGATTTTTCTTATCCGGCATGGGAAGCTCCTTTCGTTCGTTCGATATAGGCTTTCACCTTGCCAAACGCCCATGATCAGTCTTGGTCGCCATGATTGAAAAAATCGATCAAACCATCGCTTATTATAGACCGAACGCATTCATTCCGGCGCGCAGCCCCCAGAGAATGAGCAGCGCGGCGCTTGCCCAGCGCACAATCTGCGCCGCTGGGCGCTCGGCAAGTGCCGGGCCGAAGGCGAGGAAGGGCACGGCTGCAAATATCCATCCGGCAAGGCCGCCCGCCGCCGCCCACAGCCCCGCCCCGCTGGTCGCGGCGAGCGCGCCGATGAGAAAATGGCTGCGGTCGCCGACCTGGACGAGCAGCAATCGCACCGCAAGCAAGGGCGTGCGGGCCGCCATCACCTGCTCGTCAGCCAGGGCCAGCCGCCCGCGCCAGAGCAGCGCGCCCGCGGCGGTTAGAAGCGCGAATGCCACAAGCAACGCGATCACGCCCTGTCCGATCATCCGGTTGGCGAGCGATCCGGCGAGCGCTGCGACCAGCGCGTTGGCGACAAAACTGCCGATTGCGATACCGATCACGGCGCGCCGGTCGCTGCGCGCGTCAAGCAGCCGC
This sequence comes from Sphingopyxis sp. 113P3, assembly GCF_001278035.1. Taxonomy (NCBI): domain Bacteria; kingdom Pseudomonadati; phylum Pseudomonadota; class Alphaproteobacteria; order Sphingomonadales; family Sphingopyxidaceae; genus Sphingopyxis; species Sphingopyxis sp. 113P3. The sequence continues at coordinate 3,694,458 of NZ_CP009452.1, forward strand.
GCAAGAAAGCGGCCGCTGCGCCCGTCGGCGTTGGCGAGCAGCACCGCCACCAGCGTCACCATGATCGCGTCCATCTATTGCCTCCATCCCGCGTCCGGGTCGTGTCCGACCCGCGGGGGTGCGCCTGGACCTAGCGATGCCCTGCGGGGCGCTCCTGCCCCAGTTTGCAAAGATACATGTCGCGGTCGGCGGCCGCGAGAATATCCGATTCGCTCATATTTGGCTGCAGCATTGCAACCCCGAAGCAGGCCGAGAGCGAAATCCCGCGTCCGTCGTAGATCGCCGGAGTAGCGCTCAGCAGGTGCGACAGCCGTTCTACTTGCGCCCGGGCGCCAGCCTCGCTCGACTGATCGAGAATCAGTCCGAATTCGTCGCCGCCAATGCGCGCCGCGACATCAACCGAACGAATCGCACCGAGAAGCCTGTTCGCAATTTCGAGCAGCGCGAAGTCGCCTGCGGCATGGCCAAAGCTGTCGTTGATGAATTTCAATTGATTGACGTCGGCGAAAACGATTGCCGCGGTCTCTGCACGGCGCTCGAAGCGGGCGATGCGCTGATGGATCGCGGTCAGAAAGTAGCGGCGGTTGAACAGCGGGGTCAGCGTGTCGCGTTCGGACACGCGTTCGAGCTCGGCGACAGCGATTTTCAGGATACGGTTCTCGCGGCGAAGCGCATCACGTTCACGGCGCAGCTCGCGAAGCTGGTCCTCGACGGAGTCGACGGGTGCGAAGCCGATCTGGTCGACCGCGATCCGCGCTCCCCCCATGCTGTCCATTCGACGCCCCCGATGCGTGCCCAAAGTGCCGCCGACCGGATGCCGACGATCTTGTGTAGCCCGCGACGATAGCCGCGACTTCATACTAATCGGTAAACGCGGGAGGAATCGGATGGCGTTGCCCCGCCGTCCGCGACTCGCTAGGGGGTGGGGCGGCGACGGAATCGCCGGGGCAGGAGGGTTTTGAATGGACGACACGGCGCCACGCGTCGGCGTGATCATGGGCAGCCAGTCGGACTGGCCGACCATGGCGCACGCGGTCCAGATCCTCGAACAGTTCGGTATTGCGCACGAGGTACGGATCGTCTCCGCTCACCGCACCCCCGACCGGCTGGTCGACTATGCAAAGGCGGCCGCGGATCGCGGGCTCCAGGCGATCATCGCCGGCGCGGGCGGCGCGGCGCACCTGCCGGGCATGGTCGCATCGATGACGCGCGTGCCGGTGCTCGGCGTCCCCGTCCAGTCGGCCGCCCTGAGCGGCATGGACAGTCTGCTCTCGATCGTCCAGATGCCCGGCGGCATTCCCGTGGCGACCTTTGCGATCGGCAAGGCGGGCGCGACCAACGCGGGCCTTTTCGCAGCAGCGCTTCTCGCGAACGCGGATCCCGATCTTGCGCAAAGACTCGACGCGTGGCGCGCGGCGCAGACCGAAGGCGTCGCTCCCATCCCGGTTCGTGAGGGCTGATCGCAGGTGCTGCCACCCGGTTCGACGATCGGCATCCTCGGCGGAGGCCAGCTCGGCCGCATGCTCGCACTTGCTGCGGCGCCGCTCGGCTACAAGACACATGTCTACGCTCCCGACCGGGAAAGCGTCGCGGCCGAGGTCGCAGCCCAGCACACCCAGGCGGCGTGGGACGATGAGCCGCGCCTCGCCGCCTTCGCGGCCGCTTGCGACGCGGTGACGATCGAGTTCGAGAATGTTCCCGTCGACACGGTACGCTTCCTTTCCGGCCATGTCGCAGTCCGTCCCGGCGCGGCCGCGCTAGAGATCGCGCAGGATCGGCTCGCCGAAAAGCGCTTCGTCGCAGGGCTTGGAGGCCGCACTGCGCCCTTCGCCGCGGTCCCCGACCGCAGCGCGCTCGATGAAGCGCTGATTGAGATCGGCACTCCTGCAATCCTCAAGACCGTCCGCATGGGCTATGACGGCAAGGGCCAGGCGCGTATCGCCGCCCCCGCCGACGCCGATGCGGCGTGGGAAGCGATCGGCCGCCATCCCGCAATCCTCGAAGGCCTTGTCACTTTCGCGCACGAATTTTCAGTCCTTCTCGCGCGCGGAATCGACGGGGAAACGCGCTTCTGGGATTCGCCCGTCAACGTCCATGAAGGCGGCATCCTCGCCTCCTCGAGCCTGCCGCCTCCGCGCGCCGTTTTCGACCAGCAAGATGCCGCGCGCACCCTCATGACCCGTATCGCCGAAGCACTCGATTATGTGGGCGTCCTAACCGGCGAATTTTTCGCCACCGACGAGGGTCCCGTCTTCAACGAAATGGCGCCGCGCGTCCACAACAGCGGCCACTGGACGATCGAGGGCGCGGCCGCGAGCCAGTTTGCGAACCACATCCGCGCGGTCGCGGGCCTCCCGCTCGGCGATACCGCGACGCTTGCCCTCCCCGTCACGATGCGCAATCTGATCGGCCGCGCCATCGACGGCGTTCCCGCGCTGCTCGCTGACGGCGCCGCACGCGTTCATCACTATGGCAAGACCGAGGTTCGCGATGGCCGCAAGCTCGGCCACGTCACCTGGGTCGGAACCGCTCCCGAAGGGCCTTTATGAACCATCCCGAGATTACGCTGATCCTCGCCCGGGCCGCCAATGGCGTGATCGGCGCTGATGGCAAAATGCCCTGGCACCTCCCTGCCGACCTTCGCCGCTTCAAACAGCTCACCATGGGCCGCCCGATGATCATGGGGCGCAAGACGTTCGACAGCCTGCCTGCAGTGCTCGAGGGCCGCCGGCACATCGTTCTCACCCGCGACCCCGAATGGCAGGATGACCATGCCGAGGTTGCCCATAGTGTCGAGGAGGCGCTCCGCCTCGCCAATGCGCCGCAAGTGATGGTGATTGGCGGCGCCGAAATCTACCGCCTCTTCCTGCCGCTAGCCGACCGCATCGAGCTCACAGAGGTTGCGCTCGAGCCCCGGGGCGACGCCGTTATCGACGTCCCTGATCCGGCAGAATGGCGCGAGGTTTCGCGCGAGGAGCATCCTGCCGATGACGCCGGACGCCCCGCATATGCGTTCGTCACGCTGGCGCGCGCAAGCGGGGGAAGGCTCCGCTGATGCGCCGGTGGGTAATCGCCATCCTCGCGCTGCTCGCCATCGCGGCCGCCGCCTTCTTCCTCCTCGCTCCCGGCATGGTGGAGCGCAGCATGAACAAGGTGGAGGAAGGGTCGCTGCCGCAGATCAGCGATCGCGCGCTTGTGCTCCACCGCAGCTTGACGATTGTCGACCTGCACAGCGACACCTTGATGTGGAAACGCGGCCTCCTGGCGCGCTCCGCCCGGGGCCATGTCGACCTTCCGCGGCTCGAGGATGGCCATGTTGCCCTCCAGATCTTCTCGAGCGTCACCAAGACTCCGAAGAACCAGAATTACGACGCCAACAGCGCGGACGGGGACAATATCACCGGGCTCGTGATCGCCCAGCTGCAACCCCTGCGGACCTGGAACTCGCTGCTCGAACGTTCGCTATGGCATGCCGAGAAGCTCGGCCGCGCCGCCGCAAAATCAGGCGGCCAGCTCCGCGTCGTCGCAAATCCCGTCGATTTGAGCGCGCTGCTCGCCGCGCGGCGAGGGGGAAGGGCAGCCCCGGTCGGCGCGTTGCTCAGCATCGAAGGGCTGCAGAATCTCGAGGGGGACATCGCCAATCTGGACAAGCTTTACGCTGCGGGTTTTCGAATGGCGGGGCTCACCCATTTTTTCGACAATGATCTCGCCGGCTCCATGCATGGGCTCCAGAAAGGCGGACTCACCCCGCTCGGCCGCCGCGTGATACGCGCGATGGAGGCAAAGGGGATGATCGTCGACCTTGCCCACCTCAGCCACGCGGGGGTCGCAGAGGTGCTGAAGATGGCGCGCCGGCCCGTGGTCTCAAGCCATGGCGGCGTGCAGGCCACGTGCAACGTCAACCGCAACCTTACCGACGCCGAGATTCGGGGGGTCGCCGCGACCGGCGGCCTCATCGGCATCGGCTATTGGGACGCCGCGGTGTGCGACACGTCGCCTGCCGGGATCGCAAAGGCGATGAAACATGTCCGCGATCTCGTCGGCATCGAGCATGTCGCGCTCGGCAGCGATTATGATGGCGCGACCACCGTCCGCTTCGACACGTCCAGGCTGGTGCAGGTGACGCAGGCGCTCATCGACGCGGGCTTTACCGACAATGAAATTCGCGCCGCAATGGGCGGCAACGCGATCCGCGTCCTGCAGGCAGGGATCGTGCCGATGGATAGCCGAGGCGCGGCGGCGCAATGAGCGCGACCCGTCTCGACGGCCATGACCGGATCGCCAGGCCCTTGCGCGGCGGCGTCATCGCGCTCGGTAATTTCGATGGCTTCCATGCCGGGCATCAGGCGGTGGTCGGCCGCGCGGTCCATCACGCGCAGGATGACGGGCGCCCGTGCATTGTCGCGACCTTTGACCCGCATCCGGTACGCTTCTTCAAGCCCGGCGCTCCCCCATTCCGTCTGACGACGCTCGACCAGCGGCAGGAGCTCTTTGGCGCAGCCGGCGCCGATGCGATGCTGGTCCTGCCTTTCGACGCGGCGATGGCAGGCACGACGGCCGAAGATTTCATCACCGAGATCCTCCTCGATCGCTACGGCGCCGCAGGGGTAGTCACCGGCGCCGATTTCGTCTTCGGCAAAGGGCGCGGCGGCGATGTCGTGACGCTGGCCGACCATGCCCGCCGCCTCGGCTTCTTCACCGAAATGGTAGCTCCAGTCGACGAGGGCGGGGAGACCATTTCGTCGAGCCGCATTCGCGAGGCGCTTAAGGCGGGCGACTGCGCCGCTGCACAGCGTCTCCTCACCCGCCCCTTCACCGTGCGGGGAATTGTCCAGCACGGCGACAAGAACGGCCGCCTGCTCGGTTTTCCGACCGCGAACATCGACATGGGCAATTATCTTCGTCCTCGCTACGGCATCTATGCGGTCACCGGGCGCCTTCCCGACGGCCGCCTTCTCAAAGGCGCAGCGAACCTCGGCATCCGCCCGAGCTTCGATCCACCCAAGGAATTGCTCGAACCCCATTTTTTCGATTTTTCGGGCGACCTTTACGGGCAGGCGGTCGACGTTGCTTTCCACGCTTTCATTCGCGGCGAGGAAAAATTCGACAATATGGACGCGCTCACCGCGCAGATCGCGGCCGATTGCGATGCTGCACGGGCTTTGCTGGCGGAGATCTGACGCATCTCTTGGGCGAAGGGATGCAAACCGGGGGGGACGGCATGAGCGAAACCACGAGCGACGACTGGGCGGCCGGCCTTGAAGGCCCGACGAAAAAGCCTCTCACGCGCACCACCAAAATCCTGCTCTGGCTCTTCGGCCTCCTCGTCGCATGGCTCACGCTCTCGAACGCGAGCTGGCTCGCCCCCGATCCCGCCGGAAAGCGCACCCTCATTGCGCATCGCGGCGTGTCGCAGCTCTTCGATCATGCCGGCGTCACCGACACGACCTGTACTGCAGCGCGCATCCATCCGCCCGAGCATCCCTATATCGAAAACAGCCTGCGGTCGCTGCGCGCAGCGGTCGGCCGCGATGCGGGGATGATCCAGTTCGACGTGGCCGCGACGAAGGATGGGCAGCTCGCCCTTTTTCACGACTGGACGCTCGATTGCCGCACCGATGGCAAGGGGCCGATTCGCGACCGGACAATGGCTGAACTCAAGACGCTCGACATCGGCTATGGCTACACCGCCGATGGCGGCAAGACCTTTCCGCTGCGCGGTACCGGTGTCGGCCTGATGCCGAGCCTCGACGAGGTCCTCGCCGACCTTGGCCACCTTCCCATGGTGATCAATTTCAAGTCACGCGATCCGAGGGAAGCCGAACTCGCGCTCGCCGCCTTCGCGCGTGCCGGCGTCGATGCGAACCAGCCGCGCTTCGCCTTCTTTGGCAACGCGCGCGTGCTCGGGCCGATCCGTGCAAAAGCCCCGAAGGCGTGGACAATGGACCGGGCAGGCGCCGAGCGCTGCACCAGCGATTATATCAAGTTCGGCTGGTCGGGCTGGTTCCCGGTCAGCTGCGCGGGCGGCACCATCGTCGTGCCGCTCGACCGCCAATGGGCATTTTGGGGATGGCCTGACCGCCTGCAGGCGCGCGCCGCCGAACATGGCGCCCGTCTTCTCCTCGTCGGTCCCAGCGGCGACAATCATTCGGGCGTGGGCCTGTCGCGGGTGGGGCAGCTCACCCGCATTCCAGCAAGCTTTACCGGTTATGTCTGGATCGACGACATCTACAACCTCGGCCCCGCCCTTCGCCCGCGACAGAAATAGAGGTCGGCCCCGCGGGAGGCTCAACGTCGAACCGGATGGCTCGGGCAGGCGGCGAGGCCGCGATCACGCTGCTCCCAATTTCTTTGCTCGCACGCGAAACTGCGCTAAGCGCCGCGCACCATGACTGACAGCGCACCCGCCCAAGAGACGCGAGATTATCGCGACACCGTCTTCCTGCCCAAGACCGACTTTCCGATGAAGGCCGGACTTCCGCAGAAGGAGCCGGCGATTCTCGCCAAATGGCTCGAGCAGAATCTCGAAGGACAGATCCGCGAAAGCCGCAAGGACCGCGCGCAGTTCATCCTCCACGACGGCCCGCCCTATGCGAACGGCGACATGCACATCGGCCATGCGCTCAACCACATCCTCAAGGACATGGTCGTCCGCACCCAGACGCTGAAGGGCAAGGACGCACCCTATGTCCCCGGCTGGGACTGCCACGGTCTGCCGATCGAGTGGAAGGTCGAGGAGCAATATCGCAAGAAGAAGCTCAACAAGGACGAAGTGCCGGTGGAGGAATTCCGCGCCGAGTGCCGCGCCTATGCGCAGCACTGGGTCGGCGTCCAGCGCGAGCAGTTGAAGCGCCTCGGCATCGGTGGCGACTGGGACCATCCCTATCTCACGATGGATTTCGACGCCGAGGCGACGATCGTCCGCGAACTCCTCAAATTCGCCGAAAGCGGCCAGCTCTACCGCGGCGCAAAGCCCGTGATGTGGTCTCCGGTCGAAAAAACCGCGCTCGCCGAGGCTGAAGTCGAATATGAAGACATCACCTCAACCCAGATCGACGTCGCGTTCGAAATCGTCGAGAGCCCGATCCCCGAACTGGTCGGCGCGCAGGCCGTCATCTGGACCACGACGCCCTGGACGATCCCCGTCAACCAGGCTTTGGCCTATGGGCCCGACGTTCTCTACGGTCTCTATGAGCATCGGGACGGGCGAAAATATCTGCTGTCGGCCGAATTGAAGAGCGAGGTGAGCGGCCGCTGGCTCGAAGATGCAGGTGAAATCGCCAGCTGGTACGGCCGCGACCTTGCGGGCACCATCGCTCGCCACCCGATGCACGCGCTCGGCGGTTTCTTCGCGCGTCCGCGCCCGTTCCTCGCGGGCGATTTCGTGACCACCGACAGCGGCACGGGTCTTGTCCATATGTCGCCCGACCATGGCGAAGATGACTTCGACCTTTGCAAGGCGAACGGGCTCGATCCCGTGTTCGCGGTCGAGGGCGACGGCAAATATCGCGCCGACTGGGAGTGGCTCGGCGGACAGGGCAGCGTGATCAACCCGAAATTCAATGCCCCCGATGGCCCGATCTGCAGTGACCTGCGCGAGACCGGTGCGCTCCTCGCGGCGTCGGCGGACTACAGGCACAGCTATCCGCACAGCTGGCGTTCCAAGGCCAAGGTCATCTATCGCTGCACACCGCAATGGTTCGTGCCGATGGACAAGCGTGTCGACCACGACACACCGCGCTGCGCTGCCGAGGCGGAAATCCGGGCCCATCAGGGCGATGGCGAGACGCTGCGCGAAACGGCGATGCGCGCGATCGCCGATACGCGCTTCGTGCCCGCCAAGGGGCGCAACCGCATCGGCTCGATGGTCGAAACGCGTCCCGACTGGGTCTTGAGCCGCCAGCGCGCCTGGGGCGTGCCGATCACCCTGTTCGTCAACCGCAAGACGGGCCAGTATCTGAATGATCCCGCGGTCAATGACCGCATTGTGGCCGCGATCCGCGCGGGCGGGGTCGACGCATGGAACGACGCACGCGCGCAGGAGTATCTCGGCGAATCATATGTTGCGGCCGACTTTGAGCGCATCACCGACATTCTCGACGTCTGGTTCGATTCAGGTTCGACCCACGCGTTCGTGCTCGAAAGCGGCAAATGGCCCGCGCTCGTCCGCCGCGATGGTTCGACGCACCCTGCCGACCTCTATCTTGAAGGGTCGGACCAGCATCGCGGCTGGTTCCAGTCGTCGCTGCTCGAAAGCTGCGGCACGCGCGGCCGTGCGCCCTACAAGGCGGTGCTGACCCATGGCTTCACCATGGACGCCAAGGGCATGAAAATGTCGAAGTCGCTCGGCAATACGATCAGCCCGATCGACCTGATGCGCGACTATGGCGCCGATATCCTCCGCCTGTGGGCGCTTTCGGTCGATTTCACCGAAGACCACCGCATCGGCAAGGAAATCCTCGCAGGCGTCGCCGACCAGTACAGGAAACTCAGGAACACGTTCCGCTACCTTCTGGGTGCGCTCGACGGCTTTGCCGAGGCCGAGCGCGTCACCGACGTCGCCGCGATGCCCGAGCTTGAGCGCTACATGCTCGCACTTCTCGCCGATCTCGACGCGAAACTGGCGCAGGCGGCCGATGATTTCGACTTCAACGCCTACACGCGTCTCCTCGCCGATTTCTGCAACGAGGATCTGTCCGCCTTCTATTTCGACATCCGCAAGGACCGTCTCTACTGCGACGTCAACCCCGCGACGGGCGCGCAAACCTTGGAGCGCGCAGCCTATCGGACCGTCCTCGACATCCTCTTCCATGCCCTCGTTCGCTATGCAGCACCGGTGCTGGTCTTCACCAGCGAAGAGGTATGGGGTACGCGCTACCCGGACGCGGGCAGCGTCCATCTTCTCGAATGGCCCGAGCTTCCCGCGCTCGCCGGCGCAACTGGGGCCTTGATCGAAAAGTGGACCCAGGTGCGCAGCGTCCGCGCCCTCGTGACGGAGCGGATCGAACCGCTCCGCCGCGAGAAAATCATCCGCTCCAGCCTCGAAGCCGAAGTCTGGCTGCCCGAAGATGCCGGCGACGTCGACCTTGAAGAGGTGTTCATCACCTCGACCGTCCACAAGGGCGACTGGGACGTGCAGCGCACCGGAAATCACAAATGCGGCCGCTGCTGGCGCCACCTTCCCGAGGTCGAGGGCGACGGTGCCTTGTGCAATCGCTGCGACACGGTATTGGACGGACAATGACCGGCAAACGCTCCCCGCACCTGCGCTTCGGCCTCATTGTCGCCGTGCTCGCCTTTCTCGCCGACCAGATCAGCAAATGGATCGTGATTGTCCCGCTCTCGCTCGAGCCCAAGCGCGTGATGGAGCTGCTGCCTTTCTTCAATCTGACCTGGGCGGAAAATTGCGGCATCTCACTGTCGATGTTCTCGCGCTGCGATGACACCCAGCGCTGGACCCTCGTCGCGGTGACCGCGCTCGTCGCGATCGCGGTCGCGGTGTGGATGACCCGCGAGAAGGCGCGCGGCGACGTGTTCGCGCTCGCGCTGATCCTCGGCGGCGCACTCGGCAATATTCTCGACCGCATCCGCCACGGCTTCGTGGTCGACTTCGCCGACCTTCATTTCGGCACCTTCCGTCCCTTCCTCATTTTCAACGTCGCCGATGCGTGCATCACGATCGGCGTGCTTTTGCTGGTTGCGCGGGCGCTGCTCTTGCGCGAAAAGGCGCCAGCGGCGCCCGCTTCGCCCAGCGATGCGGCCGCCACCGACTAACGGGGCGCATCAGGAGAGTTTTTACGTGAACCGGACCACCGCTATCCTATCCGCTGCCCTCGCCGCGACGACACTGTCGGCCTGCGGATCGAACAGCCTCTTCAGCCGCGACCGTCCCGACGAATTCGCGGTATCGCGCCAGGCGCCGCTCGTCGTGCCGCCTGACTTCGCGCTCGTTCCGCCCGCGCCTGGCGCGGCACGCCCTGGCAATGATTCGACGGCCGAGCAGACGCTCCGCGCGCTCTTTGGCGGTGCGTCGCCGCGTAGCGCGACCGAAACCTCGATCATCGGTGCCGCGGACGGCGGGCGCGCCGCCCCCGGCATCCGCAGCGAGGTGGGCAGCCCCGAAACCCAGGTCGTCGACAAGGGCCTCGCCACGCGCGACATCATCGCCGCTCCCGAAGGCGATGGCCGCGACGCCTCGGCGGCGATCCCGGGGACCTGAGCGCCGAGCAGAATATCGCGCAGAGATGCGGAAAAGGGCGGCTTCGGCCCCGCTTTTCATGGTTCGGGGTTCCCCCCGCAACAGAGCCAAGCAACAGAACATCCCCATTGCGGCTCTATGGCTTTGTGCGAGGCCTTCTCTTCTGACCGTCCCGCGGCAAAGCGCGCGCACTTCTCATCCTCCGCTGGGTCAAACATTCTCCACAATCGGGCGCTCTTCCGATAGCGAGCGCGCGAAGCTGCGAACCGTCGTCGGGGTGCGGCGTCAAGCGGGGTTTCCCATAGGGCGCCAGCTCGTCCCACCGCAATTTGCTATCTCCGCCCCTGCATCCTCAGAAAGCAATGCGACAAATTCCGCGCGCGTCGGGTTCGGGCGCCGCGCTTCGAGCGCCGATGCGTCACGCCTCCACTCTCGGGCGAACCGGAGCCAGATCAGCGTATAGAGGACAATGCAAGCGGCGGCGAACCACCAACCACTCACGCCCGGGCGCCCGCCTCTTCGACCCCCGTGCTGTTGTGCCGCAGCGCCTTCAGCACCGTGTCGACGATCTGGGGCGCGTTGAGGCCCGCGGCCGCATATTGCGCCTCGGGCTTGTCCTGGTCCTGGAAGATGTCGGGCAGCCGCATCGTGCGCAGTTTCAGCCCTGCATCGATCAGCCCCTCGTCACTCGCCAGCGTCAGGACATGCGCACCGAGCCCACCGATGCTGCCTTCCTCGATGGTCACACAAACCTCGTGGTTGGCCAGCGCCTTGCGGATCAGCTCCTCGTCGAGCGGCTTGGCGAAGCGCAGGTCGATCACGCTCGTCGACAGGCCGCGCGCTTCGAGCGTGTCGGCGGCCTTCAGTGCCTCGGCAAGCCGCGTACCAAGCGACAGGATGGCAACCGTCTTGCCGTGCCGCACCACGCGGCCCTTCCCTATCTCGAGCTTTTGCGGCACGTCCGGTAGCGGCACGCCAATGCCCCCGCCGCGCGGATAGCGGAAGGCGATCGGCCCGTCGTCATATTCGGCCGCCGTATAGGTCATGTGCACAAGCTCGGCCTCGTCGGCGGCCGCCATCACCACCATATTGGGCAGCGTTGCGAGATACGTGATGTCGAAGGAGCCGGCATGCGTCGCCCCGTCGGCTCCGACCAGGCCCGCACGGTCGATCGCAAAGCGCACGGGGAGATTCTGGATCGCCACATCGTGCACGACCTGATCATAGGCGCGCTGAAGGAAGGTCGAATAGATCGCCGCGAACGGCCGCATCCCCTGCGCCGCGAGCCCCGCGGCAAACGTCACCGCATGCTGCTCGGCGATCCCGACATCGAATGTCCGCTCAGGATGCGCCTTTGCAAACTTGTCGACCCCGGTCCCCGAAGGCATCGCCGCGGTGATCGCGACGATCCGCTCATCGGTTTGGGCAAGCTTCGCGAGCGTCTCGCCGAACACATTCTGATAGGCCGGCGGCCCCGGCGGTGCCTTGGCCTGCTCGCCGGTGATCACATCGAATTTCTGGACGCCGTGATATTTGTCGGCGGCGGCTTCGGCGGGAGCATAGCCCTTGCCCTTCTTGGTCACCGCATGGATCAGCACCGGGCCGTGTTCGCTGTCGCGCACATTTTCGAGCACCGGGATCAGATGATCGAGATTATGCCCGTCAATTGGCCCCACATAATAAAATCCCAGTTCCTCGAACAACGTCCCGCCCATCGCCATGCCGCGCGCGAACTCGTCTGTTCTGCGCGCCGCCTTGTGCAGGGGTTCGGGGAGTTTTCGCGCAAAGCGCCGCGCGATCTCGCGCAGTTCGAGGAACGGGCGAGACGACACAAGCCGCGCCAGATAGGCTGAAAGGCCGCCCACCGGTGGAGCGATTGACATGTCATTGTCATTCAGGATGACGATCAGCCGGTTGCCCGCCTGCTGGGCGTTGTTCATCGCCTCATAGGCCATGCCCGCCGACATCGACCCGTCGCCAATCACCGCGATCGCCCGGCCGGGTTCGTCCTTCAGCTTGCTTGCGATCGCAAAACCCAGCGCGGCGCTGATCGAGGTCGACGAATGCGCAGCTCCGAACGGATCATATTCGCTTTCGCTGCGCTTGGTGAAGCCAGAAAGCCCGCCGCCCTGCCGCAACGTGCGAATGCGGTCGCGGCGTCCGGTGATGATCTTGTGCGGATAGCATTGGTGCCCGACGTCCCACACGAGCTTGTCGCGCGGCGTGTCGAACACATAATGGATGGCAACTGTCAGCTCGACGACGCCCAGCCCCGACCCCAGATGCCCCCCGGTCGTGCCGACCGCGCTGATCATCTCGGCGCGCAGCTCGTCGGCGAAGGGGCGGAGCTGTTCGGGTTTCAGTTTGCGGAGGTCTGCGGGGACATCCACCGTGTCGAGCAGCGGCGTATGCGGAACGTCGGTCATCCGCAGCGTCATACCGGTAACGGCAGATACTGTCGAACGAAAAGCCTTCCCGGCCACTTCGCTCCAGAGCAGAGGATCAGTCCTCGCCCTCGTCCCGCCCCGTCGCCTCCTCGCCCCGTTTTGCCGCTTCAACCTGCGCATAAAGCCCGCGCACCATCAGATCGGTAAACACCAGCATGACCCCGACCATACCGACGAGTAATGCCACCGCGGCCACAGGAAAGGGGCCCAGCGTCAGGATCGCGCCGCGCCGCATCGCGAGCGCCAGCAGCGCAGCGGCGGCCATCAGCGCATAGCCGGCAAGGCGCGGCGTGCGGTTCATGCGGAACCGAATGCCGTGTCGCGGCATAGAGAGGCGAAGAGTCTGTATTGGTGCACGAAAGCCACGATGGCGGGAAAAGTACGCGCCCGCAAGGCGCGGCCTTTGCATCGGCCGGACGATCTCTTACACCCCTGTACAAAGGGGCAATAACATAGGACCGCAATTGCCGATGGACACCCCCGTCTCCCACCCCGACCGCCGCCCCTCGCCTGCTCTTCTCACCGTCCTAGTCTGCGCCGCATCCCTCGCCGCCGCGGCCCCGGCGCATGCGAGGGACGGCGCCCCCGATGCGGATCTGGCAGCGCCAGACGCCGCTGGAACTGCGCCCGCGCTGGTGCCCGTGATCCCTGCGCCCGCCACCCATTTTCAGGATAGCGAAGTCGATCAGGATATATTGCTGCCCCCCGCGCGGCCGCAGGATGACGACCCGGACCGCAAATGGTCGCGCGACTATCTCGCCATCGCCGCCGGCGTCGTCACCGCACCGAGCTACATGGGGTCGGACCAGCGCGTCGTGATTCCGGGATTTTACCTGCGCGGCCGCCTGTCGGGCTTTTCCTTTTCGACCCGGGGCACCAATTTGCAGGTCGATCTGATCCGCCAGCGACGCGGCCAGCGCGTCGACTGGAAACTTGGCCCGATCATCAACCTCAGGAGCGACCGTACCGGGCGTATCAAGGACCCGCAGGTGGAGGCGCTCGGCGAGCGCAAACTGGCGGTAGAGGCAGGCATTTCGGCGGGGGTCACCTATTCGGGCCTGATCACCAGCAAATATGATCAGGTCGGCTTTCGGGTTGTCGCACTAAAGGATATTTCCGGCCGCCACGGCAGCTGGGTTGCTTCGCCGACGATCGAATATGGCACCCCCATTTCGAAGCGCGCCTATGTCGGCCTGTCGGCGTCGGTGAACGTCTATGGCAAGGGCTTCGGGGATTATTATTTCGACATTGACCAGGCGGGCAGCGACGCTAGCGGGCTGCCGGTCTATGACGGCGCTGGTCGCAAGGCGACCGCCGGCAAATATACGATCGGCGCGGCGGGCGCCTATTCGCTTTCGGGTGACCTGCGCAAGGGCCTCGTCCTCATCGGCGGCGTCCAATATGGGCGCGTGACAAGCCGCTACGCCGCCTCACCGATCGTCCGGATCGCAGGTGACGCCGACCAGTGGATTGGAGGCGCGGGCATCGCCTATCAATTCTAGCGAGCGCGTGCGGGGGCTGTACAGCTTTTCGCAAGCCCCAGCGATCAGAAGCTTCTTGCGGCGACCCGCGCAAGCGGGGACAAGCGCGTGCCCGCAGGAGAGCGCCATGACCGCCAACAACGCCCCGACCTTTGCCTTCATCATGTTCCTGACCGGGGTCGGCATCCCAGTGCTCGCCGCCTTGAACGGCGGGCTCGGCGCCCGGCTCGGCAGTCCGATGGCGGCCTCCGTCATCCTCTTCGGTCTCGCGCTCACCATCGCGCTCGCGGGCACCGCGGCAACGGAATCGCTCGGCGCGGTGCGATTGTCAGCTGGCGTTCCGCCGCAATATTATTTCGGCGGGCTGTTCGTCGCTTTCTATGTGATCGCGGTGACCTTCATCGCGCCGCGATTCGGGGTCGGCAATGCGATCTTCTTCGTCCTCGTCGGCCAGATCGTCAGCGCCGCGGCGATCGACCATTTTGGCCTTTTCGGCTCGCTGCGATACCCGATCGACGCAAAGCGCACGGCGGGAATCGCGCTGATGATCGCGGGCGTCTATCTGGCGCGCCGGATCTGACGCCTCGGCCGTGGCGGGGCCGGAGCGCTAGGCGGCGTTCTCGCGAGCCGCGAACGCCGCGCGCGCAGCGAGCACCGCCGAAAATTCGCGATCGATCCATCCGAACAGCGGCGCGAGCGCCCGTTGCAGCGAGGCGCCAAGCGGGGTCAGATAATATTCGACGTGCGGCGGGACCGTCTGGAAATCACGCCGTTCGACCAGCCCGTTCGCTTCCAGCGCGCGCAAGGTCTGGGTCAGCATCTTCTGGCTGATCCCGCCCACGCGCCGTTTCAGTTCGCCATTGCGATGCGTGCCCTGGCCAACGACGAGCATGATGAGAAGGCTCCAGCGATCACCGATCAGATCGAGCATATCGCGCGACGGGCAGTTTTGCGCGAGCGGATCGGGCTTGTCGATGCAGCGGAGAGCAGTCATCTGGGTAGTTACCTCAAGGTGCGTACTTCACTATTGGTTCCTACCCTATCATCTTCCCTCGCGCAAGCCGCCCGGCCCCTCCGGCGGCATCAGGAGGACAGATATGACGCAGGTTGCCATCATCTATCATTCGGGTTTCGGCCACACCGAAGTGCTCGCCGGCGATGTCGCGCGCGGCGTGGAGGCGACGGGAGCAACCGCCGTGATGTTGCGCATCGAGCCCGGCCAGACCGATTTCGGCGAACTTTTCGCGGCGGCGAACCAGGCCGACGCGCTGATCTTCGGATCGCCCACCTATGTCGGCAATGTGTCGGCGCCGATGAAGGCCTTCATGAATGAGAGCACGCGGATATTCATGACGCGCGACTGGCAGGACAAGCTCGCCGCCGCTTTCACCGTCTCGGGCTCGCCGTCGGGCGACAAGCTCAACACGCTGATCAGCCTCGCGATCTTTGCCGCGCAGCACGGCATGGTCTGGATCGGGACCGGGCAACTTCCGGGCAATAATGACGACACAAGCGCGGCGACCGACAGCGAAAACCGTATCGGCAGCTTCATCGGCGCCATGGCCCAGGCGGCGAACGACAGCGCGAAGGTCACGCCCAAGGCGGGCGACCGCGCCACCGCTTACTCGCTGGGCCAGCGCGTTGCGATTGCCGCTGCGCGCTGGCGCGCCGGATTTCCCGCACGCGTCGCGGCCTGACGCGTCGAGGACAGCCGCCCGCCGGGCGGACTCCCCCGTCGCGGACGAACCGGTCCCGGCGGGCGGCTGTCGGCACACTTCGGCCCGAAAAGCGAGCCCTCGGCCACACGCATGGACAGTGTATCGCGGCCGTCCTATAACGCCCCATCCCCGGGGAGCCTGTGTGCAGAAACAGGTTGAGAGCGGAACAAGCCGCGACCCGTTGAACCTGATCCGGGTAATACCGGCGGAGGGAGGGTCGGTGTTCCGAACACGGAATCCCCATTCTCGCTCCGAAGCGCTTGGAGAGAGACATGGCCGACATCGATTCCCGCATTGAAGCTGCTGATCCGATCGGCGTCACCACCGGCCCGATTCGGGGCAGCCGCAAGATCCATGTCGCCTCGCCCACTGGAAGCGGCATCCGGGTCGCGATGCGCGAGATTCTCCTCGAACCCTCGTCAGGCGAGTCCCCGGTGCGCGTCTATGACACGAGCGGCCCCTATACCGACCCGAATGCAAGCATCGACATCGGCAAGGGGCTCCCTGAACTGCGCGCGGCGTGGATCCGGGCGCGCGGCGACGTCGAGGAAGTCGCCCAGCGCGAGGTGCGGCCCGAGGACAACGGCCAGCTTGGCCCCGACCGTTCGGGCGGCGTCCCCGCCTTCCCCAATGTCCGCAAGAAAGTTCTTCGCGCGAGGCCCGGCGCCAACGTCAGCCAGATGCACTATGCCCGCCGCGGCATCATCACGCCCGAGATGGAATATGTCGCAACGCGCGAGAATCTCGGCCGCGAACGCCTCGCGGAATATATTCGCGACGGCCAGGACTGGGGCGCGAGCATCCCCGACTATGTCACCCCCGAGTTCGTGCGAGAGGAAGTTGCGCGCGGCCGCGCGATCATTCCGTCGAACATCAACCACCCCGAAAGCGAGCCGATGGCGATCGGCCGAAATTTCCTCGTGAAGATCAACGCGAATATCGGCAACAGCGCGGTCGCCTCCGACGTCGCCTCCGAAGTCGACAAGATGGTCTGGTCGATCCGTTGGGGCGCCGACACCGTCATGGACCTCTCGACGGGGCGCAACATCCACGACACGCGCGAATGGATCATCCGCAACTCGCCCGTCCCGATCGGCACCGTCCCCATCTATCAGGCGCTCGAAAAGGTCGGCGGCATCGCCGAGGAACTGACGTGGGAAATCTTCCGCGACACGCTCATTGAACAGGCCGAACAGGGCGTCGACTATTTTACCATCCATGCGGGCGTGCGCCTGCCCTACGTCCCGCTTGCCGCAAAGCGCGTCACCGGCATCGTCAGCCGCGGCGGCAGCATCATGGCGAAATGGTGTCTTGCGCACCACAAGGAAAGCTTCCTCTACGAACGCTTCGACGAGATCACCGAGATCATGAAGGCCTATGACATCGCCTATTCGCTGGGCGACGGCCTGCGCCCCGGAAGTATCGCCGACGCGAACGACGAGGCACAGTTCGCCGAGCTCTACACGCTGGGCGAACTCACCAAGCGCGCGTGGGATCAGGATGTCCAGGTCATGATCGAGGGGCCGGGCCATGTCCCGATGCACAAGATCAAGGAGAATATGGACAAGCAGCTCGAAGCGTGCGGCGAGGCACCCTTCTATACGCTTGGCCCCCTCACCACCGACATCGCGCCGGGTTATGACCATATCACCAGCGGCATCGGCGCCGCGATGATCGGCTGGTACGGGACGGCGATGCTCTGTTATGTCACGCCCAAGGAGCATTTGGGGCTGCCCGACCGCGACGATGTGAAGGTCGGTGTCGTCACCTACAAGCTTGCCGCCCATGCCGCCGACCTCGCCAAGGGTCACCCCGCCGCCAAGGTCCGTGACGACGCGCTATCGAAAGCGCGCTTCGAATTCCGCTGGCGCGACCAGTTCAATCTCAGCCTCGATCCCGACACCGCCGAGCAATATCATGACCAGACCCTCCCCGCGGAGGGTGCCAAGACCGCCCACTTCTGCAGCATGTGCGGGCCCAAATTCTGTTCGATGAAGATCAGCCAGGAAGTCCGCGAGTTTGCCAGGCTGCAGAATCAGGACAGCGCAGGCTTCATCGCGGCAGAAGAGGCCGAAAAAGGCATGGCGCAAATGAGCGAGGTCTATGAGGAGACGGGCCGCGAGCTGTACTTGGGTGCGGGTGGACGTGAACACGACTGACGGCGGGCGGGGGACGTAACCAGGAATTGTTCAGGCGGCGTAATCAGCCCTGAGCTGCCGTTATTACTCAACGCGGAATATGGCCGCCCCCCGACCGCTACGGATCACAGCTTCGAGATCTGCGGGCAGCTGCCGCAGTGCAGTGGGCCTCAGGGCGACAAGTTTAATGGGCCGCACCGAACGGCTCATGCCGATGCTCCAGCAGCCGCCTGAACGAGAACTCCCCGCGCCATGCGCGCTCGTGGAAGAAAAACACGACCGCATTGACCATGGGTTCGATCAGCGCGATTCCGCTGGCAACCGCAAAGGACCCGGTCAGCAGGTATGCCACCGTGAACCCCACCGAGAGGTGAAGTATGAGGAAGCTGAGCGTCTTGGCGACATCTCGGGAATCGACGCGTGACATGAGCGGGATTTTATTGCGAATGCATCGCAACACCACTCGGAAGAGCCGCTTTGTGTGATCGATGGCGGCGATAAAAGGTGTCGTGCATATTGCGCGCAGCCAGCCTCACACGCCGAAAGCGCGCCAAAGCGCCCCGCCCTTTCTTAAATTCCGAGCGAAAGGCTATGACGCAAGGCGCTAAGGGTAGGCGGACGAATAAACGCCCCCACTGAAAGCGAGGATCCGAATGACAGACCCCCACACCCCCGCCCCCACCGGCCCCGACGCCGGCGCGATCTTCTATCACGGCACACGCGCTGATCTGTCAGTCGGCGACCTGCTCACCCCGGGGCGGGCGAGCAATTATGTCGAAGGCGCGCCGCTCTCGTGGATCTATTTTTCCGCCGCGCTCGAATCGGCGATCTGGGGCTGCGAGCTCGCGTCAGGCGACGGCCGCGAGCGCATCTATATCGTCGAGCCGACCGGCGACTGGTTCGACGATCCCAATCTCACCGACAAGAAATTCCCTGGCAACCCCACCCGCAGCTATCGTAGCCGCGCACCGCTGCGCATCGTGGGAGAGGTCGAAAGCTGGACTTCGCACCCGCCCGAGGCGCTTGCGGCGATGAAGGAGGGTCTCGCCCGGCTGCGCGCCGAGGGGAAGGACGTCATCATCGACTGACCCACTTGAGCGTCCCTGTTCGCCCGGACAACTGCCCTGACGCCGCCAATTTGCTATACCTCCACCTCGGCCGCCGCCGCGCGCTCGATCGCACCGCGCCAATGCGGGCGTGCGGGCAGACCGAACAGCTCGCCGAGCGCGGCCTCAATCGCGTCGGCGGCGAGATACCGCCGATCGGTCGCGCCGTCGGCGCGGCGGATCGTCAGCCGGTTGTCGCGCAGCGCATAGCGCGCATCGGCCGTCGTGCGCGCCGCGATCAGCTGATGACGAAAATGCGAGTCGGGGTGGGTCGAGGTGTACCAGTTGGCGACCGTGTAATCGATGACGGGCGGCACAGCGTCGTCGATGACGTATACCGGCAGCCAGTCGCCGCCCGCCTTGAGGCGCACGCTCCATTGGTCGCCGCGCCGCACGATGCGATAGCTCTCGTGCGGCGTCGGCTGCGGCGCCTCGCTGTCCATGGCAAGCGGCGAGGGGGGCACCGCCGACCCGAAGCCGACGTCAGCAAGCCACGGCCGTCCGCCGATCCGCACGCGCAGCACCATATGGCTGCGCGGTGCCGGCGGGGCGCCGGGAGGCTGCATCCAGCGAACCCGGCCGAGCAGTCCCTCTGCGTCGAAGCCGATCGCGCGGAGCACGCGGAGGAACAGGCCGTTCTGCTCGAAGCAATAGCCGCCGCGCCCACCATCGATGAGCTTCGCCTCGATCGCGTCAGGGTGGATGTCGACCGCGCCGTCGACCAGCGCGTCGAACGTCTCGAAGGGGATAGCGGCAAGATGCGCCGCCTGGAGCGCGCGCAGCACCTCGAGCGTCGGGGCGATCGGACCGGCATAGCCGATGCGCGCGAAATAGCGGCGCAGGAAAGGGTCGGTTGTGGACACTGGAACGACGTCGCTCTCGCGCGTCAGAGGGCGGTACAGCATGGGCAGGCTCCGTCTTGCGAATCATTGCCCGCCCTTATGAAAGCTCAACGGCGGTTGAGGTCAAGCGCGTCGCTCGCGAACGTGCGACGCGGAACTCCCGGCCGTCTGGCGGGTCTATTCACCGGGGTCCATTGCCGGCCTGCCCGTCCCCTTGGGCTTTGCACACCGGCCAAGACAGGAGAGACCTTTCCATGAAACTGCTCCCCCTCATCCCGCTCGCCGCCGCGACAGCGCTCGCCGGCGGCTGCGCCTCGACAGGCGGATATGGATATGACGATGGCGGCTATGGCTATTACGATAGCGCCTATTACGACCGCTACGGGCGATATGATTACAACAACCCCGACCCGCGCTACGGCGGCTATTATGCCGATAACTACTATCGCAGCGACCGCCGCTACCGCGAGCGCCGACTGAACAATGATGACCGTGTCTATCGCGGGCGCGACGGCCGCTACTATTGCCGCCGTTCCGACGGCACCACCGGTCTGATCGTCGGCGCCATCGCCGGCGGGGCGCTCGGCAACGTCATCGCGCCAGGCGATTCGAAAACGCTGGGAACCGTGCTCGGCGCGATCGGCGGCGCGGTCGCCGGACGCGCGATCGATCGGGGCGGCAACAAGGACGTTCGCTGCCGCTAAGCCTTCCGGCGGCGGTGTCGCCATGGCATACTCGCCAAAAGGGAGATGATCGCCATGACCCACCGCCGCCTGTTGATCCTTGCCGCTCTGACCGCCCTGACGCTCGCCGCATGCGGAGAGAACCCGAAAACTGCCGAAGCATCCGAAGCTCCTTCGGCCAAGATCGCAGCGCCTCCCTCTGCCCCAAAAGCCGACACGGGCCTTGAAGCCTATGTCGACCATTATCCGTTCGACGTCGTGAACGGCGTCACCTGGAACGACCATCCGGTGGTCAAAGCCGGACTTGCGAAGACCGTCACCAATGCCGAGATACGCCGCACGATCGAAACGCTTGCGGGACCCACAGCGCCGATAGAAAGCTATGAAGGCAAGCTCATGTCGTGGGCATGTGAGACGCACAATTGCGGGCCGCATCAGTGGTCGGTGCTCATCGACCCGTCGAGCGGCGCGACCGACGTCTGCTATTACAATGAGAGCATCAACCGGTCCCGCGCGCACTGGTTCTTCGCCGGGGGAACCGAGCAATGGCGCGACGGTACCTGCCAGTTGAAGGAGGATTGATGTTCGTCGCAGCCTATTGGTGGAAGGTCCATCCGGGCAAAGAGGAGCAGTTTCGCGCCGCCTGGCGCCGCGGGACTGAGCTTATCCGCGCGAAATATGGCTCGCTCGGCTCGCGCCTCCACCGCGAAGAGGGGCCCGCGGAAACAGCGCGTTTCATCGGCATTGCCGAATGGCCGGACCGCGCCACGTGGAAAGCGGCGTATGATGCCAAGATGGTCTATGACGAACCCGCCACGCGCGCTGCCTTTGTCGATGCGATCGCCGAGGCCGGCGATGCGCCGCTACTGCTGCTCAAGGTCACCGACGATCTCACCGATCCCGCGGCAGAGGATCAATAGATCGCGCGTTCGCGCCGCACAGCCGCCTTGCCGTCCTTCCAGTCGATCTCGGCGGCGGGTTCATCGGATTTTCCGGCAGCAAACAGCTCATAGATGACGGTGCCATCCTCCTGCTTGCTTTCGATGACCCGCACCGGCTCGAACGCATCGGGCGCAGCGCGCGCTGCGGCGATGACGGGTGCCGGCGCCTCCGCCCAGGGGATGTCGCGCTGCACCTCGACGACGGTGAAGCGCCCCTTCTCCTCGAGGAGGTCAAGCTCAACTTCGCTGCCGTCAGGTCGCGTACCTTCGACATCATAGAAGATCATTCCATCGCGCTGTTTGCGCTTGGCGCCCGTGATGGTCATGCCCGGCACGCGGCCCAGCACCGCGTCGCGTACGCCGGCGGGCAGATCCGCTGCCGCGACCGCGTCAATCTGGGCCTCGGGACCTGAGGGAAGCACCGAACTCGCCTCGTCCTGGGTCCTCGATTGGTCGGTGGGCGTGCCGCACGCGGTCGTCAAGAAGATCGCCAGCGTCGCTGCCAATTGCCTGCGCATCGTCGATCTCCTGCCACTGAGGTAACCGATGTCATCCTAGGCGAAACGCGCTGCCGAGTCCAATTTCCCGAACAGCGATATCGCGGCCTCAGGCGCCGCGCAGGTCGCCGCGCGCGCGGATGGACTGGGTAGCGCTACCGCGCATCGTGGTCCTAGTTGGCAAGACTATGCGCAAGAGTGATCTCGCAATCGAGAAGTTTCGAGATCGGGCAGTTCGCCTCCGCGTCCGCAGCAAGGCGGGCGAACTCCTCAGCCGCGATACCCGGGATGGTCGCGGTCAGCGTCAGCGCCGATTTCGTCACCTTGAAGCCATCTCCATCGCGCTCGAGTGTCACGTCCGCGCGCGTGTCCAGCTGGCCATCCGAATGGCCGGCGCGCGCCAGCGCAAAGGACAGGGCCATGGTGAAACAGGCAGCGTGCGCCGCCGCGATCAGTTCCTCGGGATTGGTGCCAGGCCCATCCTCGAAGCGAGACGCAAAGCCATAGGGTTCGCCGTCGAGCGCACCGCGCTTCGTCCAGATATGCCCCTTGCCATCCTTGCCGAAGCCTTCGTAGCGGGCGCTTGCGCTGTTCACGGTCATTCCTCATCTCCTCCGGTTCGGCGGCGTCAGCGCGAAACCCGCGCCACTCCCGCACGATCGAGTTCGGGGCCCAGCCGCCCCGTCAGCCACAGCCCCCACATGCGGAAATCGGCAGCGAGGCTCCAGAACGGATAGGTAAAGGTCGCAGGCCGGTTCTTTTCGACGGCGAAATGCGCAATCCAGGCAAAGAAATAGCCCGCGACCGGGAGGGCCGCAAACCACCACCAGCGTGCCGTCACGAGGGCCGCCAGCGCAATCGCCACGACGAGGCTCGTCCCCGCGTAATGCAGCGCCCGTGTCGAGGGCTTGCTATGCTCCCGCAGGTAGAAAGGCCAGAAATCGGCGAAGCTCGTGTAGGTTCGCGCCATGAGGCAAGCATGCGTCCGCGAGGGGGCGGGGTCAAGGATATTGGGAGAACGCGAGTTCGAAGATCTAAGGCTTTCGGGCAGCAAAAACCCTCCCGCCAGCATAAAGCGACGGGAGGGCTGCCGCAGGGCCGCCATCCCGGCCCCTGACATATGGGTCATGCTTTAGCGCGCGGCTTCGCGAACCTTTTGCACGGCTGGGAGCAGCAAGCCGATCAGAATTTGCACCGGATTGGAAACAATTGTGAGCCCGCCCTGCGTCGGCTGGGCCGACTGCGCCATCGCGGGGGTCGCGCTGAGCGCAATCGTCAGGGCCATCACGGGGGCAATCAACATCTTCTTGGTCATAATCCTGTCCTTTCAAAAGCGGGGGGTAATCAACTCTCAAACTGTCTCGGGATCGTCCCGATGCCCCGCTTATGCCGCGGACAGTCCAACGCGGCCGTGATCGGCATCACTAACCCAAAGAAATTTCACAAGGCTTTGAATTTGCAGGGAAGAAATTCAAGATTGGCGCTTGAGGCGTACGAGCGCGGCGTCGAGTTGCTGCAAGAATCGCGAACGATCGGCCTTGGAGAAGGGTGGCGGGCCGCCGATGCCCTCCCCCATTCCGGCGCGCAGGTCGGCCATGATGGCGCGCGTCGCGATCGCGGGGCCGATCGACGCGGCGGTGAAGGCCTTGCCCGTTGGGGCAAGGACAACTGCCCCCGCCTTGAGCGCACGGTCGGCGAGCAATATGTCGGCAGTGATCACGACACTGCGCGGCGTCGCAGCCTCGGCGATCCAATCGTCGGCCGCATCGAAGCCATCGGAGACGAGGACCCGCTCGACGAGTGGATGCTCGGGCACCCGCAGCCGGCTGTTGCTGACGATCTTCACGGGAACGTCGTGCCGCCAGGCAACGCGATACACCTCTTCCTTTACCGGGCAGGCATCGGCGTCGACCAGGATCACCGGAGCGTTCATCCTGCAAGCCCTTCCCAGAAAAGCTTGGCACCGAGCAGCACCATGAGCAGATAGATGAGGGTATAGAAGCGCGCGCCGTCGATCCGCTTCAGCCAGCGCACCGTGAGCAAGGTCGAGACGATAGCGAGCGGCATGAGCAGAAGCGCCGCCACGACCACGTCGCGCCGGAACGCGCCAAGTGCAAGATAGGCCGGAACCTTCATCCAGTTGATGATTGCGAAAAGGACCGAACTCGTGCCGACGAACATCAGATGCGGGAGCTGGCGCGGGGTTACCCACATCTGGAACGGCGGCCCGCCCGCGTGCGCGATCTGGCTGGTAAAGCCCGTGGCTACGCCGAAGAGGCTGCCGACCCAGCCGGGCGAACGCGACGCGGCAACGATCCGCCCGCCGCGCTCGACCCACAGACGGTAGACTCCGAAAGCGAGCGTGATCGCACCGAGCGCGGCCATCAACCTGGCCTCATTGACCTGATCGGCGAAATACCAGGCGGCAGCGATCCCGCTCGCTGCACCGGGGAGCATCCACGCGACGATCCAGCCATCCCATGTCCTGCGAAACGCCCAGACGCTGACGATGTCCTGTACGATCAGGATGGGAAGCAACAGCGCCGCTGCGATCGTCGGCGCCAGCACGAGCGCGACGAGCGGGGTTGCGAGCGCGCCGATTCCCGAGAGCCCGCCCTTGGCCATACCAAGCAGGATCACTGCGATGACCAGCACCGCAAGCGTCACCGGATCGGCCAGCAAATTCATCCCGCGTCGATGTCCGCCGGTTCGGGCAACTGCCAGTCGATCGTGCCGCGCCCCCGTGCCTCGAGAAACGCATTGGCCTGACTGAACGGCCTGGAGCCAAAGAAGCCATTGTGCGCCGACAGCGGCGAAGGGTGCGGCGCGCGCAGGATCAGGTGCGCGCCCCCCGGACCGAGGCCCGGAAGGTTCGCTGCCTTGCGCTGTGCGTGGCTGCCCCAGAGGATGAAAACCTTGGGGGCGGGATCGGCCGCAACGGCCGCGACCGCGGCATCTGTAAAGCGCTCCCACCCTTTGCCTTGGTGCGACGCGGCGAGACCCGCCTCCACCGTCAGGCAATTGTTGAGAAGCAGGACGCCCTGTTCAGCCCAATGTCCAAGATATCCGTGGCGCGCTGGCTGGATACCGAGGTCGGCCTTCAATTCCTTGTAGATGTTGACGAGGCTCGGGGGTACGCGGACTCCCGGTTGCACCGAAAAGCAGAGCCCATGCGCCTGGCCCGGCCCATGATAAGGGTCTTGCCCCAGAATGACGACACGTACGTCCTGTGGCGGCGTCGCGTCGAGCGCAGCGAACCAGTGCGAGGGGCGCGGGTAGATCGTCTTGCCTTTCGCGCGCTCGCCCGCGAGAAACTCTTTGAGCGCCACCATATAGGGTTGATCGAACTCGCCGCCGATCCGCGCGAGCCAGTCGGGATGAAGCTTTACGTCGGCCATGCGCGCCTTCGACCAGAGCCGTGCGGCCTTGTCCAGTGGCTTGTCCGCGGCTAGGTCGCGACGGACTCCCTTCCGCTCATCGAGAGCCGTCGAAGGGGGAACCGGACCACCTTGCGGCAGGCTCGGGGTGATCGGTGAAGGAAGGACCAAGGATGGCGGACGACATCGGCGCGGCTTTGATGCAGCTTGAGGCGGTCGTGAAGGACCGGCTCGCCGCGGGCGAAGCTGGCGCCTCTTACGTGGCGAGCCTCGCTGCGAAAGGTCGCGGCAAGATTGCGCAGAAAGTCGGCGAAGAGGCGACCGAGACGATCATCGCCGCGCTGACGGAGGGGGATGCGGCTCTGACCGGCGAAGCCGCCGACCTCATCTTTCACTTGACCGTGCTGCTTGCCGAGCGCGACCTCGGCTGGGACGCCGTCGCTGCCGAGCTTGTGCGCCGCCACGGCACCTCGGGGCTCGCCGAAAAGGCCAGTCGCCAGCAATAGGAGCGAATATGCCGATCGACGCCACCCTTCCCTATGACGACAGCAACATCTTCGCGCGTATCCTGCGCGGCGAGCTGCCGTGCCAGAAAGTCTATGAGGACGAGCATGCGCTCGCCTTTCATGACATCAATCCGCAGGCACCGCTGCACATCCTTGTTATCCCCAAGGGTGCCTATGTCAGCTGGGACGATTTTTCCGAGCGCGGCAGCGCCGAAGAGATCGCGGGCTTCGTACGCGCGGTCGGCAAGGTCGCGCGCGACCAGGGACTCGTCGCGCCAGGCTATCGCCTGCTCGCCAATGTCGGCTTCGACAGCCATCAGGAGGTCCCGCACCTCCACGTCCATATTTTCGCCGGGCGCCCGCTCGGACCGATGCTCGCGCGCTGAGACGCGCACATTGTGACCGCCGTCACACCCTTTTTGCCAGGTACCATTAGGCTTGCTCGCGCGCCGTGACGGGTGGACTCCAATCCCTGTTTCCAGCAGGATAGCAGCGCGCGCAAGACAGGGAAGGGCGGCGGCATGAACGAGGGGTGGCGCGGGTTCGCAAAGCGGCTGGCGAGCAAGACGCGTCTGGCGCTGATTCTTCCTCTCGCAGCGCTCGCGACAGCCGCGGGCGGCGATACCGTTCCGCAGGTCACGCTCGCGACGCCCGGAAGTTCGGGCACAGGCGACGGCACGATCACGCGCTTTACCTTGCGCTTTTCGGAGGACATGGTGGCGCTCGGCGATCCGCGCGCCAAGGCGCCCGCCACCGACGACTGCAAGCTTCCCGCAACCGGCCGCTGGGTCGACACGCGCACCTGGGTGCTCGAATTCGGGGCACCGCTACCGGGGGGCAAGCGCTGCCACGTCTCGCTCCGCCCCGGCCTCGTCACCGCGCGCGGGGTTTCGGTGGCCGGCAATGACCGCTTCGCGCTCGACACGGGCGGCCCGTCCGCGCGCGCTGTGCTCGCGGGCGGCACCTATGAGGGGATCGAGGAGGACCAGATATTTCTCGTTGCGACCAATGTCGCTGCCGACCGCGCCTCGGTCGGCCGCTTTGCCTATTGCGCGGTTGACGGCATCGGCGAAAAGATTCCGGTCGACGTGCTGAAGCGCGAGACCGCAAGCGAGATCCTGACCGGGCTCGGCGCCAACGACTGGCAGACGCGCTCCTTTGCCTATGACGCCGGGCTCCCCGAGCGCCTCCCCGCCGCAGGTGCAGACCGCGACGCCGCGCTCGATCGCATCGTGCCGGTCAAGTGCCGACGCCCGCTGCCGCCCGGACGCGAGATGGCGCTCGTCTGGGACGCGCGCATCAGCCAGGCTGGCGCTCCCGCGCGCACCGCCGGGCGCGACCAGCGCTTCGATTACAAGGTGCGTCCCGCCTTCACCGCCAAGATGGTGTGCAGCCGCGTCAATCCGCAGGCGGGATGCAACCCGATCAAGGACATCACGCTCAAATTTGCCGCACCCGTCGCGCGCGCCACAGCGCTCGCCGCGACGCTCGCGACCACCGATGGCAAGCGTCTCGCGGCCAAAGCCTCTGACAGCGAGAAGAGTGACCCCTGGCTCACCGAGGTGCATTTCGCAGGTCCGCTGCCGCAGAATGTGGACGCGGCGCTCGCTCTGCCCGAGGGCGTGACCGACCAGAGCGGCCGCGCCCTCCAGAATCAGGCGAATTTCCCGCTGAAATTCCACATCGACCGCGCCCCGCCGCTGGTCAAATTCGCCGCGCCCTTCGGCATTTTGGAGGCAAGTGAGGGCGGCGTGCTGCCCGTCACCGTGCGCGGGGTCGAGGCGTCGCTCGTGCAGAAGAATCTCCAGATGCCCGCAACCACGCTCCGCGTCGGCGACGACGATGCGGCGATCGCCCGCTGGCTGCGGCGCGTCGATGACGCTGACGACACCGATTATCGCCAGGAGCGCGACGCGACCGGGGCGGAGGTCACCGTCAACTACACCGGCACAAAATCGGTGTTCGAAGGCGCGCCCGACGGCGGCGCCCGCCGCGAGCTTACATTGACCCCGCCGGGCGGCGGCCGGGCATTCGAGGTCATCGGCATTCCCCTCGCCGAAAAGGGCTTTCACGTTGTCGAGATTGCGAGCCCCGAGCTCGGCGCGGCCCTGCTCGGCCGCCGTGCGACGCGCTATGTCGCGACCGCCGCCCTCGTCACCAATATGGCGGTGCATTTCAAATGGGGCCGCGAAAGCTCGCTCGCCTGGGTGACGTCGCTCGACAGCGGGCGGCCGGTCCCCGGCGCCGAGATCCGCGTCACCGACAGCTGCACCGGCCGCCTCCTCGCACGCGGTACCGCCGACAAGGCGGGCCGCCTCGCCTTCCCGACCGGCCTTCCTGAACCCCAGACCTATTCAGGCTGCGAGGCGGATCCCGATCCCGCCGGCAGCGAGGGCCACGCGCTGATGGTCACCGCGCGCGCGGGCGGCGATTTCAGCTTCACCCTCACCGATTGGGGTAACGGCATCCGGCCCTATGATTTCGACCTGCCCTATGGCTGGTCCGAACGCGGCGACATTCTCCACACCATCCTCGACCGCGCGCTCGTGAAAGCGGGCGAGACGGTCAACATGAAGCACATCCTCCGCCGTCCCGTCGGCACAGGCTTCCGCATCCCCGAAGCGATGACGGGAAAGCTCCGCCTCGTGCATCGCGGCTCGGACACCGAGTTCGAAATGCCGTTCGCGATTGATGCAAGCGGGAGCGGCGAAAATGTCTGGAACGTCCCCAAATCAGCTCCGATGGGCGATTACGACCTGGTCTTCGTCACCAAGGATGCCAAGGGCGAGGAAAAGACGATATGGACCGACCAGTCGATCCGTGTCGACGAATATCGCCTTCCCACGATGAAGGCCGAGGTGACGGGACCCAAGACCCCGCCGGTACGGCCCACCGCGGTGCCGCTGTCGCTGTTCGTCGGCTACCTGTCGGGCGGCCCCGCCCCGAACCTGCCGATCGAGCTGCGCACCAATTTCCGCCCGAGCTGGTCGCCGCCAGAGGATTATCGCGACTGGGATTTCGACGGCCAGCCGGTCAAGGAGGGCGTCGTCCAGCTCGACGACGATGGCGAGGCGCCGCGCGCCGAAATGCCGCTCGCGCGCTCCGTGCCGCTGACGCTCGATACCAACGGCACCGCGACCACCAGCGTCGCTGTCGACCAGCCCATCAGCGAACCGACGGTCATGGCGGTCGAGATGGACTATGCCGATGCCAATGGTGAGACGTTGACGTCCAGCCGCCGTATAACGCTCTACCCTTCTGCGGTTCGCCTCGGGCTCAAGACCGACGGCTGGCTTATGCGCGACCAGGATCTGCGCCTCAAGTTCATCGCCCTCGATCTTGAAGGCAAACCGATCCGCGGCCAGCGCATCGAGGTCGCGCTCTACAGTCGCGAGATCATCACCGCGCGGCGCCGGCTGATCGGCGGCTTTTACGCCTATGACAACCAGATGCGCACGATCCGCCTCGGCGCGCGTTGCAGCGCGGCGACCGACAAGCTCGGGCGCGCAAGCTGCGCGATGGCACCCGGCGTCTCGGGCGAAGTTACCGTCGTCGCGACGACGACCGATGCCGACGGAAATGAAGCGCGCGCGGTGCGCTCTGTCTGGCTCGCAGGGGACGATGACTGGTGGTTCGGCGGCGACAATGGCGACCGCATGGACGTGATCGCCGAACAGCCGCGCTACAAAGCGGGCGACACCGCGACCTTCCAGGTCCGCATGCCCTTCCGCGAGGCCACCGCGCTCGTCACGGTCGAGCGAGAAGGCGTGTTGTCGAGCTTCGTCACGCCCTTGAAGGGCACCGACCCGGTCGTGAAGGTCAAGCTTCCTGCGACCTATGCTCCCGACGTCTATGTCTCGGTCATGGCGGTGCGCGGGCGCGTCACCGGCGGGGAAAGCTGGTTCCGCAAGATGAAGCGCGCGGTGGGATTCGAGGTCGAAAAAAGCGAGGGTGCGCCTCCCACCGCCCTGGTCGATCTTGCCAAGCCGAGCTACCGTCTCGGCATCGCCAAGATCAAGGTCGGCTGGGAGGGCCATCAGCTCGGCGTGAAGGTCAAGGCCGACAAGCAAAGCTATGCCGTGCGCGACACCGCCAGAGCGAGCATCGAGGTCAAGACCCCGGGCGGCAAGCCCGCCGCCGGCGCCGACGTCGCCTTCGTCGCGGTCGACGAGGCGCTGCTCCAGCTTGCCCCCAACGAGAGCTGGAAATTGCTCGACGCGATGATGGGCGACCGCACGCTCGACGTGCTCACCTCGACCGCACAAATGCAGGTGGTGGGAAAACGCCATTATGGCCGCAAGGCGCTCGAGCCCGGTGGCGGCGGGGGCGGCGACCTCAGCGGACTGACGCGCGAGGATTTCCGCCCGGTGCTATTGTGGCAGGGCCATGTCGCGCTCGACGCCAAGGGGCGCGCGACGGTCGACGTTCCGCTTTCCGACAATCTCTCGGCCTTCCGCCTCGTCGCGATCGCAACCGACGGATCGCAGAGCTTCGGCACCGGCGAGACGAACATCCGCACCGTGCAGGATCTCGCCGTCTTCGCCGGGCTGCCCGAACTCGTCCGTACCGGCGACAGTTATGACGCGCGCTTCACGCTGCGCAACGGCACCGATCAACCGATGACCGTCACCGCAACTCCGTCGCTGACACCCGCGGTCGCGACCGGCGCGCCGCTCACCGTCACCATTCCGGCGGGCGGCGCGGTGCCGATCAGCTGGACGATGACCGCGCCCGATATGGCGGGCACGTTGCAATGGACAATCGAGGCCGTCGCGAAGAACGGCAGGCAGCGCGACCGGCTGGTCTTCGACCAGATCATCGAGCCCGCCGTTCCCATCGAGACCTGGGCCGCCAGCCTGATGCACGTCGGCGCCGACACGAGCCTGCCCGTCGCAGCGCCCGCGGGCGCGCTCCCCGGCGGCTATGTCGACGTCGCGCTCTCAGATACGCTCGCGCCGCCGCTCGCGGGGGTGCGCGACTATATGGCGCTCTATCCCTACGACTGTTTCGAACAGCAGACCTCGCGCGCGGTCGCGCTCGGCGATTTCGGTCGCTGGCAGGCGCTCGCCGGGGCGATCCCCGTCTATCTCGATGACGACGGGCTGCTGCGCTACTGGCCCAGCGAGCGGATAGAGGGTTCGCCGGAGCTGACCGCCTATGTCCTCGCGGTGACCGCCGCCAACGGCTTTGCGATCCCCGAAGCCTCGAAGGCCAGGATGATCGCGGCTCTCGAAGCCGTGGTCGAGGGGCGTCTCGATCGCAGGGGCTATGGCCCTTACGACATTCGCCCGGTGCGGATCGCCGCGCTCGCGGCGCTCGCGCGCAACAAGGCGTCGAGCCCCAGCCTCGTCGCGGCGATCGACCTCGCCCCTGCCGACATGGCGACGGGGACGCTCGCCGACTGGCTGGTTGCAATCGAGCGGACGCCGGGGGTGCGAAACGCCGCCGGCCTGCGCGCCGCCGCCGAAGCCGAACTCCGCAAGCGGCTCGTCTACGAAGGAACCCGCCTCGACCTCGTCGACGATGCGCGCGCGCCGTGGTGGATGATGACCAGTGGCGATGAAATGGCCCTCAAGGCGCTCGAAGCCGTGCTCGGCCGCAAGGGCTGGGAGGACGATGCCGGCAAGCTGATGGTCGGCGTCGCCCAACGCCAGCGCCGCGGCCATTGGGACACCACCCCCGCCAATGCGTGGGGTGCCACCGTCGTCCGCCGCTTTGCCGAGCTCTATCCGGCGAGTGCGATCACCGGCACCACGAATATCGCGCTCGCAGGCAAAAGCGCCGCGGCAAGCTGGCCGCGAGCCTCCGATGCCGAGCCGCTGCGCGTTCCGCTCGCCGCAGGCGCAATGAGCCTCCGACACCGGGGCGGCGGCTCGCCCTGGGCCACCGTCAGCGTCAAGGCGGCGGTGCCGCTCACCGAGCCGCTCAACGCGGGCTACCGGATCAAGCGCTCGGTCAGCATCGTCAAGGCGGCGAACCCGAAGCAATTGACGCGCGGCGATGTCCTCAAGGTGCGGATCGAGGTGATCGCCGCCGCGAGCCGGACCTGGGTGATCGTCAACGATCCGATCCCTCCCGGCGCCACCATCGTCGGCAATCTCGGCGGCCAGTCCGAGATGCTCGCCGAGCAGGCCGACGGGACGGGGTGGCAGCCGAGCTATGTCGAGCGCCGCAAGGACAGCTGGCGGGGCTATTTTGGATGGATGCCCGCCGGCACGCACGCGGTTGAATATGTCGTCCGTCTCAATGGCTCGGGCCGCTTCTCCCTGCCTCCGACCCGCGTTGAAGCCATGTACTCACCCGCGATACGAGGCCAGTGGCCGAATGCGCCGCTGACCGTGGCGGGCTCAGCGGAATGAGGCCGGGGACCGTGCTGGCGGTCCGACTGTTCGCGGTATCCCGGCTTCACCGCATGCGAATGACATAGAGGGTCGGCAACGAAGCGATCATGTCATGACCGAGCTGCAACCCCGCAAACGCCGCCTATTCGACGCGCTGGCATGGCTGGCTCTCGCGCTGCTCATCATCACGACGGCCGCGCATCTCCTCACCCGTCCGCCCGCGATGCCCGCCTATGCCGACGTCCGCGCAGCGTGGAAGCCCAGCGAGGCGTGGCTTTACGACCGCGACGGGCGGCTGCTCGATACCGAGCGGGTCGATTTCCAGCGCCGCCGCCTCGCCTGGGTGCCGCTCGACGACATCAGCCCCGCTGTGCGGAGCGCGGTGGTGCGGGCGGAGGATCGCCGCTTCTGGGCGCACGGCGGAGTCGACTGGCTTGCGATTGGCGCGGCAGTACGCGCGCGCCTGACGATGGGGGGGACCGGCGGCCGCTCGCGCGGCGCGTCGACACTCCCGATGCAGCTCGCCGCATTCCTCGCCCCCGAGCTCGCGCAGCCCGGCCAGCGCGGCTGGCTCGCCAAGCTGCGCCAGATGCGCGCGGGACGCGCCCTTGCGGCACGCTGGACCCGCGAGGAGATGCTCGAGGCCTATTTCAACCTCGTCCCGCTGCGCGGCGAAGCGCAGGGGATCGGCGCGGGCGCGAACAGCCTGTTCGGCAAGCGCCCAGCCGAAATGACCCGCACCGACGCTGCGCTTTTCGCGGGGCTTCTGCCCAACCCCGCGGCGGGCGCGAAAATGCTCGGTGAACGCGCGTGCCGGATCGCCGAGGTGCCGGACTGCGGCCCCATCCGCGCCGCCGCTGCCACCCTCGTGTCGGGTGAGCGTGCCGCGCGGCTCGACCCGGCGCTCGCGCCGCACCTCGCGGTCCGGTTGCTCGACCGGCCGGGTAAACGCGTAACGACGACGATCGATCGCCGCATCCAGACCGCCGCCATCATTGCGCTTCGCCGCCAGCTCGCCGGGCTTGGCGCCGACCGGGTACGCGACGGCGCCGTCGTCGTGCTCGACAATGCGACCGGCGACGTCCTCGCCTATGTGGGCGGCGTCGGGCTCCAGTCGACCGCGGCGCAGGTCGACGGCGCCAACGCCCGCCGGCAGGCTGGCTCGACGCTAAAGCCGCATCTTTACGCGCAGGTGATCGAAAGGGGCTGGCTCACCGCCGCCTCGATCCTCGATGACAGCCCGGTGCAACTTGACACCGCCTCGGGCCTTTATGTCCCCAAGAATTACGACCACAGTTTCAAGGGGCCTGTCAGCGTCCGTCAGGCGCTCGCGAGCTCGCTCAACGTCCCTGCAGTTCGCGCTCTCCTCATCGATGATGTGCAGCAGTTCCGCGACCGTCTCTGGGCGCTGGGCTACAACGGCCTCGTCGAAGACGGCGATTATTACGGCTTCAGCCTGGCTCTCGGATCGGCGGAAGTTTCGCTGGTCGAGCAGGCGAATGCATTCAGAACATTCGCAAACGACGGAAAATGGTCGCCGGTGAACTTCCTCGCTGCACGTGAGCTTCGCGACAATCCACGTCAGATCGTCAGCGCCGCTGCTGCCTTCATCGTCGGCGACATCCTCGCTGACGCCACCGCCCGCGCCGACGCCTTCGGGGCCGACAGCGCGCTTCGCCTCCCTTTCTGGGCCGCCGCGAAGACCGGAACGTCCAAGGGAATGCGCGACAATTGGTGCATCGGCTGGTCCGACCGCTACACGGTCGCGGTCTGGGTGGGCAATCTTGAAGGTGACTCGATGCGTGCGGTTTCGGGAACCTCAGGCGCCGCGCCAGTGTGGCGTGACGTCATGATGGCGCTTCATGCCGATCGTCCCGGCAGATCCCCTGTGATGCCCGACGGCGTCGAGGTGCGGCAGATCGCACTTCCCGGGACGCGCGAGCCGCCGCGGCGCGAATATTTCCTCCGCGGTACCGCGCAGAGCGATATGGCGGCCGCCCCGGCGGCCGCACGCCGTCCGCGCATCACCAGCCCGGTCAGCGGCAGCGTCTATGCGATCGACCCCGATATCCCCGGGAATCGTCAGCGGCTCGCGGTCGTGGTCAGCGGCGCCGCAGCCGGTCACCGGCTGATGCTAGACAAACGCCTCGCCGGCGACGCCGAGGCGGGACTCCAGATCGCACCGCGGCCGGGCAGTCACATCCTCACCCTCGTCGATCCGGGCGGCCGGACGATCGACAGGGTGCGCTTTACGGTACGGTAAGCGCGTCCTACTCCCAGAGAAAAGCCGCTTTGACCCGGCGAAATTAAGTTGCGCTGCCCAAAGGAGCGGCTAGTCTGCCCCGCCAGGAGAGGGCGCCCGCAAAGGCCGCCCGACAAGGGGATATTTTCTATGATATTTGGTCGCGTCAAACCACTGGACGCCATCTTGGCCACGGCCGAGAAGAAATCGCTGCATCGCTCGCTCGGCGCAGTCCAGCTGACCCTTCTCGGGGTCGGCGCAATCATCGGCACCGGGATTTTCGTCCTGACCGCCGCCGCGGCGCAAAAGGCCGGGCCGGGGATGATGTGGAGCTTCGTTATCGCGGGCGCGGTCTGCGCCGTCGCGGCGCTCTGCTATTCCGAGCTCGCCTCGATGGTCCCGGTGTCGGGATCGGCCTATACCTACACCTATTCGGTGGTCGGCGAATTGCTCGCCTGGATGGTCGGCTGGGCGCTGATCCTCGAATATGCGGTTGCGGCGAGCGCCGTATCGGTTGGCTGGTCCGGCTATTTCATGGGACTGGTCAAGAGTTTGACAGGTTTTGAGCTACCAACGATGCTGCAGGCGGGGCCAACCTGGTCGATGAACGGCTTCATCCCGTCGGCCGACTTCAGCACCGGGTTCATCAATGTTCCCGCGATCTTCGTCGCACTCGCCGTAACCTGGCTGCTGATGATCGGCACCAAGGAAAGCGCGACCGTCAACGCCGTGCTGGTGGCGATCAAGGTCGCAGCGCTCACCATGTTCGTCATTCTTGCGATGCCGGTCCTCGACCGCGAGCATTTTGCGCCCTTCGCGCCGAACGGCTGGTTCGGCCCCGCGGGCACCTCGGGCCTCGGAATCGTCGGCGCCGCGGCGTCGATCTTCTTCGCCTATGTCGGTTTCGACGCGGTCTCGACCGCAGCCGAGGAAACCAAGAACCCGCAGCGCAACGTGCCGATCGGCCTCATCGGCAGCCTTGCGATCTGCACGATCTTCTACCTGCTGGTCGCAGCTGCGGCGATCGGCGCGATGGGCGCACAGCCCACTGCGCTCGGCGTGCAGCCCGGCACCGCCGAGTTCGCTCGCGAATGCGCAGCGCTCGCTGCCCAGGGCAACGAACCATTGGTCTGTTCGAACGAAGCGCTCGCGCACGTGCTCCGCTCAATCAACTATACGCGCGCGGGCGACCTCATCGGTCTTGCGGCCAACCTCGCGCTACCGTCGGTTATCCTGATGATGCTCTTCGGCCAGACGCGCATCTTCTTCGTGATGGCACGCGACGGGCTGCTTCCCGAAAAGCTCGCAAGCGTTCACCCCAAGTGGAAGACGCCGCACGTCGTCACCTTGATCACAGGCATCTTTGTCGCGATCGCCGCGGCGCTGCTGCCGGTAGGCCAGCTTGCCGACATCTCCAACTCGGGAACGCTCTTCGCCTTCCTGATGGTGTCGATCGCGGTGCTCGCGCTGCGCGTGAAGGACCCGTCGCGGCATCGTCCCTTCCGGACCCCCTTCGTGTGGGTGGTGGCGCCCGTCGCGGCCTTCGGCTGCGTATTCCTTTTCTGGAACCTGCCCATCGACGCGAAGCTGGTGCTTCCCATCTGGGGTGTCGTCGGCCTCGTCATCTATTTCCTCTACGGCTATCGCCGCAGCCATGTCGGACGCGGCATCGTCGAGGTACATGAGGACGATCCCGACGCGCCGCCGCCGCCGGTCCCGCCGGTGCCGTCGATCGGTTAATCTGGGAAAAGGGGGCCCCCGAGCCCCCTTTTCTTTATCCCTCAGAAGGGACTCCGGGGCGCCGTCCCCGGCCGCGTGAACAGCTTGCCGCGTTCGGCCCAGAAGACGAGCGCGAGTCCGATGACTCCGGCGATGAGGAAAGCGTAGGCGAGCGGCAGCGTCGACCCGTCATATTGCTGGCCGATCAAGGCGCCGACGACGGCTGCGACCAGCGTCTTTGCAAAGCTCTGATAGGAGGAGGCAACCCCTGCCATATGCCCGAAATCCTCCATCGCGATCGATCCGAAATTACTGCCGATAAAGCCGATCAACCCGACGTTGACCATCATCAATGCCGTGAACATCCACAGCGTCTCGGCGCCGCTCAACGCAACGGCGATCTGCACAATCGAGGTAAGCATGAAAGCGAAGGTCGCGCTCTGGGATACGCGCCTCGCGCCAAAGCGTTCGACGATCGCAGCGTTCGAGAAGTTGGCGATCGCGATTCCTGCCGCGACGCAGGCAAAAACCAGCGGGAACCAGTTTGCCGCACCGAACACCTCGGCGATGATCTGTTCGCTGCTGTTAAGATAGCCGTAGAGCGCGGCCTGCATCATTGCCGAGGCGAACATATATCCTGCCGCCCGGCGGTGCCGCGTTACCGTCGCCCAGCCTGCGATCATCGTACGCGCATCGAGCGGCCGAACGTCGGCGGGATCGAGCGTCTCGGGAAGCCGCCGCAACCATAAGAGCATGACCACCCCCATCACCGCGAGCACGATGAAGATCGCGCGCCAGTTGGCAAAGGCGGTGACCCCCGCACCCATCGTCGGCGCGATGGCGGGAACGATCATGAAGACAAGGAAGATCATCGACAGCCGCTTCGCCATCGCGTCGCCCGAAAACAGGTCGCGGATTACCGCAACGACGACGACACCGAGCGCGGCGCTAATCATCCCGTGGCCAAAACGCAGCGCAAGGAGGAGCGGAAAACTGTTCGCCAGCCCGCAGCCGATCGAGAAAGCGACATAGGCAAAAAGCGCCGGCACGAGCACGCCCTTGCGCCCGAACCGGTCGGAGAGCGGACCATAGAAGAGCGAGCCGACGCCGATGCCGAGCAAATAAGTCGAAATCACATATTGCCGGTCGTTGGCGACGGTGACGCCGAGCGCATCGCCGATCGACGGCAGCGCGGGGAGCATCGAGTCGATCGCGAGCGCGTTCAGCGCCATCACCATCGCCATCATGAAAACCATCTCGCGGTTGCCCGGCAAGGGGCGGCGCTGGTCGTTGGAAATTTGAGGAGAGTTGTGCATTGCAACACATATGGACGGAGCGGCCCCGTTTGACCAGTGCGCGCTCCGTACCGTTTGCCGGGCATAGCTATGCGCTGCTATTCCTGCGGGGCGGCAACCTCTTCGATCGGCAGCCCGAGCTTGGCGAGTTGCGGCCTCACGGTCTTGGCGTCGCCGACGACGACGATGACAAGGCGGCCCGGCTGCAATTCCTTGGCCGCAGCGTCGTTCAATGTCGCCGCGTTCAGCGCTCCATAGGTCGCCGGCAGCGTTTCGAAATAATCATCGGGCCGTCCGAAGCGGACGATTTCGTCGATCCCGCCCGCGATTTGAGCGCGCGTCTCGAACCGGTTGGGCAGGCCGCGAATATTGCCCTCCTTGATCCGATTGACCTCAACCGCGGTGGCCCCGCGCGCCGCCGGATATTCGCGCATCTCGCGCAGCATCTCGGCGATCGCGTCGCCCGTGCGATCGCTCTGCACCGGTGCGCGGACGATGTGCGGCATCGGCCCCTCGGTTTCCTGGATCGTGCTCCGCACGCCATAGGACCAGCCCTTGGTCTCGCGCAGGTTCATGTTGAGGCGCGACAGGAATCCGTTGCCGAGAATCTCGTTCGAAGCCTGAAGTACCTCATTTTTATCCTTGCCGGTTTCGGCAAGCACCTGCCCCGCTGCGATCACCGACTGCGGCGCTCCGGGCCGGTCAATGAGGACGATACGCTGGCGCGGCGCGGGGATCGCGACGCTCCAGTCCTTTTGTGCCGGTGACGATGCCGGGGGGACCCAGCGCCCGAATGCCCAGTCGAGCGCCGCGACGACGGCCGCCTTGTCGACGTCACCGACGACGATGATGCGCGCCCTGTCCGGGCGAAAGGAGGCGGCATGGGCGGCGGCGAGATCAGCGGGGGTCAGGCGCGCGACAACGTCGCGGCTCCCGGTACCGGTCAGCGGCGCGCCATAGGGATGGCCCGGGCCATAGAGGAGAGGCGGCAGCGCGCGCATCGCGAGCACCATCGGATTATTCTCCTCCTGCGCAATTCCCGCGAGCCGCTGCGCGCGCACGCGCTCGACCTCGGCGGGGGCAAAGGCCGGTGCGCGAACGATATCGGCCATCAGCGCGAGCGACGGTTTGAGGTTG
Organism: Sphingopyxis sp. 113P3; assembly: GCF_001278035.1. NCBI lineage: Bacteria > Pseudomonadati > Pseudomonadota > Alphaproteobacteria > Sphingomonadales > Sphingopyxidaceae > Sphingopyxis > Sphingopyxis sp. 113P3. Next base: position 3,733,126 of record NZ_CP009452.1, read on the forward strand.
CTCGTGAGCGTATCGAGCGACACGGTCGTCGAGTCGAGACCCGCGCTCACGTTGATGCTCGCACCGAGCCGTTCCTGCTCCTCGGCGATCGCAATTGCATCACGGCTTTTCGTGCCTTCCTCGAGCATTGCAGCCATGAAGCTTTGCGTACCGCGCGCGTCCGGCGCGTCGGCGGCGAAGCCCGCGTCGAAGTTCAGCGTCACGGTCACCTTGGGGACCGCGGTGCGCCTTGCAAAATAAACGGGGATACCGTTGGCGAGCGCCGCGCGCTCGATCGCAGGAAAATCGAAACTACCAACGGGATCGACTGGCGGGAAGCTGCGCTTCGCGGCTGTCTCCGGCGTCTCGCTCGCGGCCGAGAGCGCTGCCTCATTGGCCTCGCCGCCGCGGTAATAGCCGATGCGAGGGCTCCCGGTCCTCTCCCATCCGCCGCGACTTTCGCCGCCCTCGGTGCGCCCACCCGGATCGACGCGGATCGCGGCGACCGGCCGGGTCAGCCAACGCTGCATCGCGGCCTGCACCGCGGCTGGCGTCAGCGCGGTCAGCGCCGCCAGATCCTGCTTGTACTTCTCCGGATCACCCGAGAAGACCAGGCCCTCGGCAAGCGTCGACCCCTTGCCGTTGAACCCGCCGACTTGTTCAAGCTGGCCAACCTGCGCGGAAACAAGGCTTGCAACTGCCCGGTCGAGTTCGGCCTGCGTGGGTCCCTTGGCAATGAAGTCGGCGAGGATCGCATCGAAGCGAGCCTCCGCCTCGGCAACCTCGACCCCGGGCTTTACGTCAATGTAGCTTTGTACCATCGACGCATGCTCAAAAGGCAGCAGATAGGCCGTGACGGCAACCGCGAGCTGTTCCTTGCGCACCAGCAGGTTATCGAGCCGCGAGCTCGCGAGCCCGCCGAGAATGTACATGCCCGTCGCAAGAGCCGGATAGCTCGGATCATTGAGCCCCGGCACCGCCCAGTTGCGATAAAGACGCGTCGTTGCAACCTGATCGGTTATCGTCTTCGCAAAGGGCTTGTCGAGCGTCGGAACCGGCGCCTCAACGGAGGCGATCGGCGGCCCTGCAGGAATGTCGCCGAACCAGCGTTCGACCTTGGGCTTCGCTGTCGCAGCGTCGATATCGCCCGCTAGCACCAGCACCGCATTATTTGGCCCATAATTGTCGGTGAACCATTTCTTGACGTCATCGAGGCTCGCAGAATTGAGATCGTCCATCGAGCCTATGGTCGAGTGACGATAGGGGTGACCGACCGGGAACAGCGCATCTTGCGTCTCATATTCGACGATCGCATAGGGTTGGTTGTCGCCCTGCCTTTTCTCGTTCTGAACAACGCCGCGTTGCTGGTCGAGCTTCTCCTGAGTCACCGCGCCGAGGAGATGCCCCATGCGATCGCTTTCCATGAATAGCGCGAGGTCGAGCGCTCCAGTGGGCACCGTCTCGACATAATTGGTGCGATCAAGCCACGTCGATCCGTTGGTCGGGGTCGACCCGGCTGCCTCGAGCGGTTCGTCGAAATTGGGAACATTTTCGCTACCGCCGAACATCAGATGCTCGAACAGATGCGCGAAGCCCGTCTTGCCCTTGGGCTCATGCTTCGATCCGACGCGGTAGTAGGTGGTAACTCCTACGATCGGCGCCTTGCGGTCGGTGTGGACTAGAACGGTCAGTCCGTTGTCGAGCGTGAACTGCTCATAGGGTATGTCGATCGCGGCAACCGTGTCGGCGATCGCCCGGGCCTCGGCCGAAGCGGTGACAGCCGGCTTTTCGGCGGCGGCCGGTAGCGGTGCCCCGGCCAGCATGAGAGCGAGCACGGCCAGCGAAGCCGACAGCTTGGATTTCTTCATGATTTTCCCCGTTTTTCAAGCAATGGATGATTATCCGACGCCTGCATCCGAACGCCAAATGCTTTTCGACGAGCGGCGGAGTGCAAAAGGCAATGGGGATGAAATCTGCACGCGAATGGGTGGGAAAGGAAAGGCCAGTCAAAGCCCTGCCCTCTCCAACGAAAAGGGCCGCCCGTCGCTTTCGCGACGGACGGCCCCGACCTTTTTGGCTGCGGGGCGTCAGGCCTGACGCGTTCCCGTCATGGCCATCGATCCGAAGGGTCCGGCCTTGATGGTGCCGGTCAGCGCGTCGCCGTCTACCGTCGCTTCGCATTCGAGCGTCATCGGCATCGGCACCTTCATGTTCATCGTCCAGGTCAGCTTGTTGCCATCAACCTTGCCATTCTCGACGTCGAGCGATCCCATCGCTCCCGCGTTCTGGCCGGAAAAGCTGTCGCCATCGCTCTTCACCGTGAAAACCGACTTCTGATCGCCCATCGGCGATTTCGTGATGCACTCGTAGCTACCATCGACTTGGGCCATCGAATCTCTCCTACTGAAACTGATGTTAATTAGCGGGTGTCGCTATTTCCACCGGCAGACCCAATCCGTCAAGCTGCGGCTTCACCGTGTCGGCGTCCCCGACGACCACATAGACGAGGTCGTCAACGCTGAGCGCCTTTCGCGCTGCCGCGTCGATCTCGGCGGTCGTCATCGCTTCATAGGTCGCAGGCAGCTTTTCATAATAATCGTCGGGGCGGCCGAACTTGACGATCGAGCGCAGGCCGCCGAGCACGTCGCCCGACGTCTCGAAGCTTCCCGGCAGCTCGCGCACGCTGCCGTTGATCGTGCGCTCGAGCTCCTCCGCCGTCGTCCCCTTGCCGCCGAGATAGGTGGTGAGGTCGCTGCGCAGTTCCTTGATCGAATCGCCCGTCCGATCGGCCTGCACCGGCGCGATCGCGACCCAGCTCAGCTGTTCCTTGTCGGCTGAGATGCGCGAGCGCACGCCATAGGACCACCCCTTGGTCTCGCGCAGGTTCATGTTGAAGCGCGACAGAAAATTGCCCCCGAAGATATCGTTGGCAGAGCGCAGGATTTCGAGTGAATCGCTGCCCTTTGCGTCGAGGACCTTGCCCGCCATGATCACCGACTGCGGCGATTTGGGCCGATCAACGAGAAGGATGCGTGGGCGAGGGCTGGGAATTGCGACCTCGAAATGCTTTTCCGGCTTCGGTGTCGAGGGCGCCTTCCATGCGCCGAGCGCCGCGTCGAGTTCCTTCTTCACTTCGGCCAGCGTCGTGTCGCCGACGACGAAGATGCGCGCATTGTCGGGACGGATCCAGCTGGCGTGAAATGCTGCGAGCTGCTCGCGCGTCGCGGCCCTCACCGCGTCCGCGTTGCCGAGCCCCGAGGGCGGAATGCCATAGGGATGCTTGTCACCATAAAGCGCCGGGGCGAGAACCCGTGCCGCGATAGCGCTCGGGTTGTTGAGTTCGGCTTTCAGGCGGTTGAGCTGCTGCGCCCGCACCCGCTCGAGTTCCTTCGCATCGAAGGCCGGGTGGCGGATATAGTCAGCGAGCAGGCCGAGCGAGGCGCGAAGATTGGGTTTGAGCGCGAACAGGCTGAAGATCGTCTCGTCGGCGTTCGCAGCCCCGCCAATCTGCGCGCCGAGCCGCTCTTTCGCCTCGGCAAAGGCAATTGAATCAAGGCTCGTCGTGCCCTCGTCCATCAGGCTGAGCATCAACGACTGGGTGCCGAGCGCATCATGGGGATCGGCGGCATAGCCCGCGTCGAAGCTCACCGCGACCTGCACCGTCGGCACGGTGTCACGCCGCGCGAACACGACCTCGATTCCGTTCTTGAGCCTCGTCCGCTCGATCGCAGGGAAATCAAGTGCCGTAAGGTCGGCAACCGCGGGCAGCTGCGACCGGTCGGCGATCGAGCTCGCCGCCCCGATTCCGGTGTCGGGACCGATGTCACCGAGTGCGGGGTTCCAATAGCGGTCGGGCTGGACGGCTTTGGCGACCTTACCCGCGGTGACCGCACCGCCGCGCGCCTCGCCGCCCTCGGTGCGCTCGCCGGGCGTGTAGGTCAGCGAGAATGCGGGGCGCGACAGCCATTTGTTCGCGACAGCCCTCACCTGCTCGGGCGTCGCCCGGGCCATCCGGTCAAGCTCGGTCTTATAATAGGCGGGATCGTTCGAATAAAGGGCGCCCTCGGCAAGCGTCACCGCCTTGCCGCCGAAGCCGCCGACCGATTCAAGCCCCGAGATCGTGCCGCCAAGCGTGCTCGCCGCCGCACGCTGCAGTTCGTCGGCGGTCGGGCCCGTCGCAAGGAAGTCTGCAATTTGCTCATCGAGTCGCTTGGCGACCAGCGCGGGCTCAATGCCCTCCTTGACGTCTGCCTGCACGATCAGGATGCCGGCATCTTCGAATGGCTGGGCAAAGGCGGCGACACTGACCGCGACCGGATCCTTGCGCACCATGGCATTGTCGAGCCGCGAGCTCGACAGGCCCCCAAGGACGCTCATCGCCATCTGCAGCGGCACCGCCTCAGGATCGTTGAGCCCCGGGATCGCCCACATGCGGTAGATCCGCGTCGTCGGTATCAGGTCCTTGACCTCCTTCGCCAGCGGGGCGGGAAGTGTCGGAACCGTCACTTTCGGCATCTGGACCGCGGGGCCGCGCGGAATGTCGCCGAACCACTCGGTGACCTTCTTCTTTGCGGTCGCCGTGTCGATGTCGCCTGCAAGGACGAGCACGGCATTATTGGGCCCGTAATTGTCGGTGAACCACTTCTTCACATCGTCGAGACTCGCCGAGTTGAGGTCGTCCATCGATCCGATGGTGCTGTGGTGGTAGGGGTGGCCCGCGGGGAAGAGATTCTCGAAGATCTCGTATCGCAGGAGCCCATAGGGGTTATTGTCGCCCTGGCGCTTCTCGTTCTGGACAACCCCGCGCTGATTATCGAGTTTCTCCTGCGTCACGGCGCCGAGCAGATGCCCCATGCGGTCGCTTTCGAGGAAGAGCGCCCGGTCGAGCGCGCCGGTCGGGACGGTCTCGAAATAATTGGTGCGATCCATATTGGTCGTGCCGTTGCTGTCGGTCGCGCCGACCTGTTGCAGCGGCTCGAAGAAATCGCCGGGCGCATTCTCGGAACCGTTGAACATCAGATGTTCGAACAGGTGCGCAAAGCCGGTCTTGCCGGCAGGCTCATTCTTCGACCCCACGCGGTACCAGACGGACACTGCGACGACGGGAGCCTTGCGGTCCTCATGCACGATGACGCGCAGACCATTGTCGAGGGTAAAGGCCTCGTAGGGGATGTCCACCGCCTTCACCAGCTCGGCAATCGGGGCGGGGTCGGCCGCCTTCGCCTTTGCAAGCGCGGGTCCTGCGGCGACGAGCGCGGTTGAGGCCGCAAGAGCGAGGACGAAACGAGGGGAACGGAACATGGGTGATCCTCTTGAAAAGACGCGCAGCAAGGCGCGGATGCCGGACGGCACTGTATGAGCGGTTTAGGACGGCAAAGCGCGGCGTTCAAGGTCGATAGAAGCGCGCTCCGCTGGCCTTCAGCGCTGCCGGATCGAATAGCACCGGCTTCAGCCTGTGCGCCACGAACAGCGGCGCCTGATCGTTGTAATGGGGGCTGTCGGGCCGTGTCGTCGCGGCGCCGAAGGGTTGGATCGATTCCGAGCGAACCCGGCCGGATCGGTCCCAGGTTACAAAGAGAATGAAGCTGTCGCCGTGGCGTACCTTCAGCCGACCGTCGGGCTCGACGTCCCACAATGTCGAAGCGCGAACCGTGTCGTTGCCTCCGTCGAGCGGCAGGTCGACCCGGCGTGGCCCCTCGCCATGGCGCAGGCGGAGCACGGTACCGAGTTTGGGGTCAAGCCCTGCGAAATGTTCCTGAAGGTGCGCGACGGCCTCTTTGAGGACCGAGCGCGGATCGGGCTGAGCGCGGCGCTGATAATGCGCCCCGCCCGCGGGACGCAGCACCATCAGCGCAAGTGCGTCGCCATGCCCCCTGCCGTCGAGGTTCCAGTCCCATTTGCGCAGCAGCGCCTGCGCCTCGGCGAGCGCAGGGTCGCGCTTCGTGTCGAGCGCAAGCAGCTTGTCGATCCACGCCTTCGCATAGCCTGTCCTCGCATAGGCGGTATCATATTTGATCGCCTTGAGCCGCGCTTCGTCGATCTGCCCCGAAGCCTCGAACAGCTCGATCAGCCGTGCGGCGCGATTGGTCATATCATCCTCGACGCCGAGCAGCGGCGAGAAGGCAGCCGCATCGAGCTCGTCGCCCGGCCCTGCCGCGACCCAGGGGGTGTTGTTCGCGTTGATCACATAGCCTGACGCCGGATTGACCAGAGCTGGCACGCGGTCGAAGGGCAGCGTCCTCGTCCAGACGGTGGATGAGGTATCGCCTGGCAATATCCCGCGCCAGTTGAACCCCGGCGCGCGATCGGGGAACATTGCATTGTAGAAAAGGCCGATATTCCCCTTGGCGTCAGCATAGACGAAGTTGGTCGCAGGAACACCCTGACCCGCCATCGCGGCGCGCCACTCGGCAAAATTCCGCGCCTTGTTGAGCCGATAATATTGGGTGACCATATTCGCCTGGTCCTGTCCCGCGTAACGGATTGCAAAAGCGCCCTGTTCATTCCTGATCACCGGCCCTTGCACCGATCGCCATATGGTTCGCGGCACCGGCAGGACGAAGGGCCCGAATTTTACTTTGAGCCAGACGCGCTTCTTTTCGAGCGGGCGCCATTCGCCGTCGAACCGGTATTCCTCGCCGCTCTCGTCGAGGACCAGCTTATAGACGTCGATCAGGTCGGGCCGGTTCACCGTATTGGTCCAGCCGAGATATTTATTGTGCCCGAGGAAAGGATAAGGGGAGCCCGGGAAATTCGCACCGGCGAAATCCCAGCCCTCTTCGCTGTGCACGACCAGCTCATACCATGCGACCCCGCCGGTCCACGGCTGATGCGAATTGGAGACGAGACGCGTTGCCCCGTCGGTTGACCGCGAGGGCGCGACGGCCATGGCGTTCGACCCGTTCGATCCTGGCTCGCGCCCCAAGGGCGTGTCGGATCGCGGGACGATCTTGCCCGTGACGTCGATCGCCGGCCCACCCTCACGTCCCAGGGGCTGCCCCTCGGTCAGCTGGCCGAGCACCGAATCGAGCCCGAAGAAAAAGGGCGAGCGCAGCACGAAACCCGCAACGACGTCCTCGCCGGTGACGGGAAACAGGCCCGAGAGTCGAACCTCGTCCGGATGCTTGTCGGCATAATGGTTGAGCCCCGCAGCATAGGCAGTGAACAGCCGCTTCACATCATCGGGAAGGCGCGGCCAGTCGCGCGCGCTCGTCTCGCGCACGCCGAGCAGGGCTGCGACATAGTCGATCTTCGCGCCGTCAGCGCCGAGAAGCGCGCCGGTGCGCCCGCGCGTCATCGCGAGCACTTCCTGGAGCGTCGAAAAATCATCCTCGGCATGCGCATAAGCGACGCCATAGGCGGCGTCGGCATCGGTTTTGCCAAAGATGTGGGGGACCCCGAAGCCGTCGCGGGCGATCCGCACCTCGCCTGGGCTGAAGGAAGGCGCAGCAGGCGCCTCTGCCGTCAGAGGCTCCCAGACGGCGAGCCCGACCATCACCGCCGCAACCAGCAGGAGCAGTCCGACGAAAAATTTGCGCATTCGCTTTCCCATTTCCTGCACTATGCCTTGCGAGAGGCCTCATGGCGGAAAATTTGCGAGACGGAAAGCCATGCTCTTGTGTTGCATAATGGCAACACTATCTCTCTCGTCGAGAAAGGGGCTTAGTCCAGATGAACCTCGAAAAATTCACCGATCGCGCCAAGGGCTTTCTGCAGGCGGCGCAAACCATCGCGATCCGCATGAACCACCAGCGGATCAGTCCGGAGCATATTGCGAAAGCGCTGCTTGAGGACAAGGAGGGCATGGCCGCGGGGCTGATCCAGCGCGCTGGCGGCGATGCCGCACGCGCCGTGCAGGGCATCGACGCGCTGCTCGCCAAGGTGCCTGCCGTATCGGGCTCGGGCGCGCAAGCGACCCCAGGACTCGACAATGACGCGGTGCGGCTGCTCGATCAGGCCGAACAGGTCGCCAGCAAGGCGGGCGATGGCTATGTCACCGTCGAGCGACTGTTGCTCGCGATGGTGCTTGCAGCGGGTACGCCGGTCGGCACGGCCTTCGCCGACGCCGGGGTTCATGCCGACGCTCTCAACAGCGCCATCAACGCGCTTCGCGGCGGTCGCACTGCCGACAGCCCGAGCGCCGAGGACAGCTACGAAGCGCTCAAGAAATTTGCGCGCGATCTCACCGAGGTGGCGCGCACGGGCAAGCTCGACCCCGTGATCGGGCGCGACGAGGAGATTCGCCGCACGGTCCAGATCCTCGCGCGCCGGACCAAGAACAACCCGGTGCTGATCGGCGAACCCGGCGTGGGCAAGACCGCGATCGCCGAAGGACTGGCGCTGCGCATCGCCAATGGCGACGTCCCCGATAGCCTCAAGGACCGCCGCCTTCTCGCGCTCGACATGGGCGCGCTGATCGCGGGCGCCAAATATCGCGGCGAGTTCGAGGAGCGGCTGAAAGGCGTGCTCGACGACGTCAAGGCCGCCGAGGGCGAGATCATCCTGTTCATCGACGAGATGCACACGCTAGTCGGTGCGGGGAAGAGCGAGGGCGCGATGGATGCCTCGAACCTCTTGAAGCCCGCGCTTGCGCGCGGCGAGCTGCATTGCATCGGCGCGACCACCCTCGACGAGTATCGCAAATATGTCGAGAAGGACCCCGCGCTCCAGCGGCGCTTCCAGCCGGTCTTCGTGGGTGAGCCGACGGTCGAGGATTCGATCTCGATCCTGCGCGGACTGAAGGAGAAATATGAACTGCACCACGGCGTGCGCATCACCGACGGCGCGATCGTCGCCGCGGCGACGCTGTCGCACCGCTATATCTCCGACCGCTTCCTCCCCGACAAGGCGATCGACCTGATGGACGAGGCGGCGAGCCGCATCCGCATGGAGGTCGAGTCGAAGCCCGAGGAGATCGAGACCCTCGACCGCCGCATCATTCAGATGAAGATCGAAGAGGCTGCGCTGACGAAGGAAACCGATGCCGCGTCGAAGGACCGGCTCGAGAAGCTCCGCGCCGAGCTGGCGAACCTTGAGCAGCAGTCGGCCGAGCTCACCCAGAAATGGCAGGCGGAAAAGGAGAAGATCCACGCCGAGGCGAAGATCAAGGAAGAGCTCGACGCTGCGCGCAGCCAGCTTGAACTGGCCCAGCGCGCGGGCGACCTCGCCAAGGCGGGCGAGCTCAGCTACGGGACCATTCCCGCCCTCGAAAAGCAGCTCGAGGAGGCACAGGCCGTCTCGGGCAACGCGATGCTGCGCGAAGAAGTCACCGCCGACGATATCGCTGCAGTGGTCAGCCGCTGGACCGGTATCCCGGTCGACCGGATGCTCGAGGGCGAGCGCGAAAAGCTGCTCGGCATGGAAGAACAGCTCGGCAAGCGGGTGATCGGGCAGGACGAGGCCGTGCGTGCGGTCTCGACCGCTGTCCGCCGCGCGCGCGCCGGACTACAGGACCCGAACCGCCCCCTGGGCTCGTTCCTCTTCCTCGGGCCCACGGGCGTCGGCAAGACCGAGCTCACCAAGGCGCTTGCGCGCTTCCTGTTCGACGATGACAATGCGATGGTCCGCATCGACATGTCCGAGTTCATGGAAAAGCACAGCGTCGCGCGGCTGATCGGCGCGCCGCCGGGCTACGTCGGCTATGAAGAGGGCGGCGTGCTCACCGAAGCCGTCCGCCGCCGGCCCTACCAGGTCGTTCTCTTCGACGAGGTCGAAAAGGCCCATGGCGATGTGTTCAACATCCTGCTCCAGGTGCTCGACGACGGGCGGCTGACCGACGGGCAGGGGCGCGCGGTGGATTTTACCAACACGCTGATCATCCTGACGTCAAACCTCGGCAGCCAGGCAATCGCGGCGCTTCCCGACGACGCGCCAGTCGAACAGGCCGAGCCCGCCGTGATGGAGGTTGTCCGCGGCCATTTCCGGCCCGAGTTCCTCAACCGGCTCGACGAGATCGTGCTGTTCCACCGTCTCGGCCAGCAGCATATGGGCGGGATCGTCGATATCCAGGTCGCGCGGGTGCAGAAGCTGCTCGCCGATCGGAAGGTGACGCTCGACCTCAGCGACGCGGCCCGGACCTGGCTCGGCCGCGTCGGATATGATCCGGTCTACGGCGCAAGGCCGCTCAAACGCGCGGTGCAGAAATATCTGCAGGATCCGCTCGCCGACCTGATCCTGAAAGGGGAGGTGAAGGATGGATCGACCATCAAGGTCGACGAGGGCGACGGTGCGCTCGTCCTGACGCCCGCCTGATCTCGAAAGGAAGCAATGTCCCGGCCTTGGCGCCGGGACATTCCGCTAGAGCTCAGCGGTTCCCTTCGACGAGGGAACGCGAACGCTCCATCGCGCGCGTCCGGTCGAGGTCAGCTTTGCCTTGCTCTTCGAGCTGATCCCATTCCGCCCTGGTATGGCAGATGCGGCGCGACATGATCGAGCCGGTCGCGACCTCGCGCTTGCAGATTTTCTTCTCTGCATCAGGCTTGTCAGCCGTCGCTTTCCCGGGTGCCGCCGCCTGCGAGGCTGCCGGTGCCACCGCCAAGAGAGCGGCGAGAGAGAGAATACGTAACACTCCGATCGTTCCTTTCATCGGGTGAGGCCCCCTTTCTGGATGGCCCAAAGAAAATGGGCGGCTCCGAAGGAACCGCCCACTTTTCTAAAGGCCTTGGACTTAGAAGTCGACCTTCGCGCCGAGGCGGAAGTAACGACCCATGATGTTCGGACCAGCCCAGGCCGGGTTGAAGCCGAACAGACCATAGGCCGAGTCCGGATCGAACGGCGGCTTGGTGTCGAGGAGGTTGAGGATGTTCGCGTAAATCGTGAACTTGTCCCCAATCTTCTGCGAAACCGTCATGTCGAGGTTCCAGATGTCCTTGGTCTTACAGTTGACCGGAGTTCCGTCGACATAGGCATGGGTCGAAACACCATTTTCCGCATTGAACGCGCAATCGCCCTTGATGCCGCCAAAGTCGATCGACGCTGTGTCATAGCCCTTGGTGTAATAGGCCGTCAGGCTGACCGCGGTATCGCCGAACTCCAGCGTGTTCTGCCACGTCGCGCGCCACTTGGGCGAACCCGAGCAGGACGTGATGTTGCAGGGGCTGAGCGTGCCGTCGTAGCGCAGCACGTCACCCGCGTCGGTCTTCAGCTCATACTTCAGCATGTACGAAGCGTCGAAGTCCGTGCGCCAGGTCAGCGAGTTGCCGATCGGCAGGCTGGCGCGGGCACCGAAGTCGATGCCGCTGACCGTCTGCTGGTCCTGGTTGGTGAATGACGACTGGATGAAGCCGATAACCGGAAGCGCATTCGGGAATGCCGGATCCGGCTGACCCGGGATCACGGTGATGCCCGGAATGTTCACGACGCCATTGTTGGCATAGTAAGCCGCTTCAGCAGCGCTGGTGTCGGTAACGCCGGTGATCAGGTCCTTGACCTTGATATGCCAGAAGTCGACCGTCAGGCTGACGTTGCGAACCGGCTCGAAAATGACGCCGGCGGTAAAGGCCGTCGACTTTTCGGGATCGAGATCCGGGTTGCCAACCTGCGTGAGACCGAGGCTGTAGTTGCCCGTCGCATAGGCGTTGTTCCCGTGCGCCGCGCAGAATGCAGCATAGGTCGTGCAGTTGACGGTACGCGTCACATACCCCGTGGTCGGTAGGCCGAAGCTTTCATTGAAGCTCGGGATGCGGAAGCCCTTCGAGAAGGTGCCACGGATCGCAACCTGCGGGATCGGCGTGAACTTTGCGCTCAACTTCGGCGAGAAGTTCGACTGGCCCGTCGAATAATCGTCGTAGCGGCCCGAGAAGCCGAGTTCGAGCTGGTCGATGATCGGCGCGCTCACTTCGAAGAACGCCGACTTCACGTTGCGGCTGCCCACAGTACCAACCGAGTTGATGCTGTAATAACGATCATACTGGTTGCCCAGCGTGCCAGGGTTGGCGCTGGGAGCGTCGATCGATTCGTCGCGGTACGACACGCCGACCGCCGCTTGCAGCGGACCACCCGGAAGCTCGAACAGATCCTTGGCGAGGGTCGCCTGAACCTGCCAGAGCTGCGACACCGAAGTCGTCGTCTGGCGCGGAGCAATATAATCCCACGTGTCCTGCGAATTGGCTTCGAGGTCATTGAAGTTGAACTCACCACGAGCAACGAGATCCATGATGCGCTGCGGAATCAGGTAATTTTCCTGGGTGCGCTTCAGGCGGACTTCCGACGCCGTAAAGTTAGCAGAATAGCGCCAGTCGTCGCCGAAGCTGCCATCGATGCCCAGCACCCCGCGCAGCGCGCGCGAGTTGGTGTCGACAGTGCGGCCGCGGGTCGAACGCACGAGCATCTGCGCGCGCGCGCCCTCAGCGGCGAACGGGTTGTACGGGTTGAGTACCCCATTGGTGGCGTCGCAACCGGTGTTCAGCCCGTCGATCGTGCCAACGCCGCTGGCGCAGACGTACACAGGGAGAAGCACGTTGTAGGCCGCAGCCTGGTTGTTCGGCGGGGTAGGCGTGCCGTTGAAGCCCAGCGGCGTGAAGGACGCGTGGCTCTTGGTCTGATAATAGTTTGCGATCGCGTAAACCTGCGCATTGTCGCCGACATTGGCCGTAAAGCGCGCGGTCAGACCCTTACGTTCGATCTCCGGCTGCAGCATGATGTACTGGTTCTGGAAATCGACTTCGCACGTCGTCAGCGGCGAAGTGTTCGACATTTCCGGCGTGATGGTGATCGCATCGAACCCGCGGCAACCCGCAGCCGGGTTCAGGAACTGGAACCGGTTGCGCGGATCGGCCGGATTAGCGGCACCGACGCCAGCACGGCGCACCAGCGCGACGCCCGGGATGGAGATCAGCCCGTTATAGGCAGCAGCCCAGTTGGCGGTTGTATAACCAAGATCATAGGTCGGGTTGTCCGGATCCGAACCCGGATCGGGAACGGCGACAAAGCCCGGACGACCAGAGGCGATGAACCCGTCAAGAATTTCCTGGGTCACGCCGTTCCAGTTAAGGTTGCTCAGGCAGCTTCCGCTTGCGCCGCACATGCGCGACCAGTCGGCCGAGTTGAACGGGTAGCCGCGGTCGCGCGCATAGAGCGCGTCCTGCTTCTGATATTCACCGCTGACGTAGAAGTTGAAGCCCTGGTCGTCGAGATCGCCATAGCCCCAGGTCGCATCAATACGCTGCTCACCGGCGTCACCACGCTGCGACACCCCGAGCGAACCACCGAGGTGGAGGCCCTGGATTTCCTTCTTGGTGATGACGTTGATCACGCCCGCGATCGCGTCGGCACCATAGGTCGACGACGCACCGTCACGCAGAACCTCGATTCGGTCGACGACGGCATTGGGGATGGTATTGAGGTCGACGAAGTTGCGCTGGCCGTCGTCCGCGAGCGGATAGGGGGCCATGCGCAGGCCGTCCGAGATCGACAGGGTCGCCTGCACGGTCAAGCCGCGCAGCGCCGGCGCGTTCGCACCCGAAGCGAAGTTGAAGCCGGTGTTCCAGCCCTGGGTGATCGTGCCCGCGCCGTTCGCCGACAGACGCTGAACGGCGTCGGCGACGGTGTTGATGCCGCGCTCCTGGAGCGTTTCCGAGCTCAGCACGGTGACCGGAGACGGCGTTTCCGTGTCCGTGCGGCGGAGGATCGAACCGGTGACGACGATCGCGTTGTCCTCGGACGCGCCTTCATCGGCCGGCGCATCCTGCGCGGAAGCGGGAGCCGAAACCAGCGCGACGCCCAATACGACAGGCGCGACGCTCAATTTCAGCTTCGAGAAATGGGTTTTCTTCACAGTGCAGTCCCTTGCTACTGGTGGCTATGATACCCGGATGGATTGCGCGCGCAGACCCCTGGCCCCAGCGCGCGATACACCCCGATAGGCCGCGGGATGACCTCACATTCAGCTTGAGTAAAGGAAATTCCCCGCCGTTTTTGCGGTTTCGCAGGCCATTGTGACGTATTTGCAACAACACAGAGAAACCGCGAAATACAATGTGCTGCGGCTGCCCATTCGCGACATTTTGTTTCAGCAGTTACCAGTTTTATTGCGGTGCACAAAAAGTCAGCGCGGCATCGGTCCTGCAAGTGTGCCCGGGTCGAGACGCGCGTCGCGCCATTTCAATCCCCAGTGAAGATGCGGGCCGGTTGCCCGCCCCGTCTGCCCCACCGTCCCGAGCCGCTGGCCCTGCACCACCCGGTCTCCGACCTTTACCTCGAGGCTCTGGCAGTGGAGGAAGGCGCTGTTCAGCCCCATCCCATGGTCGACGATCAGGAGATTGCCCTCGAGCGTGAAGGGCGTCGTCGCGGCGAGAACGACCACCCCGTCCGCGGGGGCATGGAAGGGCGTGCCCGCGGGGACCGCGATATCGGTGCCGCTGTGATAGGCGCCGGGCTTGCCCTGGTAGACGCGCTGCGACCCAAAGAAGCCCGAAAGGCGCCCGGTCGCTGGCCAGCGAAACGACTGGCGCCAGCCGCCAACCTCGTGGTCGACGCGGCGCGCCTCGGCAATCTGTTCAAGTTCGGCGGGGCGGCGGCGCGCGAACTCGGCGTCGCTCGAAGCGCTTCCGCGCCACGGCGCATTGATATGCTCGATTCGCCAGCTTCCCGGCGCGACGGTCAAGAGGCGCTCGACCCGCCGCCCATCGGCAAGCGTCGCGACGAGATGCTGCGGCGTCACCGCGTCACGGTCGAAGGCGATCAGAAAGCGCCCGTCGGCCGCGATCGCAACCGGCTTGCCATCCAGCGTCAGCCCCTGCGTCGTGTCAGGCGCCTCTCCAAGCAGCGTGCCCCCTTGAACCGGCGTTCCGCGCAAGATGGTGAAGTCGGCGCGTGGGGGCGCCGGGCGGGGAGCGGGACTGGGAGAGGGAATGGGCGCAGCGCTCGGCGCAGGCGGCGGAGCGAGCGGCGGGGGGGCAGGCGGGACGCAGCTCGCGACCAGCAGCAGCAACGGCCATGCCGCGGGCGAGCGCGGCGCAAGCCCCAGTCTCATGCCTTGCCGGAGTCGAGCGCGGCCTGAACCGAGATAGCAGCGGTGGCATAGGCTTCTTGCCGCGCGACCGACCAATAGCGCAGCTCGTCGAGCCCGATCGGCACGCCGGTAACCGCGCAAAGCACATGGTCGCCCGGCGACAGGACGCGGAACCCATTGGGTCCATAGTGCAGGCGGGCAAGTCGGTTGCGGCTGGCGATCAGCATGGGGTCATATCCATCGGGAGGAGAGGTTTCAGACGAGTGACTATAGCAGTATCGCACCGCGCGGCCACCCCTGCTGCGGTCAGAAGAGCTCGCCCTGCTCTCGCCGGGGCGGCGGCGCGGCGCGGCGCAGCGCTTTGGGAGCGGGCGCCGGGCTCGCTGCGGAAGTGGGGTCACTTCCGGCGTCAACCGCCACCGGCACCTCGCCGTCGGCAAACTGAAGCCGCAGATTTCCCGCAGCGCGCGCCCCCGCGGCATGGGTGACGATAGCGCCCCGCGAGTCGCGCACCATCGCATAGCCGCGCGACAGGAGCGCGCGCGGGTCGAGCGAGGCGAGCAGCCGCGCGAGGCCCTGAAGCCGGGCGCGGTCGCGGTCCCACGCGCGCGCGAGCAGCGCCGGTCGCAGCGCCGCCGACCGACTCGCCAGCCGCTCGGCGGTGACCGCGAGGCGGTGCCGCTGACAGCGATCGAGCTTGTCCCCGGCATCGTCGAGCCGCTGCCGCTGGGGCGCATAGAGCGCATCGCGCCGCGGGAGGTGCCGAGCAAGCGCCGCCAGCCGCTCGCCGCGGAGCGCATGCGTTCGATTCGCCGCGCCAATCATGCGTCCGCGCCATGTCGCAAGCTGCGCCATCAGCTCGGCGCGTACCGGCACAGCCATCTCGGCCGCCGCAGTGGGCGTCGGTGCGCGCACATCGGCAGCATGGTCGGCGAGCGTCACGTCGGTCTCGTGCCCCACCGCGCTGATCGTGGGGATGCGGCAATCGGCGATCGCGCGCACGACCACCTCTTCGTTGAACGCCCACAGATCCTCGATCGAGCCGCCCCCGCGCGCAACGATGACCAGGTCGGGGCGCGGCACCGGCCCGCCGGGGGCGAGCGCGTCAAACCCGCGCACCGCATTCGCGACCTGGGCCGCCGCACCCTCGCCCTGCACCAGGACTGGCCAGACGATGACCCGCGTCGGGCAGCGGTCGGCCAGCCGGTGGAGGATGTCGCGGATCACCGCGCCCGTGGGCGAGGTCACCACGCCGATCGTGCGCGGCAGATAGGGGAGACGCTGTTTGCGCTCGCGGTCGAACAGCCCTTCGGCCCCCAGCCGAGCCTTCAATTTCTCGAAGAGCAGCATCAGCGCGCCTTCGCCCGCGACTTCGAGGCTCTCGACGACGAGCTGATATTTTGAACGGCCCGGATAGGTGGTGAGCTTGCCGGTCGCGATCACTTCGATCCCGTCTTCGGGCCGGAAGGCGAGTCGCGCGGCCTGCCCCTTCCACATCACCATGTCGATCAGCGCATTATCGTCCTTGAGCCCGGCATAAAAATGCCCCGACGCCGCGCGCTTCGCCCCCGAGAGCTCGCCGCGCACCCGAACGCGCGCAAAACCATCCTCGACCGTGCGCTTGATCGCAGCTGACAATTGGCTGACCGAAAGCGCCGGAGCATTGTCGCCCGTCGCCGCCTCGGCTAACAGCCGCGCCGCGGGGTCGTTGTCGGACGCCGGATCGGGAAAAGGAATGGACATGAACATCCTGCTGGTGGGCTCGGGAGGCCGCGAACATGCGCTGAGCTGGCAGTTGGCGCAATCGCCGTCTTGTCGCAAGCTCTATGCCGCCCCCGGCAACCCGGGGATCGAAACCTTCGCCGAATGCGCGCCGCTCGCCGCCGACGATCTCGACGGGCTGATCGCCTTCGTCCGCGCGCACGCCATCGACTTCGTCGTCGTCGGCCCCGAGGCGCCGCTCGTCGCCGGACTTGCGGACCGCCTGCGCGACATGGGCGTCGCAGTCTTTGGACCATCCGCCGCCGCGGCGCGGCTCGAGGGTTCGAAAGGTTTTACCAAGGATCTGTGCGCGCGCGCCGGCATCCCGACCGCCGCCTATGTCCGCTGCACCTCTGCCGAGGAAGCGCACGCGGTGCTCGAAGGCTTTGCCGTCCCGGTTGTAATCAAGGCCGACGGTCTCGCCGCGGGAAAGGGTGTGATCATCGCAGAAACGCGCGAGGCGGCCGCCGCTGCGATCGATGACATGTTCGCCGGCGCCTTCGGGGGTGCGGGCGCCGAGGTGGTCATCGAGGAATTCATGGCCGGCGAGGAGGCGAGCTTCTTCGCCCTCTCCGACGGGGACCATGTGATGGCGTTCGGCAGCGCCCAGGACCACAAGCGCGTTGGCGACGGCGATACCGGCCCGAACACGGGCGGCATGGGCGCCTACAGCCCCGCCCCCGTGCTGACCGCAGACCTCGAAACGGAAGTGATGGACCGGATCATCCGTCCGACCGTCAGTGCGCTCGCGGCCGAGGGCACCCCTTATGTCGGCGTCCTTTTCGCCGGGCTGATGCTCACCGACACGGGACCAAAGCTGATCGAATATAATTGCCGCTTCGGCGACCCCGAATGCCAGGTGCTGATGATGCGCTTCACCGGCGATTTCGCGGCGCTGCTCCACGCCGCCGCGACGGGGGACCTCGCAAGCGCGACCCCGCCCGCCTTTTCACACGACTATGCGCTGACCGTGGTGATGGCCGCCAGCGGCTATCCCGGGACTCCGGAAAAAGGCGGCGTGATCCGGGGCATCGCCCAGGCCGAAACGGGCGGCGTGCGCGTCTTCCACGCCGGAACGGCGCGCGCGGACGGCGCAATCGTCGCCGCCGGCGGGCGCGTCCTCAACGTCACCGCTACGGGCAAGACGGTGAGCGAGGCGCAGGCGCGCGCCTATGCCGCGGTCGACCGGATCGATTTTGCGAGCGGCTTCTGTCGGCGCGATATTGGCTGGCGCGAAGTCGCGCGCGAGGCAAGGTAGCAAGACTGGACGCAGCAGGACCGGTCCGATATCCCGGTCCTTCGCTGCCATGAGACACTGGGCTCCCGCCAGCGCGGGAACACAGGAACAAGGAGCAGAAATCCCATGACTTGGCTTCAGGAAAACTGGATCGCCGCGCTCGTCGTACTGATAGTCGTCATCGCGCTAGTCTGGTGGCTCGCCGCTCGGCGCAAACCGCATGATGTCGCTCCCCCGGCGGCCGAGCCCGCCAGGCCCGCCAAGCCGCTCGAACCGGTGAAACCCGAGATCATTGCCGCCGAGCCCGCGTTCAAGAAGACCCCGCCCCCCGCGCCAACCCCAAGTCCTGCGCCAGCAGCGGCCGCAGCGCCGGAGCCTGTCCCGGAAACGGTCGCCGCGGCTGCCGCCCCGACGGCGGGCCAGGCGGACAATCTCCAATTGCTCAAAGGCGTCGGCCCCAAACTCGTGGCGCTGCTCAACAGCCTCGGCGTTACCCGCTTCGAGCAGATTGCGGCCTGGACTGACGCCGACATCGCCGCGATCGACCCCAAGCTCGGCAATTTCGCAGGCCGCATCACCCGCGACAATTGGGTTGATCAGGCTGGCTATCTTGCGCGGGGCGACAAGGCTGGCTTCGAGGCGAAATATGGCGCCCTCGGCGGGGATCTCTGACAGCCCGTCAGGGCTCGTCACGCTCTGAGCGGGAAGATTCCGACCGACGCGGGCGTCATTTTAAGGAGCGCTGGCCTAGGCTTCGGCCAGCCCTTCCTGGGGTCCGCGGATCGCGCTCACCAGCAGCTTGTCGATCTTGCGCCCGTCCATGTCGACGATCTCGAAGCGCCAGCCGCGGTCGGTGAAGCTCTCGCCCTCGGTTGGCAGATGCTTCAGGATGGCGAGCGCATGTCCCGCCGCGGTCGCATAGTCGCGGTCGTCGGCAAGATCGATTCCCAGCCGATCGGCCATCTGGTCCGCGGGCATCGAGCCCGCGATGAGCAGGCTGCCATCGTCGCGCTCCGTGACGAAGGGTTCGCTGCCGATGTCCTGGTCGGATGCAAATTCGCCCGCAATCGCGGAAAGCAGGTCAGCAGGGGTCACCAGCCCTTCAAAGTGACCATATTCGTCGTGGACAAGCAGCATCGGCACTTCCGCGACGCGCAGACTTTCAAGCGCGTCCATCGCGTCGATCTGGTCGTGGATCACGGCCGCGCGGCGAGTCAGCGTTTCGAGGTCGAGTTTCTGCCCTCGGAACAGCGCGCCGGCAATGTCGCGCGCCTGGACAACGCCGACGATATTGTCGACCGATCCGCGTGCGACGGGCAGCCGTGTGTGCGGCGTTTCAAGCAGCTTGGCGCGCACCGCATCCGCATCCGAGGCGATGTCGATCCAGTCGACATCGATCCGCGGCGTCATCACCTCGCGCACCGGTCGGTCTGCAAGGCGCACGACGCCCGAGATGATGGCGCGTTCGCTTTCCTCGATGACCCCGGATTTCGAAGCTTCAGCGACAATCAGGTGCAGCTCCTCGGCGGTCACCCGATCTTCCGATTCGCGTTTGAGGCCGAGGATGCGAAATACCAGGCTCGAGCTCGTGTCGAGGAGCCAGACGAGCGGCGCGGCGATACGCGAGAGCCACAGCATCGGTACGGCCATCACCACCGCGATGCTTTCGGGCGCCCGCAGCGCAAACTGCTTGGGCACCAGCTCGCCCGCGATCAGCGAGAAATAGGTGGTGATCGCTATGACAGCCGCGAAACCGGCGTTGCGCGCGGTCTCCGCGTCGAGACCGAGCGCGCCTTGCAACCGCTCGGCGACCGGCTGTCCGAGACTGGCGCCCGAATAGGCGCCGGCGAGAATGCCGATCAGCGTGATGCCGACCTGGACCGTCGAGAGAAAGCGCCCGGGATCGGCGGCAAGCTGGCGCGCGATGCGGGCGCCGCGGCTTCCCCGCTTTTCCGCTGCCTGCAAGCGTGGGCCGCGGGCGGAAACGATCGCGAGTTCGGACAAGGCGAAGACGCCGTTGAGGAGGATCAGCACGGCGATGATCGCCACGTCGCTCCAGGGAAAGGGGGTCATGGGATGGTGAACGGGCGCGATCGCGCCTGGCCCCTGCAATCGTCGGTCATCGCGTCCCTATAGGACAAAGCCGCCGCTTTGCACAATGGCACCGGCCGGTGCCTACTCAGCCATGGTTCAGCAAGTGTCTGGAACCACTTGCCGGGCCATCTGTTATCGGGATGGTAGGGCGGCGGCCAGGATGGCGCGCGGCCTGAGAATAGGGAGCGAAACAATGAAGACCAAGATGATCAAGCTCACCGCCCTCGCCGGCATCGGGATGCTCACGCTCAGCGGCTGCGTGACCGATCCCGTCACCGGGGAGAAGAAGATTTCCAAGGCCGCGATCGGCGGCGTCGGTGGCGCGCTCGGCGGTTATCTGCTCGGCGATCTCATCGGCGGGAAGAACAGCCGGACCGAGGAAATTGTCGGTGCGGGTATCGGCGCGGTCGCAGGCGCGGGCGTCGGCTATTATATGGACCAGCAGGAAAAGAAGCTGCGCGAACGCACGGCTGGCACCGGCATTGACGTCGAGCGCCAGGGCGACCAGCTCGTCCTCAACATGCCCGGCGACGTCACGTTCGACCTCAACAGCGCCGTGGTCAAAAGCCAGTTCCGCAGCGCGCTCGACAGCGTCGCCTCGACGCTCGGCGAATATCCAAGCACCTATATCGACATTTACGGTCACACCGATTCGTCGGGCAGCGATAGCTATAATCAGGGCCTCTCCGAACGCCGCGCCGCTTCGGTGGCCGACTATCTCGCGACCCGCGGCGTCCAACGCGCCCGCATGGCAACGATGGGCTATGGCGAATCGCAGCTCAAATGCACGCCCGAAACCACCGAGGCTGACCGTCAGTGCAACCGCCGCGTCGAAATTCGTATCGCGCCGGTCACCCAGAACGACGTCAACGCAGCTCGGTAATCGTCAAGGCCCCTCCCCCGCTGGGGAGGGGTCACCCGAGGCTCGGGAAGCTCGCCTTGAGCCCGTCGATCACGAACTGGGCGGCGAGCGCGGCAAGCAGCACACCGAGCAGCCGGGTGATCACCGCCTCACCCTTGCCGCCAATCAGCCGCATCAGCGGCCCTGCGGTCAGCAACGCCGCGAGCGTGATGGCGAGAACGAGCAGCAATGCGCCGAAGATGACGAGCGCACGGTCGAGCCCGTTGTTCTGGGCGACGAGCAGCATGACGGACGCGATCGAGCCCGGGCCCGCGAGCATTGGCATTGCCATCGGAAAGACCGAAACATCCTCGACCTCAGGGGTCGAACGTAGCTTCTCCGCGCGCTGTTCGCGCCGCTCGGTGCGCTTCTCGAACACCATATCGATCGCAATGATGAAGAGCATGATGCCCCCCGCGATGCGGAAGCTATCGAGATCTATGTGGAGGAAGCTCAGCAGCGCTTCGCCGAACATCGCAAAGAAGATGAGGATTGCACCCGCAATCAGCGTAGCCCGGATCGCCATCGAGCGTCGCTGCGCCGCGTTTGCTCCGGCGGTCAGGCTGGCATAGATCGGCGCGCAGCCCGGCGGATCGATCACCACGAACAGCGTGACGAAAGCCGAGATGAAAAGATCGATCACGGCTTGGTCGGCGCCGCGACCTGATCGTCGATTACCGGCGCCATCGCGCTGCCATCCCACATTTGGACCGTTACGCGGCGCGACCCGTCCGGGCGAACGGTCGAGGTCCACGCGAGCGTCTGGTCGGACGACAGACCAACGGCCGTATCACCGCCTGTCTCTGCCGGCTGCGCAGCCGTGGGCCGCGACCCGCAAACGGCCTGCTTCGACTCGATGAAATCCGGTGCCTCACGCGGCGTTTCGAGTGCGTCGCCATGATCGAGCACCCAGCGAAGGTCCCCGCGCATCGGATCGCGTCGCCAGACTGTTGTGAAATAGCCCTGCGCGGGCCCGTTCTGCCACGCGCCGGTGGTTGCGCCGGCATTGCCATCACAGCTCACATATACCGCATGCGCCTGCCACCTCACCGAAGTAGCGGGATCCTTCTTCGAACGGAGCCACTCGCGCGCATTCACTCGCTCCGGGACGAACATGACTGCGTCCGCCGCCGATGTCTCGCGAAAGGCGGTCCACTGCCCCTTGTCCTGCGCGAGCCGTGCAAAGGCGATTTCAGCCGCGATGTAGGCGCTGGGGTTGGCGCCGAGCGGACGGTTGTAAATATCGCCGCCGGGCGCGCAGCCCCCAAGCAGCGCGGAACAGGCGGCGACCAGCGCCAGCGCGCGCATCAGAAGCCCTCCGGGTCGGAAAGCCCGGCGCGGCGATGCGCGGCAACGAGCGTGTTGCGAAGCAGGCAGGCAATGGTCATCGGCCCCACGCCGCCGGGCACCGGGGTAATCGCCGCCGCAGCCGCTGCCGCTTCCTCATAGGCAACATCGCCGACCAGGCGTCCCTTGGCCGCGCCCTCGGCGGGCGGCAGGCGGTTGATGCCGACATCGATGACCACTGCGCCGGGCTTGATCCAATCGCCGCGCACCATTTCGGGCCGCCCGACAGCAGCGACGACGATGTCGGCGCGCCGAACCAGATCGGGCAGGTCCTTCGTGCGGCTGTGCGCCATCGTGACGGTGCAATTGGCGCCGAGCAGCAAGGCCGCCATCGGCTTGCCGACGAGGATCGATCGGCCGATCACCACCGCGTCCTTCCCCGACAGGTCGCCCAGCCGGTCCTGCAGCAGAAGCAAACAGCCATAGGGCGTGCAGGGGACCATCCCCGGAATGCCGAGCGCGAGCCGCCCCGCACTCACGGGGGTCAGCCCGTCGACATCCTTGTCGGGGTCGATCGTCGCAACCGCCGCCTGCTCGTCGAGATGGTGAGGGAGCGGCAGCTGCAACAAGATCCCATCGACCGTCTCGTCGGCATTGAGCTGCGCCAGCAGCCCCTCGACCTCGGCCTGCGCCGCGTCGGCGGGGAGCCGATGTTCAAAGCTCGCCATGCCGGCCGCGAGGGTCGCCTTCCCCTTCGAGGCCACATAGACCGCGCTCGCCGGATCATCGCCGACAAGCACCACGGCAAGGCCGGGCACGCGGCCCGTCGCTGCCTCGAACGCGGGAACCGCGTCGGCAATTCGCAGGCGCAGGGCCGCCGCAAACGCCTTGCCGTCGATGATGTCGGACGTCATCAGATCACCCCGGCGTTGATGCCGAGCGTGTAAAGATAGTTCATCACTGGACCACGCAGGATGATGAGCAGGATCAGCACCACCATTGGCGTCAGGTCGATGCCGCCAAAATCGGGCATGATACGACGAAACGGGCGATAGAGCGGTTCGGTGATCCTCTCGAGCACGTACCAGAGTTGGCGCACAAACTCATTGTGAGTGTTGATCACGTTGAAGGCGAGCAGCCACGACATCACCGCCTGAATGATGATGATCCACCACAGGATGTTGAGGAGGATCGACAGAATCTGAAGGAGCATCAGGTACATTAAGGTCTCCGGCCGGGTTCGTCGGGGTGCGCCACCCTAGCGATGAATGAGCGTTCCCGCACCCCGTGCAGTGAAAATTTCAAGCAGCATCGCGTGCGGGATCCGCCCGTCAAGGATGACCGCCGCCTCGACCCCGGTGTCGACCGCAGACAGACAGGTATCGACCTTTGGAATCATGCCGCCGGTGATCGTCCCGTCCTTCTTCAGCGCGTCGATCCCCATGCGGTCGAGATCGGTGAGCAGCGTCCCCGACTTGTCGAGCACCCCGGCGACATCGGTAAGCAGGAAGAAGCGCTTGGCGCCAAGCGCGCCGGCAATCGCCCCCGCCATGGTATCGGCGTTGATATTATAGGTTGCGCCATCGGCTCCGAGCGCGACCGGCGCGACGACCGGGATGAAATGGTCGCTGGCAAGATTGGTCAGGATCGTCGGATCGACGCTCACCGGTTCGCCGACGAAGCCGAGGTCGACATGGCGCTCGATCCCCGAATTGGGGTCAGGCTCGCTCCGCCGGACTTTCTCGGCGAGGACCAGATTCGCATCCTTGCCCGAAATGCCAACGGCGCGCCCGCCGAGCCCCGCGATCCATCCGACGATCTCCTTGTTGATCTTGCCGGCAAGAACCATTTCGGCGACCTCGGCCGTCGCGGCATCGGTGACGCGAAGCCCGCCGACGAAGGTCGACTCGATCCCGAGTTGCTTGAGCATCGCGCCGATCTGCGGCCCGCCGCCGTGAACAACCACCGGGTTGATCCCGACGGCCTTGAGCAGCACGACGTCCTCGGCGAAATCGCGCTGCGCCTCCGGATCGCCCATCGCATGGCCGCCATATTTGATCACGAAGGTCTCGCCGGCATAGCGCTGCAGATAGGGCAGCGCCTCGACGAGCGTTTCGGCCTTGGCGAGAAGATCGGGCATTTTCGAGGGATCGGCGGGAGACGTCATGCCCGGGCCTCCCCTGCGGGCGTGCTCGCCCCGTCGAGCCGCCGTCCAATCGCAACCACCGCCATGACAAGCAGCGGCACCATCACCGCCGAGAGCACGACCTTGGCAACCATCTGTCCCAGCATCAACTCGCCGATCGGGCGAACGCCATAGAAGCTGACCGTGATGAAAATCAGCGTGTCGACGATCTGGCTGAGCGCCGCCGCGATGAAACCGCGCAATGGCAGCAGGCGGCCGTTGTTCGCGGTCATGCGCGAGAAGAGCCAGACGTTGAGGCTGACCGACACACCATAGGCGAGGATCCCCGCGGCCATCATGCGCCAGCCCTGTCCGACGATGATCGGGAACGCCTCCTTGGCAGGCTCGTACATTCCGGGATCGGTCGGCAGCCTCAGGACGAACAGCGCGAGAAGGATTGCGAGAATCAGCGGGATGAAGCCAAGCCGCACCAACCGGTCTGCGACGACACGCCCATGGAGTTCGGCGATGCCACTCGAAATCGCGATCAACGTCAGAAAGGGAAAGATACCCGCCTCGACCGCCAGCGGTCCGAGTGCGACCTGCTTGGCGCCCAGAAAGCCGCCGAGCGGGACCATGCCGCCATAGAGGATCGCAAAGAGCAACAGCGAGGGCGCGAGCGTGCGCGGGGACGAGCTTTCCATCGGCGCCGCTTAATCGCTTTTGTGCGGCGTGGGAAGATGCGCTCCACCGGGCGGATTATGTTTGCGGGAGGAAGGCGTCGGGCGCCCCTCGCAGCGCCATCCGGTGGGCGGCGGGTTGAAGAAATGGCTGGCGCGCAAAATCAGGATGACGCGGCGCTCTCTTTCGAAAGCTCGGCACTTCGGCAGGGCGACTGCGCAAGGGCCTAAGGTGAGCGGATCCATCGTAGAACCGGTGCCTGCGGCTGAGGGCCCCTCGGCCGCCGGCTGGCCCAGTCCCAGCGGGCCTGCGCGAGCAAGATCGCCACGACCGTGCCCGCCCCCCCCAGCGCCCCTCCCCAGGCAATGTGATGGGAAAGCAATGGGCCGCCCGCCAGGCACCCACCCCCGGTGTTGCGATGGAAGGAGTGCAGCTACCCTTGCCCCGGCGCCAAAGCCCGCTAGACAGGCCCGGTAAACTTGCGGGGGACGCGACGAGAATATGGAACGCCTGATTGGTCTGCTGGGGATCGCTGCATTGCTGGCGATCGCCATCGCTTTTTCGTCGAACCGCCGCTGGATCCGGCTGCGCGTCGTCATTCCCGCCTTTCTGCTGCAAGCAGGCTTCGCGCTGCTCGTGATCGGAACGCCATGGGGCCGCGCGGTCGTTCAAGCGATGTCGAACGGCGTCTCGAACCTGCTCGGCTATGCGAAGGCAGGAACCGATTTCATCTTCGGCCCCCTCGCCTCGCCCGAAATGGGCGCAAACAGCTTCGCGATCGCGGCGCTGCCGGTCATCATCTTTTTCGCTTCGCTGATCTCGATCCTTTATTATCTCGGCATCATGCAGCTGGTGATCAAATGGGTCGGCGGCGCGATCCAGAAGGTCACCGGCATCACCAAGGTCGAAAGTCTTGGTGCCGCGGCGAACATCTTCGTCGGTCAGTCCGAATCGCCGCTCGTCATCCGTCCCTATCTTGCGAGCCTGACACCCTCGCAGCTTTTCACCGTGATGACGGTCGGGATGGCGGGGGTCGCAGGAACCATTCTCGGCGCCTATGCAAGCATGATCGGCGAGCAGCTCCTTCCCTATCTGCTGGCGGCGAGCTTCATGTCGGCCCCGGGCGGCATCCTGATGGCGAAGATCATGATGCCCGACGATCCCAAGGACCTCGGCATCGAGCCCGTGATCTTGCCCGAGGCGAGCCATGATGAAGAAACGCCCGCGAACATCATCATGGCCGCGGCGCAGGGGGCCCAGGCCGGCGTCAAGCTGGCTGTCGCGGTCGGCGCGATGGTGCTTGCCTTTGTCGCTCTCGTCGCGCTTGCCAACGGTTTGCTCGGCGGAATCGGGGGGTGGTTCGGATATCCCGATCTGTCGTTCCAGGCGATCATCGGCGCCATCTTTCGCCCGGTGATGTGGCTGATGGGTGTGCCATGGGACGAAAGCGCCGTCGTGGGCGGGCTGTTCGGGACCAAGGTCGTGCTCAACGAGTTCGTGGCCTTCATCGACCTCGGCAAGGTCCAGGGCGACCTTTCGGCCATCTCGGTTGCCATTGCGACCTTTGCGCTGTGCGGCTTTGCCAATTTCAGCTCGATCGCAATCCAGATGGCCGTGACCGGAGGGCTTGCGCCCAACCAGCGCCCAATGATCGCGCGGCTGGGTCTCAAGGCGCTGCTCGCGGGGAGTCTATCGAACCTGATGTCGGCTGCGCTCGCCGGGTTGATGCTAGGGCTGGTCTAGCGGATCGGCGCGGCGCGCGGCGCGATCGAGCCAGTCACCCGCCGCCGATGCGCCCGCCCCCCGACCTTCGCGCGCCGCGCGCCACAGCTCGCCAAGCCAGAGGTCGATTGCGTCGGGTCGGAAGGGGTCGAGCCCCGACCCCGGGTAGAAGCTGATCTCGCCGAAGCGGGGCGCTCCGGCGACCTCGTAGAAATCGACGCGAATGAAATCGAAACCTTCGCCGAGCAATGCCGCCGCTGCGATCATGCGCGCGAGGCTCCGGGGCGGCGCCGGATCGGGCAGGCCGTCGGGCGCCGCAAGCCGCCTCCAGTCAGGAGTGAACAGCGCCCAGCTGTGCCCCGTCTCGCGATTGCGATGCACCTGAACCGCGGCGGGATAGCCCCCGAAAACGTAGATCTTGTAATCGATCGGTAGCCGGCGATCCTCGCCGACAAAGGGTTCGACGAGCAGGCCGCGCGGAATTTCACGGTAGAGCCATTCTCCCAACCAGCCGCCATAGCCATGGCGCATCCAGCGCGTGGCAGCGCGCCGGATTTCCGACCAGTCGGCCGAGACGTCGCGTACATAGCGGTTCTGGTTGCACCCGTGGCGCGCCTTGAGCACGAAGGGGGGCTGCCACAGCGGTCGGTCGGGCAAGACCGTACCGTGCCATAGCGTCGGTGTTATCCAGTCGGGGCCGAGCAGTTCGGCGACATGAAACTTGACTGCGACCTTGTCCTGAAGCCGGGGCTGACGCGGGTCATGATCGAAGAGCTTGCGCCACTGCACCCACTCGGTGAAGCGCCGCGGGCTCGCAAGATTGAGCCGCCGCCGGTGCCGTGCAGCATAAAGAATGTGCGCGCGCAGCCGGTCCACGGCAGACGCGCCCGCGCTCATTCCTCGATCCGGTAGGCGATCGGCTTGAAGCTACCGTTGTTCGATTGGGGCGCCGAGCAGGCAGTGAGCCCGATAATCAAATCGGCATGGGCAAGAAAGGTGATGCTGTCGCCCGCCTTGCTGAGCGGCGGGTCGACGCGCAACGCACCGGTCACGCCGTCGACGGGCACATTCATGAAACAGTTGAAGGCGACGGGGATCGCATCGGGCTCGATGCCATAGGGCGCAAGCGCCTCTGCAAGATTGCCGAAGCAGCCGCGGTGGGGGTTCGTATCGCCGTAGATGATGCGAAATGTATCGCGCGAGCAGGGCGTGAGCAGGAAATCGTGACGTCCAACGTCATCCGCGACGATTTCGAGCAATATGTTGCTCCGGTTCGAATAGAGCTTGTCACCCGTCGAGAGATAAATACGGCTCGCATAGTCAAGCGTGCGGCCCGACGAGATGACTTCGGCCACGTCGGCGCGGTTGAAAGCGAGAAGGTCGGCAACCTGCTCGCCGCGCGGATCGGTCACCACGAGCCGCTGCCCGCGATCGAGCGTGAAGGCCGTTCCCGAACGAGGTGCGATCTCAGGCAGCGCGCGATCTCCGCATCGGGGGCAGGAAGGGACAGAACCAGTCGCCGTCCACCTCGCGCCCGCTGAACTGCGCGGCCGCGCTCGCATCGCCGAAATCGGCGAGCATCGGGTTGGGTGTTCCGGCGAGCGCGGTATCGCGCGCCATGATCGCCGAGCGCATCTTGTCATAAAGCCCGTCGCGCCGGAGCGCGGCGAACTGCGCTTGCAGATTGAAGACCAGCGCGGGCTGGTCGAAGCGGCGCGCAGGGCGGCTCGCTGCCGGATGAAGCCCAACGATGAAATAGCCATGCCCCCCAAGGCTGAGGGCAAACCAGGGGCTGGCAGGATGCTCGCTGACCTCAGGATCGACAGGCGCGCCGCGGGCGGCGTCGCGGTCGGCCAGCGCCTGAAGCCGCGCCCACATTTGCGCCTCGAAGGTAGTCTCGTCGCGGGGAGCGGGTCCGCCGAACAAGACCGCAAGCGAGTGGAACCGCCGGCCGCTACCGCGCCAGAAAGCTTCCGCCGTCTCCTCAAGGGCGTCGAGAATTTTCTCGTCATCGCGCCCGCACGCAAGCGGCCCGGCTTCGACGATCGAGAGCCCCCCGGCGGCGAGCGCCGATTTGGCTCCCACGCAGGGAAACATCTGGTCGGCGATGCGCTCGGCAAAAGCCGCGCGGGCGGGAGACTGGGAGGAAGGGAGGTTGGACATGATGGGTGACAAACGGCGCCCGCGCGCGTTGGTTGCACGCCCGGCCGCAGCGGATCGCCTGCAAGCGCCCGTGAGGCCGCAATTGCCAAGCGGGGGAATAAGGCGTAATTTCAACATGGGCGGGGCGATATTCTTTGCACAGGGGAGAATGTTGCCGTGGTTAAAACTTTCTTTCGTTGGCCGCTCATGATCGGTCTCGTCGTTGCGAGCGGCGCCGGTCCCTCGATATCGGCAGCGCAAACCTCCGATGACCGGATGTACCGTCCCGCCGAGGCGACCATCTATCGCGACGCCGCCTATCGCGGCCCTGCCGTCTTCATTGGCGAAGCGAAGCCCGACCTCGGCCTCGCCTGGCCCGTCAATTCGATCCGGGTCGCGCAAGGGCACTGGGAGCTGTGCGAAAAGACGCGCTACCGCGGAACCTGCCGCACGGTCGATCGCGATACGCCGATGCTTGGCAACATCTTGCGCGGCATCACCGTCCAGTCGATGCGGCCCGTCGGCAGCGGAGCCCAGCCCCATCCTCCCGCCAACGACCAGAGCGTGCGCGGCAATTTCGCCGAGTTCCACACCCAGCCAACCACGGGCGGTACCCGCGTGCCTGCCTGCACGAGCGGTTCGGCGGGTGCGAACTGCGCTGCCCGCACGGCGGACAGCTGGTGCCGCTCCATCGGTTGGAACGGCTCGGCGCGCGAACACATGGAAACGGTGGGCGGGCGGGTCTACCTCGCTGATGTGCTGTGCGTCCGGTCGGGCTATTGAAGAGGAGAGGGTCGATGATGAGGGTGATGATCACCGCCACGGCGCTGGCGATCGCGGGGTGCTCCTCGATGCCGCGCAACACCGGCACCAGCTATGAGTGCGATCGCGGCACAAGCCTGAAGGTCGATTATGTCCGCGACGGTGCGGTTGTCCGGGTCAACGGGCGTCAGACGCTGGTGCTGCGCGCCACTCCGGCCAACCGAGGGGAAATTTACGAGAACCGAACCGGCGCCCGCCTTCACCGTGATGGCAATCAGGTGACGTGGAACACCGCGGCGCGCTCGGCGCCTGAGACCTGCCGGGCGGTGATAACGCCGCTCTGAAGGGGTCAAAGTTCCATCAAGTCGAAGGCATTTCGCAGCTCGGCTGCAAACAGTTCAGGCTGTTCCCAGGCGGCGAAATGCCCGCCACGATCGAGTTCGTTCCAGTAGACGATGTTGCGGTAGCGCCCTTCGGCCCAGCGGCGCGACAGGCGCATGATCTCGTTCGGGAACAGGCTGCAAGCCGTCGGGACGTGGATTTCGCCCGTCGCGAAGCTGCGGAAGCTGTGCCAGTAGAGCCGCGCCGACGACGCGGCGCTGGCGGTCAGCCAATAGAGGCTGACGGTATCGAGCATCGCGTCCTTCGACAGCGCCTTTTCCGGATGGCCCCCGATCGACTGTCCGCCCGGCTGGTGGCCACAGTCGGTCCAGCCATGATATTTCTCGACGATCCACGCCATCTGCCCCACGGGCGAATCGGTAAGCGCATAACCGATCGTCTGGGGGCGCGTTGCCTGCTGCGTCGAATAGCCGCTGTCCTTTGCCTGATACCATTGGAAGCGCGTGAGATAGGCCTTCTCGGCCTCGCTGAGATCGGCCATCATCTCGGGCGGCGGCGCGCCGACAACCATGTTGACGTGAAGCCCTGCGCAATGGTCGCCGTGCGCGACCCCGATCGCGCAGGTCACCGCGCTGCCCCAGTCGCCGCCTTGCGCGAAATAGCGGTCATAGCCGAGCGCGCCCATCAGTGCGTTCCACGCCGCCGCGATATGCTCGACGCTCCACTTGGCGATGTCGGGCTTGCCCGAGAAGCCGTAGCCCGGAAGCGAAGGGATCACGAGATGGAAATCCGCCGACAAGGGCGCAATGACGTCGAGAAATTCGAGCACCGACCCTGGCCAGCCGTGTGTCAGAATGAGCGGCCGGGCATCGGGATTGGCCGAGCGGATATGAAGAAAATGGATATCGAGACCGTCGACGGTCGCGAGAAAATTGGGCAGCCCATTCAGCCGCGCCTCGATACGGCGCCAGTCATACTCGTCGCGCCAGTACGCCGCCAGTTCCTGCGCATAGGCGAGCGGCACGCCCTGGTCCCAATCATCGACCGTTTCCTTTTCGGGCCAGCGCGTCGCAGCAAGCCTGGCCTTGAGGTCGTCGAGAGCTGCCTGCTCAACCGCGAGTGTGAACGGACGGATATTGGCAACCTGCATTTGCCCCCCTTTGAGCTTACCGCGTCGGCACAGGCTCCGATCCCGTCCAGTCGTAAAAGCCGCGCCCGGCCTTTTTCCCAACCCAGCCCGCCTCCACATATTGGACGAGCAGCGGCGCGGGACGGAATTTCGGATCGCCCGTACCGCTGTGGAGCACGCGGATAATCTCGAGGCAAGTATCAAGACCGATAAAGTCGGCGAGCGTGATGGGGCCCATCGGATGGTTGAGCCCGAGGCGGCACCCAGTGTCGATGTCCTTCATCGTCGCGACGCCCTCGCCCAGGGCGAACACCGCTTCGTTGATAAGCGGCATCAGGACCCGGTTGACGATGAAACCGGGCGCGTCGTTCGCGTGAACGATCTCCTTCCCGAGCCCCCGCCCATAGGCTTCGACCTGCGCCAGCGTGTCATCGCTCGTTGCGAGGCCGCGGATCAGTTCGATCAGCCCCATTACCGGCACCGGGTTGAAGAAATGGACGCCGATGAAGCGGGCCGGATCGGGCGCCGCCTGCGCGAGGCGGGTGATCGGGATCGAACTGGTGTTCGAGGCAAGAATCGCGCTCTTCGACAGATGCGCACCAACGCTCGCGAAGATCGCGCGCTTGATTTCTTCGCGCTCGGTCGCCGCCTCGATCACGAGGTCGGCGGGCGCAAAATCAGCATGGTCGGCAACGGGAGTGATTCGAGCGAGAAGCGCGTCGGCATCGGCCTGCCCCATCTTCTCCTTGGCAACAAGGCGGCCAAGCGCCCTGGCAATCCCTTCCTTGCCTGCCTCGGCGCGGGCGATGTCGATGTCGGAGAGGAGAACATCGTGCCCGGCCCCTGCCGAGACCTGCGCGATCCCCGCGCCCATTTGCCCTGCCCCGATCACGCCGACGATCATATCTAGCCCTTTCGCTGAACCCGTGGCTGCGCACCTACGCCCTCGGCTCCTTTCGTCAAGGGGCGGAGCGGAAAGCGGTGGCCTCGGCGAGGATCAGCGCAAAGGCAGGATCGGCATCGTCCCAGGTCGCAAGCGGCGTCCAGCCGCCGGCGCGCAGCAGAAGGTTCGCGTCGCGCGG
Source organism: Sphingopyxis sp. 113P3 (assembly GCF_001278035.1). Taxonomy (NCBI): domain Bacteria; kingdom Pseudomonadati; phylum Pseudomonadota; class Alphaproteobacteria; order Sphingomonadales; family Sphingopyxidaceae; genus Sphingopyxis; species Sphingopyxis sp. 113P3. Next base: position 3,765,320 of record NZ_CP009452.1, read on the forward strand.
CCCGTATTTATGGCTGTTTTCGCTGTGGATCGTCTCCCCGCTCGCCATGTGATAAGCGCGTCCACCGACGCGAAAATCCATGTCGCATGCGGCCACGAGGTGCATCTCGATCCGGGCATGCACATCGTTCCAGACGGCGCGATGGGTGAAGTTTTCAAGCGGGATCGTGCCGTCGAGCTCGCGGTTGATCCGTTCGAGCAGATTGAGGTTGAAGGCCGCGGTTACCCCGGCGGGATCGTCATAGGCGCGCTGGAGAATGTCCACATCCTTGATACGGTCGATCCCGATCAGAAGCAGCGACGCCTCGCCAAGCGCGCTGCGCCAGCTGCGGAGCAGGTCGACTGCCGTTCGCGCAACCATGTTGCCGATGGTTGAGCCGGGAAAGAAGCCGAGCTTGGGCAGCCCGCAGATTTCGCGCGGCAGGTCGACCGGCTGGGTGAAATCGGCCTCGACCGGATAAATGGCGAGGCGGGGGAATCGGGCCGCGAGCGCGCGGGCGCTTCCGCGCAGGAAATCGCCCGAAATATCGACCGGCACATAGGCGGCAGGGTCGATCGCCTCGAGGAGGAGCGGCGTCTTGGTCGAACTTCCGGATCCCAGTTCGACGACGGCGCGGCCGGGGCCGACGGCATCTGCGATCGCAGCGGCGTGGCGTTTGAGCAGATCAGTCTCGCTGCGTGTCGGATAATATTCCGGAAGCGCAGTGATGTCCTCGAACAGCGCCGAGCCGACCGCGTCGTAGAACCAGCGCGCCGGAATCGCCTTTTGCGCCTGCGAGAGTCCGGCATGAACATCGGCGCGAAAGGCCATGTCGATTCCGGCATCGTCAGCGTCGACCTGTCGCAAGTGTCGCACTACGCCCATATCAAAGATCCTTGGCAAGTCGCACGCCGGTGAATTGCCAGCGCTGGTGGGGGTAAAAGAAGTTGCGGTAGCTGGCGCGCAAATGGCCGCGCGGCGTCGCGCAGCTGCCCCCGCGCAGGACGAACTGCCCGCTCATGAACTTTCCATTATATTCGCCGACCGCGCCGGGGGCTGCACGGAAACCCGGATAGGGTCGATAGGCGCTGCCGGTCCATTCCCACACGCCGCCGAACATCTGCTCGAGGGCGCCGTCTCCACGTGCCGGCGCGGGCTGCACGGGCCCGGCGTCATCGAGTTGCTGCCCGCCGAGGGGGTCGCGCGCCGCCGCGGCCGCCTCCCACTCGAACTCGGTCGGCAGCCGCGCGCCGGCCCAGCTTGCAAAGGCGTCAGCCTCGTAAAAGCTGACATGTGTGACGGGCGCGGCGGGGGCGATCGGCTGCCAGCCCGCGAGGGCGAACGCGCACCCATCGCGCCAGTAGAGCGGTGCCTCCACGCCCTCGGCTTCCACCCACGCCCAGCCGTCGCTGAGCCAGAGCGAGGGGGTGCGATAACCCCCGTCGTCCATAAACGCCTGCCACTCGCTGTTGGTCACCGGCCGGCTCGCGAGGGCGTGCGGGGTCAAAAGGACGGAAAACTGCGGGGCCTCGCAGTCGAAGGCGAAACCTTCGCCTGCGTGGCCGACCGACACGATCCCGTCCGCCCCTTCGATCCAGCGCATGGCGCCTGCTGTCTCAGGGAGCGAGCCGCCAGCCTCCGGGACGGGCGCAGCGCCCTCGAAGCTGGCCTCCTCCCAGACAGCGGGGCCGAGCGGGTTCTGCGCGAACAGATGCTTGATGTCGGTGAGGAGCAGTTCCTGATGCTGCTGTTCGTGATGGATGCCGAGTTCGACGAGCGCGCGCGCCGCGTCGGGCAGGTCGGCAAACGCTCGCAGCACGGCCGCATCGACATGTGCGCGCCAGGTGCGAACGTCCTCGAGCGCAGGGCGGGTCAGAAGCCCGCGCTGCGGACGCGCGTGGCGCGGTCCTTCCGCCTCATAATAGCTGTTGAAAAGATAGGGATAGCGGGGATCGAACAGCTGGTAGTCGGGGACATGATCGCGCAGCACGAAGGTTTCGAAAAACCAGTTCGTGTGCGCAAGATGCCATTTGGCGGGCGATGCATCCGCCATCGATTGCGCGCTTGCGTCGGCGTCAGACAGCGACGCCGCGAGGTCCAGCGACAGGCGCCGCGTGGCGGCGAAACGACCAGCCAGGTCGGCGTGCGACAGCGCGTCGGTCGTGGGCGAAGCGTCGGTGCGGCGGGCCATAAGCAGACAATCCCCCGAAGTGCGATTCGGTTTCGCAAGACGAGGCAATATGGTTACGGCGCCGACGAATGTCTAGAACATATGGGGAACAGATTCCCGATGAAGACCTGAAGGAAAAGAAGACAATCCCTTAGCGCGTGCCGCCGGGCTTCCAGAGGATGTCGCCGTCCGCCGCGGCATTGATGTGGCGCGTCATCACGAACAAATGGTCCGACAAACGATTGAGGTAGGCGAGCGCAAGCGGGTTGAGCGCACGCGTTGCCGCAGCAGCCACGGCGGCGCGCTCGGCGCGTCGGGCGATCGCCCGCGCGAGGTGAAGGCGGGCCGCCGCCTCGCTCCCGCCCGGGAGAATGAAACTGCGGAGCGGATCCAGCGCTGCATTCATGGCGTCGATTTCCGCTTCGAGCCGCGCGACCTGCCCCGCCACGATGCGCAGCGCCATGTCGTGCGGGCCGAAACCATGCTCGGCATCGGCCGGGGTCGCAAGATCGGCGCCGAGGTCGAACAGTTCGTTCTGGATGCGGGTCAGCATCGCGGCCTCAGCGCTGTCTTGGGCGAGCGCGGCGGCCGCGAGGCCGACCGCGCTGTTCGCCTCATCGACGTCGCCGATCGCCGCCATCAGCGGCGCCGATTTCGCGATGCGCGAGCCGTCGACGAGGCCGGTGGTGCCATCGTCCCCTGTGCGGGTGTAGATCTTGTTGAGCTTGACCATCGGCCGGGGCCGCGCGGCTGTCAGCTGCCAGCGGCGAGGAAGCCGATCAGCACGAGCAGGATGATCGTGATTGCCTGCCACTTCACGCGCGCCATCATCATCCGGTTCTGCATCACCTGATTGTCGTGCGACGTGCCGTCCATCGCCGCGCGGTGCCCCTGCGCGAAATGGAAGAGGCCGCGCGCCAGCGCGAAAAGGACGAGGCCGGCGGCAACGACGACGGCGAGGACAAGGAGGACGGTCATGGTCCCTATTTAGGGCATCCGCAGCGAATATCCAGACGGAAGCCGTCCGGCGCGCAAATCTGCGGCGAGCTTCTTGCCGTCGACCCCGCGCGCGCGGAGCGCCGCGAGCGACGCCGCCGCGTCGCGCTTGGCAAGGCGCTGCCCGGCGGTGTCACAGACGAGCGCGTGGTGGCGATAAAGGGGGGTGGAAAGCCCCAGCAGCGCCTGGAGCAGGCGGTGTACGTCGGTCGAGGCGATGAGATCGGCGCCGCGCACGACATGAGTGACCCCCATCGCGGCGTCGTCGAGCGTGCTCGCAAGATGATAGCTGGCGGGCGCATCCTTGCGCGCAAGAACGATGTCGCCGTGTGCCGCGGGGTCGGCGGCACGCAGCCCCTGCCCTTCTTCCTCCCACCAGAGCTTGCCCGCGAGCGCTGCGGCGCGGCGCATGTCGAGCCGCCAGCAATGAGGCTCCTGCGCCATCCGCCGCTCGCGGTCGCCCGGCAAGAGATGGCGGCACGTGCCAGGATAAAGGGCGCCGGCCGGGCCATGCGGCGCCGCGAGGCTCGCCGCGATGTCAGCGCGGGTGCAGAAACAGGGGTAGACAAGGCCGCGCGCAGCAAGATCGGCGAGCGCCGCGTCATAAGCGCCGAGGCGCTCGGACTGACGCACCGGCGCGCCGTCCCAGCCCAGCCCGAGCCAGGCGAGGTCGGCGAGCGCCGCATCAACATAGATCTCGCGTGACCGGCTGCCATCAATATCGTCGATGCGAAGGCGGAACGCGCCGCCCGCGCCGCGCGCCGCGTCATGCGCTGCGAGCGCGCTATAGGCGTGACCGAGATGGAGTTCGCCCGTTGGACTGGGCGCGAACCTGGTCAGCATGGGTGCCCGGTGAGATCCAGATACTGTGGTTGCCACAGATAATAGCTTCCATATGTTGCGACAGATGCCCCCTTGACGTCAGAATCATATGCGTGATGTAATGACAGGGTCACTTGGGAACGGCAGTGGCGCGCCATCCCGCGCAGGAAAGGGGGCAGCGTTTTAAAGCTATGTTCCATCCCGATCTCGCCCGCCACCCCGATAGCTGTCCCGCACTCGTGCTCAACGCGGACTATACGCCGCTGAGCTATTACCCTTTGAGCCTGTGGCCGTGGCAGACCGCGGTCAAGGCGGTATTCCTCGACCGCGTCACGATCGTCGAGAATTACGCGCGCGAAATTCATTCGCCGACCCGGACGATGCCGATTCCCAGCGTGATTGCGCTGCGCCAATATGTGAAGCCGTCCCAATATCCCGCCTTCACCCGCTTCAACCTCTTTCTGCGTGACCGTTTCGCGTGCCAATATTGCGGGTCGGGCAAGGATCTTACCTTCGATCATGTCGTGCCGCGGCGGCTCGGCGGACGGACAAGCTGGGAAAATGTCACCACCGCGTGCGCGCCGTGCAACCTCAAGAAGGGTGGGCGCACGCCGAAGCAGGCGCATATGCCGATCCACCGCCAGCCATGGCGGCCGACGAGTTGGCAGCTGCAGGACAATGGCCGCGCCTTTCCACCAAACTATCTTCACGAAAGCTGGATCGACTGGCTCTATTGGGACGTCGAACTCGAAGGCTGAGACGGCCGGGCGCAACTCCATTAGCCTGGAAGCACAGGCGGCGTACGGATATTGCTTTGCGCATAGCTATGCGCTGCTTGACGTAACGTCTGGTGCAGTGCAGCAACCTCGCCCATGGGCCCGCCGATCCAGATCTCGCAAAATCCCGACATCCGCTATCTCGGGCGGATATTGGGCGACGTCATTCGCGCCTATGGCGGCGATAAGCTCTTCCGGCAGACCGAATATATCCGCTCGGCGAGTGTCGACCGGCACCGCGGTATCGCCGGAGCCGAGGCGATCGACCCGGGGCTCGAGGCGCTGAGCCTCGACGACACGATCGCCTTCGTGCGCGGCTTCATGCTGTTTTCCATGCTTGCCAACCTCGCCGAGGACCGTCAGGGCGTCGCGATCGAGCCCGAGGCGACGATGGCAGCGGCTCTCGCCAAGCTGGCTGCCGACGGCGTGGACACCGCCGCGGTCGCAGCCCTGCTCGATGCGGCGCTGATCGCACCGGTGCTGACCGCGCACCCGACCGAGGTGCGCCGCAAGTCGATGCTCGACCACAAGAACCGTATCGCCGAACTGATGCGGCTGCGCGACGCGGGTGCGGAGGAAACATCCGAGGGCGACGTGGTCGAAGATGCGATCCGCCGGCAGATCGTGCTCCTGTGGCAGACGCGCCCGCTGCGGACCGAAAAATTGTTCGTCGCCGACGAGATCGACAATGCGCTCACCTATTTGCGCGATGTTTTCCTCCCCGTCGTGCCCAAGCTCTACGCTCGCTGGGAAAAGCAGCTGGGCCGCCGTCCTGCGAGTTTCCTGCGCGTTGGTAGCTGGATCGGGGGCGATCGCGACGGCAACCCCTCCGTCACCGCCGAAACGCTGCGCATGGCAACCACGCGCAATGCCGCCGCCGTGCTCAGCCATTATCTCGATGCCGTGCACGCGCTCGGGGCCGAATTGTCGGTGTCCTCGGCGCTCGCCTCCGTCCCGCCAGCGGTCGAGACGCTAGCCGAGGCGAGCGGGGACGCCGCGCTCAGCCGCCGCGACGAACCTTATCGCCGCGCGCTGTCGGGCATCTATGCGCGGCTTTCGGCAACCCATGCCGAGATCGTCGGCAAGTCTCCGCCGCGTCCTTCGGCGCTCGCGGGCGAACCCTATGCGACGCCGGGCGATTTCCGGCGCGATCTCGTCACCATCGCCGGCGGCCTGTCGGCGAGCGGCGAGGGCCAGCTCGGCGGCATCGGCGCGCTCGGGCGGCTGATCCGCGCGGTCGAAGTCTTCGGTTTTCACCTTGCGACCCTCGACATGCGGCAGAACAGCGCGGTGCATGAACGCGTCCTCGCCGAGCTGTTGAGCGTGTCGGGCGTGTGCGCCGATTACAGGGCGCTCAGCGAGGAGGAGCGCGTCGCATTGCTCACGGCAGAACTCGCAAGCGACCGCCCGCTCGCAGCGCCCTGGCACGAATGGAGCGAGGAGACCGCGGGCGAGCTTGCGATCGTCCACGCGGCGGCCGACGTACGGCGCCGGCTCGGGACGGACACGATCTGCCAGTGGATCATCTCGATGGCGCAGGACCTCTCCGACCTTCTCGAGGTGCATGTACTCGCGCGCGAGGGCGGGCTGTGGCGAAGCGGTGCTGAGGCGGGCGCAACGAACCTGATGGTAGTGCCGCTGTTCGAGACGATCGACGACCTCAGCCGTGCCCCCGACATCATGACGCGCTATTTCGCGATGCCCGAGCTCGGCCCGCAGGTTCGCGTGCGCGGCTACCAGGAAGTGATGATCGGCTATTCCGATTCGAACAAGGATGGCGGCTATCTGACGTCTACCTGGGGGCTTCACCAGGCATCGCAAGCGCTCACTCCCGTGTTCGAGAAGGCGGGAAGCGCGATGCAGCTGTTCCACGGCCGCGGGGGCGCGGTCGGACGCGGCGGCGGTAGCGCTTTCGCCGCGATCCGCGCCCAGCCTGCAGCAACCGTGCAAGGGCGGATCCGCATCACCGAACAGGGCGAAGTGATCGCAGCGAAATATGGCAGCGCCGACAGCGCGGCAACCAATCTGGAAGCAATGGTTTCGGCGAGTCTGCTCGCGAGCCTCGAGGCCGACGCCATCCGCGAGGACGATCACCCGCGCTACGCCGCAGCGATGACCGCGCTCTCGGACACGGCCTTCGCGGCCTACCGCGGGCTTGTCTACGAGACGCCGGGATTCAAGGATTTCTTCCGCGCGATGACCCCGATCGCTGAAATCGCAACGCTGAAAATCGGCTCGCGCCCGTCGAGCCGCACGAAGAGCAGCGCGATCGAGGATCTGCGCGCGATTCCCTGGGTGTTCAGCTGGGCCCAGTCGCGCGCGATGCTGCCTGGCTGGTACGGGACAGGCGAAGCTTTCGCGGCGTTCAAGGATCCGGTCCTGCTTGCCGACATGGCGCAAAGCTGGCCCTTTTTCGCCGCGCTTCTCGGCAATATGGAGATGGTGCTCGCGAAATCGGACATGGGGATCGCAGCGCGCTATGCCGCGCTCGCGGGCGCAGTCGACGGGCATGAGGCGATATTCACCCGCATCCGTGATGGCTGGAACCGGGCCCACGACGGGCTGCTCGCGATCACCGGACAGACGCGGCTCCTCGAGAAGAGCCCGGCGCTCGAGGCCTCGATCCGGCTGCGACTACCCTATATCGAGCCGCTCAATCTTTTGCAGATCGAGTTGATGAAGCGTCACCGCGCCGGCGAGACCGATCCGCGCATCGCCGAGGGGATACAACTCACGATCAACGCAATCGCGACGGCGCTGCGCAATAGCGGCTGATCCGTCCCGATCGAGGCAAGGCATGGCCCGGTCGATGGCGCCTACGCCTTCGCTATCGCGGAGGGTTATTTCGAGATGATCCGCACCTCGCCCTTGCTCGCGGCACCGTCGGGATTGAACGCGATGGTGAAATCGTCACCGTCCTTGTCGGTACCGGCTAGCGTGTCGCCGTCGCGCGTCACCTTGACGCCCTTCTTGGCGAATTCGGCCGCCATCCAGTCGGCTGCCTTGGCTGGAGCGGCAGGCGAGGTAAAACCGAGGTTCACTGTCGCCTTGTCGGCTCGGTTCCGGTCGCTCGCGTTGACGTTGACCTTGGTCACCTTGCTGCCCGGGTAGAGTTTGACCCCATCGATGTCGAAATCACCCTCGATGTCGAGGTCAACAAAGTCGGGGATGTCGATGTTGATCGCGCTACCATCCTCGCCGCCAATCTTGAGCTTGCCCCCGTCCCGGCCCGCCTTGATCTGCACGCCCCCGCCCTCGCCGTCGGCGTTGATCGAGATTTCGGTCTCGGTCGTCTTTTCGTCCTTCTGCCCGCAGGCAGCGAGGAGCAGTATCGCGGGAATCAGAAAAGCGAGGCGCATGGCGGATCTCCTTGGTGCATTATCCATATAATACACCGAGGGGGGCCGAGCATCAACCAACATTTGTCTGTGTCGGAAGGGGAGGCCGCTCAGGCGTCAATGCTTGTCTTGAGGTCGCCGTGCACAAGACCGCCGTCGACGGTGATCGTGTCGCCGACAACATAGTCGCCTGCCTTCGACGCAAGAAAGATCGCGGCGCCGGCCATATCCTCGGGGACGCCGATGCGTTTTACGGGGATGCTCTTGGAAACCGCGTCACCATGGTCGCGCGCTGCCTTGTTCATGTCCGACTGGAAGGCGCCCGGCGCGATCGCGCTCACCACGATATGGTCCTGCACCAGACGGGCCGCCAGGCGCTTGGTGAGGTAGAGGATCGCCGCCTTCGAGGCATGATAGCTGTAGGTTTCCCAGGGGTTGAGGCGCATGCCGTCGATCGAGCCGATGTTGATGACCTTTGCCGGGCGATCCTGCGTGCCTGCAGCCTTGAGCAAGGCGTGTAGCGCCTGCGTCAGGAAGAAGGGCGATTTGACGTTGATGTCCATCACCTTGTCCCAGCCGCTTTCGGGGAAGCCCTCGAACGGCTCGCCCCACGCAGCGCCGGCGTTGTTGACAAGAATGTCGAGCCGCTCTTCGCGGCCGCCAATCTCCGCGGCGAGCGCGCGGCAGCCCTCGACACTCGAAAGATCGAACGGCAGGCCGATGACCTTGCCAGGGTAGCGTGTGTCGAAATCGGCGACCGCCGCCTCGACCTGCGCGGTCTTGCGCGCCGAAATATAGACACGCGCGCAGCCCGCAGCGAGGAAACCCTCGACGATCATCGCGCCGATCCCGCGCGATCCGCCGGTGACCAGCGCGACGCGGCCGTCGAGGCCGAACATGTCCTGAAGGTTCATGGGACTATCTCTCTTCCACTCTAAAATTGGCTCACCTAGTAGCCGTTCATCCGCGCAACCTGATCGATGTGATAATGCACATCGCCCATATATTCGGCGAGCGCGCGGTCGCGTTTCATGTAAAGGCCGATATCATATTCGTCGGTCATCCCGATGCCCCCGTGCATCTGGACCCCCTCGCGCACCGCAAGGCCCGCGGCCCGTCCCGCTTTCGCCTTGGCGACAGAAACCATCAGCTTTGCGCCGGCGCTGCCCTCGTCGAGCAGCTGCTGCGCCTTCATCACGCTCGCGCGCGCGACCTCCATCTCGCCATAAAGATGTGCCGCGCGGTGCTGGAGCGCCTGGAACTCACCGATCAGGCGCCCGAACTGTTTGCGTTCCTTAAGATAGGTGATGGTCATATCCATCGCGCCCTGCCCCACGCCCACCATCTCCGCCGCAGCGCCGGTGCGCGTCGCAGCGAGCAGCGCTTCGAGAATCGCATCTCCCGCGTCGACTTCTCCGATCACCGCGTCCGCGTCGACCTCGACGCCATCGAGCGTGACGTGGCTTGCGAGGCTCGAATCGACCAGGCGTCGCGGATCTGCAGTCAGGCCCTTCGCATCCTTGGGCACCGCGAACAGCGTGATCCCTCCATCGGTCTTCGCCGCAACGATGCTCATGTCGGCGACATGGCCGTGAAGAACGAAGCTCTTCCTGCCGTCGAGGCGGAAGCCGTTGCCGCTGCGTGTCGCGGTCGCCGCAATGCGGTCGGGACGATGCTTCGCGCCCTCATCGATCGCGAGCGCGACGATCGCCTCGCCCGCTGCAATCGCGGGTAGCCAGCGGGCGGCCTGCGTGCCGCCCGCCTTCGCGAGCGCCGCGACCGCACCGACACTGGTCGACAGAAAGGGTGAAGGGGTCAGGTTACGGCCGATTTCCTCGAGCACGATACCCGCCTCCAGATGCCCCATGCCGAGACCGCCATGCTCCTCGGGAACGAGCATCCCGGGCAGCCCCATTTCGAGAAACTGCGCCCAAAGGTCGCGCGAGAAGCCGGTGGCATCGGCGCTGTCACGCAGCTGGCGGAGGTGGGAAACGGGGGCCTTTTCGGCCACGAAGGGCGCGATGCTGTCCTTGAGCATCGCCTGGTCGTCATTGTGGTAGAGCGGCATGGATCAGGCTCCGGGAAGGTCGAGGATACGCTTGGCGATGACGTTGAGCATGACTTCGCTCGTCCCGCCTTCGATCGAATTGGCCTTGGTGCGAAGCCAGGTGCGTGCACGCGCACCGCCCTTGCTTTCCTCGCTGTCCCATTCGAGCGCGTCGCTGCCCCCGCCCGACATGACGAGTTCATGGCGCCGCTTGTTGAGCTCGGTTCCGACATATTTCATCATGTTTGACGAGGCAGGATGTGCGCGGCCCGTCTTCCACATGTCCATGAAACGCTCGCCCATCGCGCGGTAGGCAAAGACGTCGACGTCGAACGCCGCCATTTCGGCGCGCAGGATCGGATCGTCGAGTTCGCCATGGTCATTCTTGCCGAGCGACTTGGCAAAAAGCGCTCCGATACTGACCATATCGCCCCCGGCGCCGCCACCCGAGATCATCTCGCGCTCGTGACCGAGCAGATATTTTGCCACATCCCAGCCGCGGTTGATTTCGCCCACGAACTGCGTCTTGGGCACCTTCACATCATCGAAAAAGGTTTCGCAGAAAGGTGAGTTGCCCGAAATCAGCAGGATCGGCTTGGTGGTGACGCCCGGGCTCTCCATGTCGAATAGCATGAAGGTGATGCCCTGATATTTGTTCGTCTTGTCGGTGCGGACGAGGCAGAAGATCCAGTCGGCCTTGTCGGCATAGCTCGTCCAGATCTTCGAACCGTTGACGACCCAGTGATCGCCCTTGTCCTCGCCGAAGGTCTGCAAGCTGACGAGGTCGCTGCCCGAGCCGGGTTCGGAATAGCCCTGACACCAGCGGATTTCGCCGCGCGCGATCTGATTGAGATAGTGGACCTTCTGCTCCTCGGTCCCGAATTTGAGCAGCGCGGGGCCGAGCATCCAGATGCCGAAGCTCTGAAGCGGCGGGCGAGCGTTGATCCTCGCCATTTCCTGTTTGAGGATCTTCGTCTCTTCGGGCGAGAGACCTGCGCCGCCATAGGCCTTGGGCCAGTCGGGAACGGTGTAGCCCTTGGCAACACAGCGATCGAGCCACAGTTTCTGCGCCTCATTCTTGAACTTGAACTTGCGGCCACCCCAGCAAATGTCGTCCTCGTCGCGAACGGGCTCGCGCATTTCGGGGGGGCAATTGGTTTCCAGCCACGCACGCACGTCGGCGCGAAAGGCGTCCAGATCGCTCATCTTCAGGCTCCTCTTCTGGCGCGCAAACTAAGGGGAGTCGCCAAGTTTACGCAAGCGTCAACTTGGGCAAGGCAAGGTGCCGTTACGGCGCCGTAGCGTCGGATGGGTCGGCGTTGACGGGACCACTGGCGCCCCTAAGCTAGGTCGCAAAAGAAAACGGGAGAGCAGGATGATGCGATTCGCAGGCAAGGTCGCCGTGGTCACGGGCGCCGCATCGGGCATCGGCAAGGCCGCGGTCCTGAAACTCGCCGGCGAAGGCGCGCATGTGTTCGCCGCCGATATCGACGAAGCAGGCGGGCGGGCGCTTGCCGAGACCTCGAACGGCAAGATCGACTTCGTCCGCTGCGACGTCACGCAGCCGGCCGACATCGAGGCGCTGATGAATGCAGCCGCGGCGAAGGGGGGCGGCATCGAAATCGTCTTCAACAATGCCGGCGCGGGCGGCGACCGCGCTCCGATCGACGAGATCACGCCCGAAGGCTGGGACCGGACCATGGACCTGCTTTTGAAATCGGTCGCGATGGGCATCCGCTACGCAAGCGTGCACATGAAGGGCCGCAGCGGCGCATCGATCATCAACACGGCGAGCGTCGCGGCACTGGGCGCGGGCTATTCCCCCACCGCCTACGCCGTGGCCAAGGCGGGCGTGCTGCACCTCACCAAGGTCGCAGCGACAGATCTTGCCCGATATGGCATTCGCGTGAACGCGATCTGCCCCGGCTTCATCAACACGAACATCTTTACCTCTTCGCTCGAAGTCCCCGAAGCGAGCAAGGGTGCGGCCAAGGCCATCATCGCCGACATGAGCGCCCATGCACAGCCGGTCGCGCGCGGCGGCCAGCCGGAGGATATCGCAAACGCCGTCGCCTATCTGGCGAGCGAGGAATCCGCGTTCATGACCGGCACCCATCTTCTGGTCGACGGGGGGCTGACGATCGGCCAGCGCCACGCCTGGGACCCTGAAACGCCGGGACTGTTCGACGCGCTGACGCAGATGGAGGAAGCGGCCAAGGCCGGGGCGGGCGCGTGAGCGCTGCCACGGGGCCGGCGCAGCTGCCGCTGCGCCTCAAGATGTTCCACGGCCTCGGCAGCATTGCCTATGGCGTGAAGGACAACGGCTTCTCTACCTTTCTGCTGCTTTTCTACAATCAGGTGCTGGGGATGGATGCGAAGCTGGTCAGCTTTGCCCTGATGCTCGCGCTTGTCCTCGACGCCTTCGTTGACCCTGTCATCGGCTATCTCTCCGATCAGACACACACCCGCTGGGGCCGCCGCCTGCCCTGGCTGTACCTCGCCCCGATCCCTCTCGCCTTCGCCTGGTTCGCGCTGTGGACGCCGGACACCGATGCCGCGCCCGGCTTCTGGCACCTCGTCATCGTCGCGGTCATCGTGCGCAGCCTCGTTTCCTGCTGCGAAGTGCCCTCGGTCGCGCTGCTCCCCGAGCTGACACGCGACTATGACGAACGCACGACATTGATGCGCTATCGCTACCTCTTTGGCTGGGCGGGCGGACTGCTGATGCTCTTTCTCGCCTACGACGTGTTTCTCGCCAAGTCGCTTCTCGCGGCCGAGGGCTATTATCAATATGGCGTGTTCGGAGGGCTGCTGATGGCGGCGACCGTGCTGATCTCGGCTGCAGGGCAACATCGCTGGGCGGCGCGCTGGCCCGCGCGCAAGCCGTCGGTCTTCAGCATCGGGACCGCCTTTCGCGAGATACGCGAGTCGCTCAGCCATCCGGCCTTTCTCGTGCTGCTCGCCGCGGGCGCAATCGCCTATACGAGCCAGGGGATCACCTTCTCTATCTCCAACTATCTCTACCTCTTCATCTGGCGCTTCTCGCCCGAGGCCTTCATGATCTACCCTTGGGTGCTGTTCGCGAGCGTTGTGGGCACCTTCCTGCTCGTCGGACCTGCGCACCGCCGTTTTGGCAAGCGGACCACGGCGATCGCCGGCGGGCTGATCGGCATGAGCTTCTGGGTCACGCCCTTCGTGCTGCGCCATCTGGGCCTGTGGCCGGCCGAGGGCAGCGCGGCGTCGACCACCGGCCTCTTCATCTTCTTCTTCCTTGCCAACCTGTTCAGCGTGTCGGTGATGATCTCGGGCGGTTCCATGATTGCCGATATTGTCGAGGCGTCCGAAGTGCAGACGGGGCGGCGTAGCGAGGGGACTTTCTTCGCGGGCAATTTCTTCATGCAGAAATGCGCGACGGGGCTTGGCATCTTCGCCACCGGACTGCTCGTCGACCTTGCCGGGATTCCGGAGAAGGCCGATCCGGCCAGGGTGCCGGAAGCCGTTATCGACAATTTCTCCTTCTATTACTGCGTGCTGGTAATCCTGTGCGCGATTCTGTCGGCGCTCATTTTCCGCCATTATCCGATCAACCGCGAGGATCATGAGGCTCGCGTCGCCGCACTTGCCGCCGCCGAGGCCGGTGCGGAGCGATGACGCCCAGCCCTCTCACCGCCCAGGTTCCGACCCGGATCAAGGCCGCGCATGGCCTGGGCAGCGTCACGCTCGGGATCAAGGAGTCGGGGCTCACCACCTTTTTCATGATCTATTACAACCAGGTGCTCGGGTTCGACCCGCGCCTGGTGTCGCTGATCCTGATCGGCGCGATGGTGATCGATGCGATGGTCGATCCGCTGATCGGCCGCCTCTCCGATGCGACGCGCACGCGCCTCGGGCGGCGGCTGCCCTGGCTCTATGGCGCGGCCCTGCCGATGGCGATCGCCTGGGCGCTTTTGTGGATGTCCCCCGACATCGCGGCGCATTCGGCGCTGGGGCTGTTCCTCAATGTCGTCGCAGTCCGCGTGCTGGTGTCGGCATGCGAGATTCCATCGGTCTCGCTCGTCGCCGAACTGACGCGCGACTATGACGAGCGCACCGCGCTGATGCGCTATCGCTTCCTGTTCGGCTGGCTCGGCGGATTGCTCGCAGTCACGCTGGCCTATGGTTATTTCCTGAGGTCGGATGATCCGGCGACCAACGGCTTGCTCGACCCTTCGGGCTACGCCGCCTTCGGCCTCTTCGGCGCAGCGCTGATCTTCTTGTCGACGCTCGGCTCCGCTCTCGGGCAGCAACGCCGCATCCTCGCCCTGCCCCCACCGCCCGCCGCCGCGCATCCCAGCAAGTCGATGTTCACCGACATCATCCTCGCCTTTCGCAACCCGGCCTTTGTCGCGCTCGTCAGCGGCGCTTTGTTCATCACCACCGGCTATGCGACGACGATCGCCTCGACCAACTATATGATGCTCTATGTGTGGCAGATGAGCGACGCGCAGCTCGCCTGGTATCCGGCGGGTCTCGCGATCGCTGTTTTCGGCGCGTTCGCGGCGGTCGGTCGTGCCCACCGCCGCTTCGGGAAGCGCGACACCGCGGTCGGTGCTGCGCTGGCGAGCGGCGCGATCGCCTTCCTTCCCTATGCCGCGCGCAACCTCGGCTGGTGGCCCGAACTCGGCGGCTGGCCTTCGATGGGGCTGCTGCTTTCGCTCCAGACCGCATCGCTCTTCGGGCTGATCGTTGCGACCATTTCGGCCTCGTCCATGGTGGCCGAGATCGTCGAGGCGCACGAGGTCGACCATGGCACGCGGATCGAGGGTGTCTTTTTCGCAGGCTATCTGATGGTGCAGAAATTCGGCCAGGCGCTCGGCATCTTTCTCGTCGGCCAGCTCGTCGCTTATGCCGGCCTCAGCGAGCAGATCCGTCCGGAAGACTGGCCCGCGAGCACCGCTGCGACAATGGCGTGGATATTTGCCGGCCTGATGATTTTGATCGGGATCATGGCGGCGCTCGGACTGCGGCGCTATGCCATCGATCGGGCAAGCCATGAGGCTCGGCTTGCAACCCTTGCCGCGGCCCCGCAACGGTCCACGGATGCCGGGGAGCCGCTGCCGTAACGGAAGATTGCGCCGCGACGTGGCGGCTGGCAATTTTCTGTGCGGCGGGTCTTGGCAAAGGGGGGCGAATCGGTCCAAAGGCTTTCGTGAACGTAAAGGGAAAGGAAGCACCGATGGATTTCGACCTCACCGAGCGGCAGAAGCATTGGCAGGGCCGCGTGCGCGAATTCGTCGAGCGCAAGATCCGCCCCGCCGTCGCCACCTACAAGGAGCAGGACCGCACCGGCGACCGCTGGAAGGTCATCCAGGTCGTCGAGGACCTCAAGGCCGAGGCGAAGGCCGCAGGCATCTGGAACCTGTTCATGCCGCCGCGCAGCGCTGCGCACCATCATGTCGATGAAAGCTTCGAGTTCGACGGCCCGGGGCTCACCAACCTTGAATATGCGCTGTGCGCCGAGGAGATGGGACGCGTGGGCTTTGCCAGCGAGGTGTTCAACTGCTCCGCGCCCGACACCGGAAATATGGAGGTGTTCCACCGTTACGGCACGCGCGCGCAAAAGGAGCGTTGGCTGAAGCCGCTCATGAACGGCGAGATCCGTTCCGCCTTCCTGATGACCGAACCCGCGGTTGCCTCGTCCGATGCGACCAATATCGAGACGCGCATCGAGCGCGACGGGGACGACTATGTGATCAACGGCCGCAAATGGTGGTCGTCGGGCGTCGGCGATCCGCGCTGCAAGGTCGCGATCGTGATGGGCAAGACCGATTTCGGCGCCAAACGCCACCAGCAGCAGTCGATGCTTGCGGTGCCGATGGACACGCCCGGGATCACGGTGCTGCGCCACCTTCCCGTCTTCGGCTATGACGACGCGCCGCACGGTCATATGGAGGTCGAACTCAAGGACGTGCGCGTCAACGCCGAAGAGGCGATGCTGCTGGGCGAAGGCCGCGGCTTTGAAATTGCGCAGGGCCGCCTCGGACCGGGCCGCATCCATCACTGCATGCGCACGATCGGCGTCGCCGAGGAAGCGCTCGAGAAAATGTGCAAGCGGCTCCAATCGCGCGTCGCCTTCGGCAAGACAATCGCAGAACACAGTATCTGGGAACAGCGGATCGCACGCGCCCGCATCGACATCGAGATGACGCGCCTCCTCTGTCTCAAGGCGGCCGACATGATGGACAAGATCGGCAACAAGGCCGCCGCGGCCGAGATCGCGATGATCAAGGTGCAGGCGCCCAATATGGCGCTCAAGATCATCGACGATGCAATCCAGGCTCACGGCGGCGGCGGCGTCTCCGACGATTTCGGCCTTGCCAACGCCTATGCCCATCAGCGCACCCTGCGGCTTGCCGACGGACCCGACGAGGTGCACGCGCGCGCCATCGCACGGATCGAGCTCGCCAAGCATGCGCCCACGAGCGACCCGGGCTTTTCGTCGGGGGACATCGGGGTTTCGCGCTAGCCCCTCCGCCTCGCGGATGGGCCGAGGGAGGACCCGGCCGGTTCGCATTTCCAATCCCCTCCCCTGGCCCCTTCTGCCAGCGGGAGGGGGACGAACGGAGATTTCAGATGACCAAAGCCGCCGTCCTGATCGAACCTGGCAAGCCGCTCGCCATCGAAGAGGTCGTCGTCGACAAGCCCGGGCCGCATGAGGTGCGCATCCGCACCGCCGCGTGCGGGCTCTGCCATTCGGACCTGCATTTCATCGAGGGCGCCTACCCGCACCCCCTTCCCGCCATCCCCGGCCACGAGGCCGCAGGCATTGTCGAGGCGGTCGGCAGCGAGGTGCGCACCGTGAAACCGGGCGATGCGGTGATCACGTGCCTTTCTGCCTTCTGCGGCCACTGCGAGTTCTGCGTCTCCGGGCGCATGTCGCTGTGCATGGGCGGCGATACCCGGCGGCCGGCGGGTTCGGCGCCACGGATCACCCGGCCGGACGGATCGCCCGTCAACCAGATGCTGAACCTCAGCGCCTTTTCGGAGGTGATGCTCGTTCACGAACATGCCTGCGTCGCGATTGACCCCGACATGCCGCTCGACCGCGCCGCGGTGATCGGCTGCGCGGTGACCACCGGCGCGGGAACGATTTTCAACGCCTGCAAGGTGACGCCGGGCGAAACGGTCGCGGTCGTCGGCTGCGGCGGCGTGGGGCTCGCGACAATCAACGCGGCGAAGATCGCCGGCGCGGGGCGCATCATCGCCGCCGATCCGGTGCCTGAGAAGCGTGCCCTCGCGCAAAAGCTGGGCGCGACCGACGTCGTCGACGCCCTCGCCGACGATGCCGCGAAGCAGATCGTCGAAATTTCGAAGGGCGGTGTCGACCATGCGATCGAGGCGGTCGGACGCCCCGCCTCGGCGAACCTTGCCGTCGCGGCGCTTCGCCGCGGCGGCACCGCGACGATCCTTGGCATGATGCCGCTTTCGGAAAAGGTCGGGCTCGGCGCCATGGACCTGCTCTCGGGCAAGAAATTGCAGGGCGCGATCATGGGCGGCAACCGATTCCCGGTGGATATTCCGCGGCTCGTCGATTTCTACCTGCGCGGGCTGCTCGACCTCGACAGCATCGTCGCGGAAACCATCCCGCTGTCACAGATCAACGAAGGGTTCGACAAGATGAAGAAGGGCGACGCCGCGCGATCGGTGATCGTATTCGACCAATGACGACAGGGCTCGACGCGCAGAAGGCTTTCAGCGGCACCGTCGCGCCCGAGGGCGCAGACGTCCTCGACGAGGCGAAGCTGACCGCCTGGATGGAAGCCAATGTCGAGGGCTTTGAAGGTCCGCTGACCCAGAGCAAGTTCGCCGGCGGCCAGTCGAACCCGACATACAAGATTTCGGCGCCATCCGGCCATTATGTCCTGCGCCGCAAGCCCTTTGGCCCGCTCCTTCCTTCAGCCCATGCAGTCGACCGGGAATATAAGGTCCAGTCGGGATTGCATAAGATGGGTTTCCCCGTCGCGCGCCAATATGGCCTGTGCACCGACGAGAATGTGATCGGCAGCTGGTTCTATGTGATGGCGATGGTCGATGGCCACACGATCTGGGATGGCGCGATGCCGGGGTCGACCCCCGAAAACCGCCGCGCGACCTATCTGGCGATGATCGACACGCTCGCCGCGCTCCACAATATCGATGTCGAGGCGGCGGGCCTTGCCGACTACGGCAAGCCCGGCAATTATTTCGGCCGCCAGGTCGACCGCTGGACCAAGCAGTATCGGCTCTCCGAAACCGAAACGATGGACGAGATGGAGCAGCTGATTGCATGGTTGCCCGCGACGCTCCCGGAACAGACACGCACCAGCGTCGTTCACGGCGACTATCGCATCGACAATATGATCTGGGCCAAGGACCGGCCCGAGGTACTCGCGGTGCTCGACTGGGAACTGTCGACGCTGGGCGATCCGCTCGCCGATTTCACCTATGTCGCCATGGCGTGGGTGACCGAAAATGGCGGGCGGTCGGGCGTCATGGACATCGACCGCAAGGCGCTCGGCATCCCCGAGCTCGACGAGGTCGTCGAGCGCTACTGCGAGGCGACGGGCCGCGACGGCGTGCCCGATATGAACTGGTACTTCGCCTATAATTTCTTCCGCCTCGCCGGTATCATGCAGGGGATCAAGAAGCGCGTCATCGACGGCACCGCTTCCTCGGCCCACGCGAAGGCGATGTCCGAGCGCGTCCTGCCCCTCGCCGAGAAGGCGTGGGATTTTGCCCGAAAGGCCGGCGCATGAGCCTGTTCGACATGACGGGCGAGGTCGCCCTGATCACCGGGTCATCACGCGGGATCGGAAAGGCGATCGCCGAAGCGATGGCCGAGCATGGCGCGAAGGTCGTGATCTCGAGCCGCAAGCAGGATGCCTGCGACGTGGTCGCGGCGGAACTGAACGCAAGGCACGGGCCGGGCACAGCGATCGCGGTCGCGGCGAATATCTCGTCGAAGGAGGCGCTTCAGCATCTGGTCGATGAAACGCTCGCCGCCTTCGGCGCGGTCACCGCGCTCGTATGCAACGCGGCGTCGAACCCCTATTATGGTCCTTCGGCAGGGATCAGCGACGAGCAGTTTCGCAAGATTCTCGATAACAATATCATCGCCAATCACTGGCTGATCCACATGTGTGCGCCCGCGATGCTCGCCGCGGGCAAGGGATCGATCACGATCATCAGCTCGATCGGCGGCCTCAAGGGCTCGTCGATCCTGGGGGCCTATGCGATCTCGAAGGCCGCCGACATGCAGATGGCACGCAACCTCGCTGACGAATTCGGGCCGCAGGGGGTCCGCGTCAACTGCATCGCGCCGGGCCTCATCAGGACCGATTTCGCGCGCGCGCTCTGGGAGAATCCCGACACGCTGGAGGTGTCGACGCGCCGCGCCTCGCTGCGCCGCATCGGCGAGCCCCATGAGATCGCGGGCGCTGCGGTGTTTCTCGCAAGCCCGGCGGGCGGCTTCACCACCGGCCAGACGATCGTCATCGACGGCGGCAACACTTCGAGCGGAGGATGAGCATGGGCGCATTGGACGGCAAGATCGCGATCATCACCGGAGCGGGCTCCGGCATCGGCCGCGCGAGCGCGCTGCGCTTTGCCGCCGAGGGCGCAAAGCTGGTCATTGGCGACAGGACGGCGGGCGTGCACGACACCGCGCAGGCTGTGAAGGAAGCCGGCGGCGAGGCGGTCGCGCTCGAAATCGACGCCGGGATCGAGGCCGATGTGGCAAAACTCGTCGCAACCGCGATCGAGACCTATGGCGGGCTCGATATCGCCTTTGCCAACGCGGGGATCATCGGCGACATGGGGGGCATTTTCGACATCACGCCCGAGGGATGGGCGGAAACCCTGCGCGTCAACCTGATCGGCCCCGCCTTGATGGTGAAGCATGCAGGCAAGGCGATGGTCGATCAGGGCCGCGGCGGCGCGATTGTGTTGACCGCGAGCGTCGCGGGCATCAATTCGGGGGCCGGCCCCGCCGCCTATTCGGCATCGAAGGCGGGCGTCATCAACCTCGCGAAGACCGCGGCGCAGCAGATGACGAGTGCGAATGTTCGCGTCAATGCAATCTGCCCGGGGCTGACCGAGACCGGCATGACCAAGCCGACCTTCGACTATGCGAAGGAAAAGGGGGTGACCCACAAGATCGGCCAGCTCAATCCGCTGAAGCGTGCCGGCCAGCCCGAGGAACTCGCCAATGTCGCTCTCTTCCTCGCAAGCGACCAGGCGAGCTATGTCAACGGTCAGGCAATCGCGGTAGACGGCGGTCTCACCAGTTCGCATCCCGTGACGCGGCAGTTGCTGGGCCAGACCTCGCACTAGGAGCAGATGCGATGCAGTACCGGCAACTTGGCGACAGCGGCATCCGCGTTTCGGCTATCTGCCTCGGCAGCTGGCTGACCTATGGCGCGGGGGTCGACGACAGCGCGGGGCAGGCCTGCATCGACGCGGCCTTCGAGGCCGGAATCAACTTCATCGACACGGCGAACGTCTATGGCATCGGCGCAGCAGAGGAATTTCTCGGCCGGGCGCTACAGGGACGGCAGCGCGACTCCTACGTTCTTGCGACCAAGCTCTTTTTCCCCATGTCCAAGACCGACAGGGGCTTGTCGGCGGCGCAAGTTGCAAAGCAGATCGACGCGAGCCTGACACGGCTCCGGACCGACTATGTCGATCTCTACCAATGCCACCGCTATGACCCCGACACCCCGCTCGAAGAGACGATGGCGGCGCTGAGCACAGTGGTGCGGAGCGGCAAGGCACGCGCGATAGGCTTTTCCGAATGGGCCCCCGACCAGATCGAAGCCGCGCTCGCGCTTGCACCCCCGCACGTCAAATTCGTGTCGAGCCAGCCGCAGTACAGCCTCCTCTATCGCCGGATCGAGAAAAAGGTCATCCCGATCAGCATCGCCAGCGGCATCGGTCAGATCGTCTGGTCACCCCTCGCGCAAGGCGTGCTCAGCGGCAAATATCGCCCGGGCGCCGCGCTTCCCGAGGGGACCCGCGCGACGAGCGAAGATGCGCATTTCATGCGGCAGTTCCTGACGGATCCGGTGCTCGAGGCGGTGCAGAAGCTCGCCCCGCTCGCCGAGCGCGCGGGATGCACGATGGCACAGCTCGCGATCGCCTGGGTGCTCGCGCAGCCCGGTATCACCAGCGCAATCGTCGGCGCGAGCCGGCCCGATCAGCTCCGCGAGACCGCCGCAGCCGCAGACCTTGCCATTGATCCGGCGCTGCTCGCAGAAGCCGCCGCCATCCTCGAAGGAGTGCGAATTACGTGAGCCACGGCATGGACAAGACGCGCCTCGATCGCATCCCGGCATTTCTCGCGGCCAAATATGTCGACACCGGACGGTTGCCTCATGCCGCGACGCTCGTGTCGCGCCGCGGCGAGATCGCGCACCGCTCATGTATCGGTGAAGCACGGCCCGGCGAGGCGCTTCAGGAGGATGCGATCTTCCGCATCGCCAGCATGACCAAGCCGATTACCAGCATCGCGTTCATGATGCTGCTCGAGGAAGGCAAGGTCGCCTTGTCCGATCCACTTGTGAAATTCTGCCCCGAGTTCAAGGATACCGGTGTTTTCGTCGCGGGCGGAGGCAACGCTCCTTTCCTGACCCGGCCGCCGGCACGCCCGATCCTGATGATCGACCTGCTTCGGCACACCGCGGGGCTGACCTACAGCTTCCAGGAGCGCACCCCGGTCGATGCCGCCTATCGCACGACGAAGATCGACGATTTCGACGCCGATTACACGATGGACAGCTTCATTGCGAGCCTGGCCCAGATCCCGCTCCAGTTCGACCCCGGCGCGCACTGGAATTATTCGATGGCGACCGACGTGCTCGGTGCAGTGATAGAGCGGATCGAGGGCAAGCCCTTCGCGCAGGTCATGAAGGAGCGCATCTTCGACCCGCTTGGCATGGTCGACACGGGCTTCAAGGTACCCGCGGACAAGCAGCACCGCCTCACCGACGCCTACGCCTTTCACCCGAAGGAGAAGATGCGGCAGTTCGACGCGGGCGACCGCAGCCGCTGGGCGAAGGATCGCAGCTTCCACTCAGGGGGAGGCGGGCTCGCCTCGACGCTGGATGATTATCATCGTTTCTGCCTGATGCTGCTCGGCGGCGGCAAGCTCGGCGATGTGCGGATCATCAGCCGCAAGACGCTCGACCTGATGACCTCGAACCACCTGGTGGGGGGCGGCGACCTCACCGAGCACAGCGTCGGCATCTTTTCCGAAGACGAGAATGCGGGGGTCGGCTTCGGCCTCGGTTTCGCCGTCACGCTCGATCCGGCGCGCGCGGGTATTCCGGGGTCGGCGGGCGATTTTTACTGGGGCGGCATGTTCTCGACCGGCTTCTTCGTCGACCCGGTCGAGCAGATCTGCATGGTCTTCATGACCCAGCTCATGCCCTCTTCCACCTATCCCGTGCGGCGCGAGGTCAAGACTCTCGTCCACGCCGCGATCGACGACTGAGCCTTTTTTCGATTTTTACAGACCAAGGAGTTCTCCCATGTCCGATGAAACCCCCGTCAGCGTTACCATGGAAAAGGACGGCGAAGTTGCCGTCGTCATCGTCAACAATCCGCCCGTCAACGCGCTGTCGTGGCATGTGAGGGAAGGGCTGAAGACCCAATTCGAGGCCGCGCTCGCCGATGACAGCGTCAAGGCCATCGTGCTGCGCTGCGACGGCGGCACCTTCATCGCCGGCGCCGACATCAGCGAATTCGGAAAAGCCCCGCGCGGCCCTGATTTCAATGCCGTCCTCAACATGGTTGAAGCTGCCACCAAGCCGGTGGTCGCGGCGATCCACGGCACAGCACTCGGCGGCGGGCTCGAGACCGCGCTCGTCTGTCATTATCGCGTCGCCGTTCCCTCTGCCAAGCTCGGCGTGCCCGAGGTCAAGCTCGGCCTGCTGCCCGGCGCCGGGGGCACCCAGCGCCTGCCCCGCGTCGTGGGCGTCGAGGCTGCCGCGACCATGACCTCGCTCGGTGAGCCGCTTCCAGCCGCGAAGGCGAAGGAACTCGGGCTCGTCGACGAACTCGCGGGCGAGGATAGCCTCGCCGCCGATGCCATCGCTTTTGCACGCGCCAAGATCGCGGATGGCCCGCGCCCGACCCGCGAACGCGCGGTGTTCGGCGACGTCGGCGTGATCGAGGAGCTCAAGACCAAGAATGCGAAGCGCTGGCGCGGCTTCGAGGCACCCTACGCCAACCTCGCCTGTGTCGAGGCCGCGACGCGTCTGCCTTTCGAGGAAGGACTCGCCTTCGAACGCCAGGAATTCATGAAGCTGATGATGGGCAGCCAGTCGGCGGCGCAGCGCCACATCTTCTTCGCCGAGCGCCAGGCCGCGAAGATCGACGGCCTGCCCAAGGATATCAAGCTGCGCGAGGTGAAGAAGGTCGGGATCATCGGCGCCGGCACGATGGGCGGGGGCATCATGATGAACTTCCTGCAAAAGGGCTTTGCCTGCACCATCGTCGAGATGCAGCAGGAGGCGCTCGACCGCGGGCTCGGTGTCGTGCGCAAGAATTATGATGCCAGCGCAGCGAAGGGCCGCTTCAAGCCCGAGCAGGTCGATCAGATGATGGGGCTCATCACCCCGTCGCTCGACCTCGAAGCGCTCGCCGACTGCGACCTCATCATCGAGGCCGTCTACGAGAATATGGACGTGAAGAAGGAGATTTTCGGCAAGCTCGACACGATCGCCAAGCCTGGCGCAATTCTCGCGTCGAACACCTCCTATCTCGATGTCAACGAGATTGCGGCATCGACGAGCCGCCCGGGCGACGTGCTCGGTATGCACTTCTTCTCGCCCGCGAATGTCATGAAGCTGCTCGAGGTCGTGCGGGGGGACAAGACCGCCGACGACGTGCTCGCGACCGCGATGGCGATAGGAAAGAAGATCGGCAAGGTCGCCGTCGTCGCCGGCGTCTGTCACGGCTTCATCGGCAACCGCATGCTCGCGCCGCGCCAGATCGAGGCGCAGAAGCTGCTGCTCGAGGGTGCGACCCCCGCGCAGGTCGACAAGGTCCATGTCGATTTCGGCATGCCGATGGGCCCCTTCCAGATGAGCGACCTTGCCGGCGTCGACATCGGCTGGCACCGCGACCCCAACCGTATCGAGAGCATCCGCGATGCGCTGTGCGCCGAGGGCCGCTGGGGGCAGAAGAAGCAGGCCGGCTTCTACGATTATGACGACAAGCGCAATCCGTCGGAAAGTGCGCGTGTCGCAGAGATCATCGACGAGTTCCGCAAGAAGGCGGGAATCGAGAAGCGCGAGATCAGCGAGCAGGAAATCATTGAGCGCACCCTATATCCGATGGTCAACGAAGGCGCGCTGATCCTCGCTGAAGGCAAGGCGCAGCGCGCAAGCGACATCGATGTCGTCTGGATCTACGGCTACGGCTGGCCTGTCTATCGTGGCGGTCCGATGTTCTGGGCGGGGCTCGAAGGCACCGACAAGATTGCCGCCGCCCTCGAGAAGCACGGCTTTGAAGTCGCGCCGCTGCTCAAGGAAAAGGCAGAGGCGAAAAGCGGCTTTTAAAGCCGGCTCACCTCAATTGGACATCGCCGC
Organism: Sphingopyxis sp. 113P3; assembly: GCF_001278035.1. Classification (NCBI taxonomy): domain Bacteria; kingdom Pseudomonadati; phylum Pseudomonadota; class Alphaproteobacteria; order Sphingomonadales; family Sphingopyxidaceae; genus Sphingopyxis; species Sphingopyxis sp. 113P3. The sequence continues at coordinate 3,790,057 of NZ_CP009452.1, forward strand.
CTGACCCCCCGCGTCAGGCGGCGTTTCCCTACCGCTTGGATACGCTTCCGCGCCTTGGGGCCGAGCGCCTTGCAATCAGCCCTGCAAGGTCCGGATGATCGCCGAGAAGTCGTGACCGCCCTCATCGGCCGCGACGAACGCCTCATAGAGCTCGCGCGCCTTCGTTCCCATCGGCACATCGGCATCGACGCTTGCCGCCGCTTCCATTGCGAGGCGCAGGTCCTTGAGCATCAGCGCCGCTGCGAAGCCACCCTTGTAATCATTGTCCGCGGGCGTGGACGGGCCGACGCCGGGCAGCGGTGCATAGCTCGTCAGCGACCAGCATTGCCCCGACGATACGCTGGCGATGTCGAAGAATTTCTGCGGGTCGAGCCCCAGCTTCTGCGCCAGCGCCAAGGTTTCGCACGTTGCGATCATCGAAGCGCCGAGCAGCATATTGTTGCAGATCTTCGCGGCCTGCCCCGCGCCCGCGTCGCCGGCGTGGATCACCGCCTTGCCCATCTTCGCGAGGATCGGCTGGCTCCGCGCGAAGCCCTCGTCGGTGCCGCCGACCATGAACGTCAGCGTGCCCGCATTCGCCGCGGCAATGCCGCCGGAGACCGGTGCATCGACCGCGACGAGTCCCCTGGCGGTCGCGGCTTCGATATTCGCGCGCGCGGTCGCGACGTCGATCGTCGAACAGTCGAGCAGCAACGTCCCCGGCGCGGCGCTGGGGAAGACGTCGCTTTCATAGACGCCCGCGACATGCTTGCCGGCGGGGAGCATCGTCACGACGGCTTCGGCGCCGGTGACGGCCTCCGCCGCCGAGGCGACGCGCGTGCAGCCCGCTTCGACCGCGCGCGCAAGCGCCTCTTCGCTGAGGTCGAAGGCGCGGACCTCGTAGCCCGCCTTGGCCAGATTCGCGGCCATCCCGCCGCCCATGTTTCCGAGGCCGATGAAAGCAATCTTCATAATGCACCTATCTCTGAAAGAAATCCGAATCCACCGACCAGGACCATGAGGGGGCCAAAGATGGTCATCATCACGAGCTGGAAGCGTTGCAGGGCGCGGTCAAACCGCGTCAATGGCAACGGCTCCTCGCCCGTCGCCGCGAGAATGCCCGCTTCGAGCAAGCTGATGCCGTCCTCGCTGGGATGGCGCCATCCAAGGACAGCAAGGCAGCAGAAAAACGCACCCATGCCCAGAATGACGAGAGCGAAGATCACCGCCCCTTCCACACGCCTTCGCGCTTCTCGATGAAGGCGGCCATGCCCTCGGCCTTGTCCTCGGTCGCAGCGAGAATCTGGAACAGCCGGCGCTCGTAGATCAGCCCTTGGTCGAGCGTCGTTTCGAAGGCGGCGTTGACCATGTCCTTGTTCACCATCGCAGCCATTGGCGGCATCGATGCGATCAGCGTCGCGGTCTTCACTGCCTCATCGACGAGCGTTTCGTGCGGCACGACGCGCGCAACAAGGCCCGAACGCTCGGCCTCCTCCGCGTCCATCATCCGGCCCGTAAGGCACATTTCCATCGCCTTTGCCTTGCCAATTGCACGGGTCAGTCGCTGCGACCCGCCCATGCCAGGCGCAACGCCAAGCTTGATTTCGGGCTGGCCGAACTTCGCCTTCTCCGACGCGATGATGAAGTCGGCCATCATCGCAAGCTCGCAGCCGCCGCCGAGCGCGAAGCCGTTGACCGCCGCAATCCACGGCTTTCTCACCTTCTTCACGAAATCGCTGGTCCATTTCGAGAAGAAGTCCTCAAGATAGAAATCGGCCGCCGGCTTGTCGGCCATCTCCTTGATGTCGGCACCCGCTGCGAACGCCTTGTCGCCCGATCCGGTGAGCACAGCGCAGCGCTGGCCCGGGTCAGCCTCGAACGCCGCGAAGGCGGCGATCAGCTCGTCGAGCACGCCCGAATTGAGCGCGTTCAGCGCCTGCGGACGGTTCAATGTGACCAGCGTGACCGCGCCGCGCTGTTCCACAACAATGGTTTCGTAGCTCATCTTATTCTCCATCGTTTTCACGCGAGCGGCGTCCATGTCTCTTCAGCCGGCAGCGGCGCAAAGATCGCGTCAATCCATTCGTCGCTCACGGCTTCGGCACTCGGCGGGTTCCATTTCGGGCTGTTGTCCTTGTCGACGATCAGCGCGCGGACGCCCTCGAGGAAGTCGTGCATCTGCACCACGCGGCTGCCGATCGCATATTCCTGCACCATCTCGGCGGCGAAGTCGGGCATCGCCGCGCCTTCGCGAAGCTGGCGGAGCGCGACCTTGCAGGTCTGGGGCGACTTGGTGTTCAGCGCGTCGAGTTCCTTAGCGGCCCACTCGCTTCCGTCCTTTTCCAACGCCGCGAGAATGTCCTCATAGCGATCGCTCGCGAACAGGCGATTGATCTTGTCGATCCGGCCCGTAATCGCGGCAGTCGGCGCGGTAACCGACAGCTCGCCCAATATGCCCCCAATGCGGTCAGGATTCGCTGCTATGCGCTCTTTCGCCTCGGCGACCCGCTCGGAAGGCAGATAGTGGGTCGCAAGACCGAGCGCGAGGCACTCAGCGCCGTCGAGCCGCGCGCCGGTGAGCGCGAGAAAGACGCCGACGCGACCTTCGAGCCGCGGCAGATACCAACCGCCGCCCACATCGGGGAACAGACCGATCCCGGTCTCGGGCATCGCAAAGCGGGTATGCTCGGTCGCGACGCGATATTTCGCCGGCTGCGAAATGCCCACACCGCCGCCCATGGTGATCCCGTCCATGAAAGCGACCACGGGCTTGGGATAGGTGAAGAGCAGATGGTTGAGGCGATATTCGGTGTGAAAGAAGGCGCGCGCCTCCTTGCCGTCCTTCGCGCCGCTCTCGGCGAGCATGCGGATGTCGCCGCCGGCGCAAAAACCCCGGCCCTCGCTGTGGTCGATGATGACCGCCTCGATGGCGGGATCATCGCGCCATGCCACAAGCGCCTCGATCATGGCCTCGCACATCGGCAGGTTGAGGGCGTGGATCGCCTTCGGCCGGTTGAGAGACAGGCGGCCGATGCGGCCCTCCACGGAAATCAGAACATCTTCGGTCATTGGCGCAGCAGGTCCCTTCCCACAATCATCCGCATCACCTGATTGGTCCCCTCGAGGATCGAGTGAACGCGCAGGTCACGCCAGAAGCGCTCGATCGGATAATCCTTCAAATAGCCATAGCCGCCGAAAAGCTGGAGGGCGCGGTCGACCACCGCGCTGCCATTGTCGGTCGCAAGCCGCTTCGCCATGGCCGAGAAACGGGACTTGTCGGGGGCATTCGCGGTGACCTTGGCCGCGGCGAGATAAAGCAAGGCGCGCGCGGCCTCGAGGTCGGTCGCCATGTCGGCGAGCATGAACTGGGTATTTTGGAAATCGGAAATCGGCTGCCCGAACTGCTGACGATCCTTGGTATAGCCAATCGCTTCGTCGAGGCAGCGCTGCGCCCCGCCGAGCGAGCAGGCCCCGATATTGAGCCGGCCCCCGTCGAGCCCCGCCATTGCGAAGCGGAATCCGTCGCCCTCGGCCCCGACGCGATTCTCGACAGGGACCTTCACATTATCGAGGATGACCTGCGCCGTGGGGGAGGCGTTCCAGCCAAGCTTGCGCTCCTTCGCACCGAAGCTGACGCCTTCCATGTCCTTTTCAATGACGAGGCACGAAATGCCCTTGGGCCCTGGCTGCCCGGTGCGCACCATTGTCACATAGATGTCGTTCACCCCCGCGCCCGAGATGAACTGCTTGGTGCCATTGACGACATAGTGATCGCCTTCAAGCTTCGCCGTCGTCTTGAGCGCTGCCGCGTCCGAGCCCGAGCCCGGTTCGGTGAGGCAATAGCTTGCCATCTTGTCCATGGTGACAAGATCGGGGAGGAATTTCGCCTTCACCGCATCGCCGCCAAATCGGTCGATCATCCAGCTCGCCATATTGTGAATGGAGACGAAAGCACTTGTCGCGGGGCAACCATAGGCCATGGCTTCCATGATCAGCGCCGCTTCGAGCCGGCCGAGGCCGATGCCGCCCGATTCCTCGCTGACATAAATCGCCGCGAAGCCTAGCTCCGCCGCCTGCTTGATCACGTCGCGCGGGAAATGTCCCTTTTCGTCCCACTCCGCAGCGTGCGGTGTGATCGCGTCGGCGGTGAATTTGCGGGCCATATCCTGAATGGCAAGCTGGTCATCGGTGAGTTGAAACTGGTCGGTCATGCTCTTTTCTCAATAACGGCCTCGGCCTCGATTTCGACTTTCCATTCGGGACGAAGCAGCGCCGACACGACGACCATCGTCGCGGCGGGGCGGATGTCGCCGAACATTGCGCCATGGGCGCGGCCGACAAGGTCGGCATCGGCGGGGTCGGTAATATACATACGGGTGCGCACGACATCGGCAGGATGGCTGCCGAGCGCGGCGAGTGCTTCGCTGATGATCGTCAGGCAGCGCGCAGCCTGCACGCCGGCATCGCCCACGGTCGAGGAGCCGTCGGGCTCGATCGGCGCGCAGCCCGCGACGTCGATGCGGTTGCCCACCCGAACCGCCCGGCTGTAGCCGTAGACAGGTTCATAAGGGGAGGCGGAACTGTGCGTTTGGCGCGAGCTCTCAACCACAGCTGATCTGCGTGATCTTGTAGGCGTCATCGTACATGACGTTCACCCGGTCCTGGCGATAGTCCATCGTCATCGCGGAGCGCGGCGGGGCCCAGCGCAGCGTACGTGCACCCGCGGCCTTTAGGATCGCGCCGCCCACTTCGGCCGCCGCTGTCTGGCCGACATAGGACTGCACCGCGTCGGCGTTACAGGTCATTTCGGCGGGCGGCGGAGGCGGCGTTGATCCGGTTGTGGCCTCGCCCGCGGCGCACGCGGCAAGCGGCAGGGCGGCGGCGATTGCGATCCAGCGACTGTTCATCCGATCAACTCCCTCTCATCCATCACCGCTTAGGCGGCGCAGCGCGTATAGCGCATCGGTTCGGCTGCGGCACCCTCGCCATAATCGCGGCGGAACAGCAGCTTGCCGCCGTCCTCGACCGCAAGCAGCATCAGTCGGTCCCATTCCTCGCCTTCGCCGCTGAATTTGTAATCGGCGATAATGCGATTCGCGCTGCGATCGCGCACCCGGGCAAGCTCGCCAGCGGATTCGAAGAAGCGCAGCGTTTTGCCGTCGATTACCAGCGCAGTGAGGTCGCTCCCGCGGGGGGCCGTGCAATCGGCTCCCTTGAGCGCCCAGCGCCCCTGGATCGCCGCCGGAATTGCCTTCTCGCCGCTGCCGATGCCTGGATCGGGCGCGGCGGGAGGCGCCACCGACGGGTCAGGCGTGTAGGCGATGTCCGCGCCCGCCGCTGCCGGCGGGGGCTCCGCCGGTTCAGCGGCGGGCGCCGGCGCCGATCCTTCGGCGGTCTGCGCGGGCTGTTTCTCATCCTGGCCGCCGCTGCACGCGGCGAGCATCAGTAGCGAGGCCGGCATCATCCAACGCATCATCCTTCTTCTCCTTCGGACAGAAGAATGCCTCTGCGACGGCGCGGTTTCATCGCCTGCCCGACCTCTCAGCCCATGGTCGGGATGACGAATGCGTTCGACCCGTCGCCGCCCCCGTCGGGCCAACGCGCGGTGACCGTCTTGATCCTGGTCCAGAATTTGACGCCTTCCATACCGTGCTGGTTGGTGTCGCCGAAGGCCGAGCGCTTCCAGCCGCCGAAGGTGTGATAGGCAACGGGCACCGGGATAGGCACGTTGATGCCGACCATCCCGACATTGACCCGCTGGGCGAATTCACGTGCCGCGTGGCCATTACGCGTGAAGATGGCGACGCCGTTGCCATATTGGTGCCTTGACGGCAGCTCGAGCGCGGTTTCGAAATCAGCGGCGCGGACGATCTGAAGGACGGGGCCGAAAATTTCTTCCTTGTAGCTTTCCATGTCGGGGGTGACATGGTCGAAGAGCGTCGGCCCTACGAAGAAGCCGTCCTCATGCCCCTGAAGCGTGAAACCGCGACCATCGATGACCAGCTCGGCCCCCTCCTCGGCGCATTTCTGGATCCAGCCTTCGACCTTCGCCTTGTGGGCGGCCGAAACAACGGGGCCGTAATGGGCCTCGGCATCGGTGGACACGCCAACGCGCAGCGCCTCGATCGCGGGCACCAGCTTTTCGCGAAGCCGGTTCGCGGTGTCCTCGCCGACCGGCACGACGACCGGCAGCGCCATGCAGCGCTCGCCGGCTGAGCCGAAGGCGGCGCCGGTGAGGTCGTTCACCACCTGGTCGAGGTCGGCGTCGGGCATGACGATACCGTGGTTCTTTGCCCCGCCCATTGCCTGCACGCGCTTGCCGTTCGTGACACCGCGATTGTAGACATAATGGGCGATGTCAGACGAACCGACGAAGCTGACTGCGCCGATATCGGGATGGTCGAGAATCGCATCGACCATTTCCTTGTCGCCGTGCACCACCTGCAAGATGCCCTCGGGCAGCCCCGCCTCGAGCATCAGTTCGCCGAGCCGCACCGGCACGCTCGGATCGCGCTCGCTGGGCTTCAGGATGAAGGCGTTGCCCGTCGCGATCGCTGGGCCGAACATCCACATCGGGATCATCGCGGGGAAGTTGAAAGGGGTTATGCCCGCGCCGATCCCGATCGGCTGGCGCATTGAGTAGACGTCGATGCCGGGGCCGGCACCCTGCGTATATTCACCCTTCAGCACGTGCGGGATGCCGCAGCAGAATTCGATGACATCGAGCCCGCGCTGCACGTCGCCGCGCGCGTCGGCGACAACCTTGCCATGCTCGCTCGCCAGCAGTTCGGCGAGTTCTTCGATATGGGCCTCGACGAGGCGCTTGTAGTCGAACATGACGCGCGCACGGCGCTGCGGATTGACCGCAGCCCAGGCCGGCTGCGCCGCTTTCGCCGCCGCGACTGCCCGGTCGAGGAGCGCCGCGTCGCCGAGCGCCACCGCGGCCTGCACGCCGCCATTGTTCGGATCGAAAACATCGCCCTTGCGCGAGCTGCCGCCGGCACCGCCGACGATATGATGGTCGATCTGTCGCATAATCAAGTCTCCCGAATGTCCTTGCGGTCCGCAACAGACGAAGACCGGGCCGATTGCAAGGGATAGACTTGCAGCATGATGCTGCATATTCGCAGGCCATGGATTGGGACAAGCTGCAATATTTCCTGTCGGTCGCGCATCATGGCACATTGGCGCGCGCCGCGCAGGCCCTGCACGTCGACCCGACGACGGTCAGCCGGCGGGTGAGCAGCCTCGAGGCCGATCTCCAGCAGACCCTGTTCGAACGCGCACCCGCGGGCTTTGCCTTGACCGCGGCAGGCCGTGCCCTTTTGCCGCACGCCGAGGCGATGGCAGCTGCGGCGGCGCGCATTCACCGCGCCGAGGGGCGCTCCGACCTGTCGGGGCAGCTTCGCATCAGCGTCTCCGAAGGCTTCGGAAGCAGCTTTATCGCGCCGCGGCTTGCGGCTTTCGTTGCCGCGCATCCCGAGATCGAGATCGATCTTGTCGCCTCATCGGGCTTTCTCAATCCCTCGCGGCGCGAAGCCGACATGGCGGTGCTGCTCGCGCGGCCGCGCAAAGGGCCGCTCCTGACGCGCAAGCTCGCCGATTACAGCCTTGGCCTCTACGCCCCGGCGGACCGGCCGGACTGGAAGGATGCGGTCGAACGGGCGCCGCTTTCGCGCGCGGGGATCGCCGTGATCGGCTATATGCCCGACATTCTCTATGCGCCCGAACTCGACTATCTGGGCGAGATCGAGCCCGGGCTGCGCGCCACAGTACGCTCTTCCTCGATCCTCGCGCAACGACGCATGATCGCGAGCGGCGCGGGGGTCGGGGTGCTGCCCTGCTTCCTCGCTGCCGAGGACCCCGCGCTGGTGCGCGTGCGCCGCGATCAGACAATCGGGCGCAGCTTCTGGCTCGCACTTCACCGCGACGTCGCGCCGCAGCCGCGGATCCGCGCCTTCATCGACTGGCTCGATGCCCGGGTGCGCGAAGGGCGCGACGTGCTGGTCCCGTCGTAACCCTCGCCATCACGGCGCCGACATTTCGCTCCCAACCGTCACTTGCGCCAGCCGCGGGCTGAGCAGGTGGATCGCGCCGACGGCGAGGAAGTAGACCACGGTGCAGGCCGCAAAAATGATGGTGTAATTGCCGCCCGTCGCGTCAAGAACGAGGCCGGTCGATTTCGCCATGATCATCCCGCCGACCCCGCCCGCGAAGCCGCCGAGACCGATCACCGATCCCACCGCGCGTTTTGGGAACATGTCGGGCGGGATGGTCAGGATGGTCGATGAAAATGCCTGATGCCCCGCAAGCGCGATGCCGATCAGAACCACCGCGAGCCACATATTGTCGAGCCCGGAGACGAAGAGCAAAGGCAGCACGCAGCAACCGGCGCCGAGCATCGTAGCCTTGCGGGCGAAGTTGACGCTGCGCCCGGAATGAATCAGCTTCGAAGACACCCAGCCGCCAATGATGCTGCCGGCGTCGGACAGAAGGTACATGATGATCATGGGCAGCAGCACGATCTTCAGATCGACGTCATAGGTATCGGCGAAATATTTGGGCAGCCAGAAGAGCATCAGGAACCAGACCGGGTCGGTCAGAAATTTGCCGATCGCAAAGGCCCAGGCCTCGCGCTTGGTGACGACGCGGCCCCAGCCGATCTTTTCCACCTGCTCTGGCGGATCGTGCTCGATCCAGGCAAGCTCGCCCTCGCTCACACGGCCGGTGTCGCGCGGATTGCTGTACTTCCAGAGCCACAGGACGAGGAGGACAACGCCGACGAGTCCCGAGTAGATGAAGGTTTCGCGCCAGTCGAACCCCATCCCCACCATCATCAGCGAGATAGCCGGCGCCGTCAGGATCACGCCAATCGTCGTCGCGCTGTTGACCCAGCCGATCGCATAGGCACGCTCCTTTTGCGGGAACCATTCGCTCGACGCACGAACGACAGCCGGGAAATGCCCGGCCTCGCCGACGCCGAGCATGGCGCGCGCGAACATGAACGAGACGACCGAACCTGCAAAACCGTGGGCGACATGGCCGATCGTCCAGATGGTGATCGCGATCGCGTAGCCGATGCGGGGGCCGAAACGGTCGATCAGCCAGCCCATGAACAGATAGCCAAGGGCGTAGGCGGCCTGGAACGCGGTAACGATGTTGCCGTAGTCGTTCTCCGTCCAGCCGCGATCGTCACCCAGCATCGGCGCGAGGAGGCCGAGCATCGTCCGGTCGATATAGTTGACCGTCGTCGCTGCAAACAGAAGCGCAATGATCGTCCAGCGATAGCGGCCCGCTCGGGGCACCGGCGGCGGATCCGCTGCGTCTGCGAGGCCCTGCGCCATATGTCTCTCCCGTCTTTTCTCTTGATCTGTCTAAAGGCTTTCGATCGTGCAGCCGACGCAAATCTGTCCGTCGAACAGCGCCTCGGCCCGCTGGCCCGGCCGAATCTCGTGGACGCCGGTGATTGCACCGGTCGACACCCATGTGCCGGGTGCGATCGCGATGCCGCGTGCGCGCAATGTGCGGATCAGAAAGAGCGCCGCGCCGAACGGACCGTCGAGCATCGTTTCCATTGTTGCCGCGCCGACGCGTTCCGCGTCGATGCGAAATTCGACCGGCATCGCCAAGAGATCGCGCTCACGCCAGCCTGCAATCGCCGGGCCGAGCACCAGTCCCTTGTTATTGCCATAGTCGGACGCCGTCACCGCGGGCCCATGATCGTTGATCTCGCGAAAGGGCGAGCTTGCAATCTCGATCCCGGTGCGAAGCTCGATAACCAGATCCTTGACCGATTCGAGGTCCCATACGCCGTCGCCGACTTCACCGAGGCAGAGCAGCACTTCCGCCTCGGCCGCCGCGAACCCCTTCTCATAGACGGGCATCGCCGGGCATTCCCCGGCGCTTCCATCGACGATCTCGTCGGCGAAGATGGGACCCGTCAGCCGGTTGTCGCCATAGCGCTCGGCCAGCGGGGCCGCTATCCGCCCGACCTTCCAGCCGCCGATGCGGCGCCCGTCGAGCGCGATCGCTGCGTCCTGGATTGCATAGGCCTCCGCCATCGTCTCGGGCACAACCCCGGGATAAAGGGTAAGCGGTGTCTTTTTGGTGCGCGCGGCGACGAACGCCTTGGCCACATTTTCCTGTTCGTTGGTCGCCCGCATTGTCGTGATTTCCCTTTTCGGTGAAGAGGATCTAAAAGACACCGGTGTCAAAAGCAAGCGAATAGCCATGGCTCCCCGGTTGATTTTGCGCCCGCGAACGCTCACTAGGATTTCGACCGGGCAGGTACTTTCAGGGGGTTTGGCGGCTCGGCGAAGAGAAAGCGGACGATATGGCGGCGCGCACGGGCGGACAGGGCGGCAAACAACCAACCATCAATGATGTGGCGGCGCTCGCGGGGGTTTCCAAAAAGACCGTCAGCCGCGTCATCAACCGCTCCGAATTCATCAGTGAAAAGACGCGGATCGCGGTTCAGAAAGCGATCGAGACGCTGGGCTTCGTTCCCAATCCGCAGGCGCGCGCGCTCGCCTTTCGACGCAATTTCCTGATCGCGCTGCTGCACGACAATCCCAACGCGCAGACCGTGCTGAACTTCCAGCAGGGTGTGCTCGATGCGATCAAGGACAGCGACCTCGCGCTGCTCGTGCGGCCGGTTGATCGCGGGTCCGACAAGATGCTCGACGATGTGCGCACCTTCCTTGAAAAGCAGCGGCCGATCGGCGCGATGCTGCTGCCGCCGATTTCGGAGAACGATGAGCTTGCGAGGCTCTGCGAGGATCTTGGCGTACGCTATGTTCGCGTCGGGTCGGCGCTGCTCGACGATGCGAAGCATTGCGTGTCGTCGAATGACCGGGAAGTGGTCGGCGAAGCGGTGCGACGCCTCATCGCTCTCGGCCATCGGCGAATCGGATTCGTGCGCGGTCCGGCGGGCTTCCGCTCTGCCGCCGAGCGCGAAAAGGGGTTTCGCGAGGCGCTGGCCGACGCGGGGCTGAGCCTTGCCGACGAGCATTATGCGCCGGGCAATTACCGCTACACCGCCGGGATCGAGGCGGGCGAAAAACTGCTCTCGCTCGCCGAGCCGCCGACCGCCATCTTCTGTTCGAACGACGAAATGGCAGCGGGGGTGATGAGCGTCGCGCACGGCAAGGGCATTGCGGTGCCCGGCGAGCTGTCGATCATCGGCTTCGATGATTCACCGACGGCGACGCATATCTGGCCGACGCTGAGCACCGTACGCTGGCCGATCCGCGACATGGGGGTGCGCGCCGCGCGCACGCTGGTTGCCGATTTTCTGGGTCCGAATGCACGCATCCCCGAAGGCGAAAGCCCGGTTCTCGCCTCGACCTTCGTCGAGCGCCAGTCGGTAGCGCCGCCCGCCGGAAAAGCCTAGCGGGCGCCGCGCAGCACCCCGTCAGCCGAGCGCGCGGAAGGTGAAGTTTGAAAAGTGCGCCTCGCCCTCGCCCGCCGAATAGAGGCCGGGCCGGAGCATCAGGAAGCCGCCGCGGACATTGTGGTGGTAGCCTGACACCTCCATGCCGCGGTCGAAGCGTAGCCAGGTTTTTCCGCCATCGCCGCTGGTGTCGTAGGTCACGATATGGCGGTCGTTGGTGACGCGCATCCGCATCCGCCGCCCGTGCGGATTGGCGGGGCGGCCGCGTTCGATGCCATATTGATGGGTGACGAAGCGCTCGGCATCGAAGCCGAGCCCGCAATAGAGACGATCATCGTAGAAGAGGATCAGTCCCGCGGTACCGCCCGCCGCAATCTCGATGTCGCATTCGAAGCGGTAAGCCTGGTCGCCCGCGATCAGGAGCAGCGGCGATGAATCGACCGGCGCAGAACCGCGCCCCTTGAGGATGAGGGCGCCGCTCTCGACCCGGGCACGGCTACGCTCGTCGGGGGCGGGGCGGAAGAAATTCCACTTGGCACCGAGATCGAGCGAGGCGAAATCGTCGGAAAGAGCCATGCCGTGCGGCCCCCGGGCGCCGCCTGCAGGCTTGGCGAGCGGCCGCGACAGGTCGCCGCCGGTCATTCGGAACCAGCCGTCGGCCGTCCATTCGACCGGATCGAGCAGGGTCTGCCGGCCAAGTGTCCAGAAGCCCGCCTCATAGCCATGATAGACGCTCCACCAGTCGCCCGCCGGGCCTTCGACGAGCGTCGCATGGCCGCGCGACCACCATGTCTCGCCGGGCGACTGCGTACGGACGATCGGATTGTGAGGACAGTTCTCCCACGGCCCGTGAATCGAACGCGAGCGCGCCGCGATCACCATATGTCCCGTAGGCGGCCCCGCGGTCCCGCCCACTGCGGTGATCATGTAGAACCAGTCTCCGTGCCGCAGGATTTTCGGCCCTTCGGGCGAGAATCCCTCGACCACCCAGTCGGCGGGATAATGCCAGGGGTCATAGACATGCTCGGGCTCGCCCATGCGGCGAAGCCCATCGTCCGACAGGCGCACCCGGTCGCCGCCCGACAGAAAGAGCCAGCGCGACCCGTCCTCGCCGACCGCATGGCCGGGGTCGATGTGGTTCGGCAGATCAAGGTCGACGGGCTCGCTCCACGGCCCCTCGATGCGCTCGGACCAGATGACCCAGCTTGTGTTCGGATCCTTGGTCGGGATGTAGAGATAATAGCGCCCGCCGTGCTTGCAGAGTTCGGGTGCCCAGACCGATCCGATATTGCGAGTGAGCGCGGGTCCGAGCGGACGCCAGTTCACGAGGTCGCGCGAATGCCAGATGACGAGCCCCGGATAGGAATCGAAGGTCGAGAAGGTCATGTAATAATCGCGCCCGTCCTTCAGAATCGAAGGGTCGGGATGATCGCCGGTCATGACCGGATTGAGAAAACGCCCATCGCCAAGATCGGCCTTGCGCTGGCCGTCGAGCCCGCGCGCCCATCGCGCCGGCGCGGTCGGAGGACAGGATGACGGGTGCACCTTTTCTGCCGCATGCCCGGCCCCGGGCACGAACGGCGAGCCGAGGAGACCCGCTCCCGCCAGCTTGATCATGTCGCGGCGACCCGTCACATTTCCTCCGAGAAAAAAGGGCCCGGCCCTGCACATGACAAGACCGGGCCTCGAGGGGGGATAATCTTCGAAATAATCAGATCTTGAACCGCGCCCCGAACAGGAAAGTGCGGCCATAGTGATTATTCTCGTAATTGCGGTTCGCGAAGATGTCGTTGAAGCGATAGCGATAATCGTCGGTCAAATTGGTGCCCTCGATCGACAGTTCGATCTGCTCGGTCAGCGCGTAGCGGATCGAAGCGTCGAGGTTGAACGAGCTGCCATAGCCTTCGAAGATATTGTTGTTGCCGCTCGTGCTGTCGTTGTAGCCCGAACGCCACGCGGCCGAGGTGCGCACCGAAAGCTTGCCATCATCATAATAGACGGTCGCGTTCCACGCCCGCTTGGCAAGGCCAAGCAGAGGCTGAGTGTAGGTGCCGTTGGGCTGGGCCTCCAGCCTGTTCGTGACGGGATTATAAGCCAGCGGCCCCGAGATGCTGTAGTCGACATCGCTCTTCACGAAGGTCGCGTTCCCGAGCACGCCGAAGTGACGAAGCGAGTCCGAAAAGACCGAGAAGGGCAGCTGCAGCGAGAATTCGACGCCCTTCAGGTTCGCGCCCGGGCCGTTGCCGGTAGTGCGAAACTCGAACTGGCGGTTTGGATCGCTTCCGCCGACCACCGCGTCATAGGCGGGGGTGCCCGGCGTGAGGAGCGAGAGCGGCAGTCCGCTCGAGGCATAGGTGCCCTGCAGCGAGGTCGAAATCGGGAAGCTTTCGATATCCTTGGCGAACAGAGCGACCGAGGCGATCGCCCCCGGCGCGAAATACCATTCGGCCGCAAGGTCGAACGTCGTGGCGCGATAGGGGTCGAGGAAGGGATTGCCCGAGGTGATGCGAAAGTTGAACTGATCGACCGAGCCTCCCGGAGTCAAGCTGCCGAGCGTCGGCCGCGTGATGACCTTTGCAATCGCGCCGCGCAGGATGATGTTGTCGGTCGGGTGGAGGTTGAGGTTGAACGACGGCAGCCAGTCGTCATAGGTCCGATCGACCGTGACGAAGGTGCCGCTGGTGAAGCCGGACGAGCTCTGCTCGGTCTTTGCATAGCGTACCCCGGCGTTGCCGGTGAGCCGCATACCGAGAAGCTCGGTCTCGAACTCGGCCATGAACCAGCCGCCATAGGTTTTCTCGGTGACCGCGCGCTGCTCGCCCTCCTGAAGCACCGCGGGGCGGCCATAGAGGTCGATGAGTTCCGTCCCGGCGGCGAGGTCGGGGACGATCCAGGCGTTGGTGTTGCCCGAAGGCTGACCCGCTTTGCCGAGTTCGAATAGCTCGGCAATGTCGGGCGTGACGGGAAGCCCGCCGGTTCCTGGCGCGCAGGTAAAGGCCGCGCAATAGGTGCTGTCGCGGCGATAACCGACCGTGTCGAAGTCGAACTGACGATAAAAACCGCCGCCGAGCATCTTGAAACGATCCGCAACGTCCCACTCGAAATCGGCGGCGAAGGTCTTGAACTTGTTGGTGAGGAAGGATGGGCGATCGCGGAATTCGGCGAGCTCGAACGCGGCGGGATCGTCGATCCCCGCCCCAAAGCTCAGCAGCGGGAACTTGTTGTTCGTATAATCATAATGATAGCCGGTTGCGTCGGTGTCGTCGAACGCGAGCGTCGTCTCGATCGGAATGTCAGCCTTCGACTTCGAAAAGCCGCCGAGCAAATTGAGCTTGAACGTGTCGGTCAGCCGCTGCTCAAGTCGCGCCGAGAGCTGATAGAATTTGGTCTCGCTCTCGCGCGAATAGCGTTCGGTACGGACATAGACATTGTCGAGATCGGCCGAGACGAGATTGTTGTTCGCATCGATCACATAATTGGAGACATCGATGCCGCGCTCGTTGCTGCGCAGCAGCACCTCTCCCCAATATTCGTCCCGCGTTTCCTTGAAGGTCGAATAGAGGCCGTCGACCGAGATTTTGGTGTTCTCGCTCGGTTCGAACTGAATCGATGCCGTTGCACCGAGGCGCTCGCGGTCGTGGCTGACGAGGCCGTAGCGCGGAATGCGCGGATGGAAGGCCTCGGCGACCTCGACGCACGCGTCGGAGGGATTGGCGACAAAGTTCGACCCCGTCATACAGGTGACGCCATCGACACTGCGGAAGGGCGATTGCGCCCAGCGGACGCTGTTGTTGCCAAGTTCGAGCGTCGTATAGTCCGACCAGGCGATCGAGGCCGAGATGCCAAAGGTCCTGTCGGCGTTGGTCCAGCCGATCAGCCCAGCGAGACGCGGGTCGACATCCTTCGACAGATCATTGTAGCGTGCCTGCGCCGAAGCAACGAGGGTTAGTCCCTCCTTGCCGCCAAGCGGATTGCCGGTGTTGAGATCGACGACGGCACCGAGCGATCCTTCGTCGAGCGAGGCCGAGGCGGTCTTGTGGACCACGAGCGAGGTGAAGAGTTCCGAGGCGAAGACGTTGAAGTCGAAGGCGCGGTCGCGGTTCGCTGACGCGCCGTCAGTCGACGTCGCGATCGTCTCCATGCCGTTCAGGCGAACACGCGTGAACTGCGCGCCGAGACCGCGCACCGTAATCGCACGGCCTTCGCCAGCATCGCGCTGGATCGAGATGCCCGGGATGCGCTGGAGCGATTCGGCAAGATTCTGGTCGGGGAATTTCGCAATGTCCTCAGCGACGATCACATCGACTGCCCCGGTCGAATTGCGCTTCTGGTCGAGCGCCTTGTCGAGCGATGCCCGGAAACCCGTGACGACGATTTCGTCTGCGGGCACGGCGTCCTGCGCGAAGGCGGGTGCAATTGCCAAGGCGGCGAGCGAAGCGCCGCAGGCCAGTCGGGTCAGGGTGCGCACGCCCCGCATTGCGTTCACTGTCATCGTCATTCCTCCCAATCGCAGTGCACTCCCTCGCTTGGCAAGGCAATGACACCGGTTACTTTGCTGGACGATACCCATCGGCCCGATGGCCGTCCGTAACTGCTCAGAGAGTTCGCGAAATCGCGCCGCCCGCACGGATGCGGCCGGCCCGGGGCGCCCTCTCCCCTTCTCTTTCATTTTTATCGCCGGTTTAGGTAACCGGTGTCAAAAATGATTGAAGGATATCGCGGCCTATGTCAAGACCCCTTCGCGATGCGTGATGAGGGAGAGACTCGATGCTGAAAAAGCTGTTGTTCGCCGCGCTCATGATAGCGCCGATCTTGTCCGCCAGTCCCGCCCCTGCGGCCGATCCGGCGGGAGGGGCCTTCCCCGGCGCGGTCGGACCAGCAGCGGCAACACCCGGCGGACGCGGCGGCAGAATCATTCGCGTCACAACGCTCGCGCCCGACGGGCCCGGCTCGTTCAAGGCGGCTCTCGAGGCGAAGGGCCCGCGCATCGTCGTCTTCGAAGTCGGCGGCGTGATCGACATGGGGCGCAACACGCTGACGATCACCGAGCCTTATCTGACCATCGCCGGCCAGACTGCCCCGGGGCCCGGCATCACGCTGATCCGCACCGGCATAGATGTGAAGACCCACGATGTGATCATACGCCATTTGCGTGTCTACACGGGCGTCGACGCCCAGCCCAAGCGAAGCGGGTGGGAGGCTGACGCCCTATCGACGGTCGGCGCGTACAATGTTGTGGTCGATCACTGCACCTTCCTGTGGGCAATCGACGAGAACATGTCCGCCTCGGGTCCGCGCTTCGAGGGCACCACGCTCGCCGAATGGCGTAAGAATACGAGCCACAACATCACCTTCTCGAACAATCTCGCCGCCGAGGGTCTCGCTAACGCGAGCCACCCCAAGGGGGAGCACAGCAAGGGCTCGCTAGTCCACGACAACACCACCGGCATCGTCTTCTATCGCAATATCTGGGCGCATAATGTGGAGCGCGCGCCGCTGGTGAAGGGCGGGGCGCAGGTGCTCATGATCAACAATCTGATCTACAATCCGGGGCACCGCGCCGTGCATTATAATCTGATGAACCTCGAATGGGTGGGTCACGATTATGTGACAGGAGAGATTAGCGCGATCGGGAACGTCATGCGCGGCGGCAACGATACCGACGAGGGATTGCCCTTCCTGATGCTCGGCGGAGATGGCGACCTGCAATTCTACGGCGAGGACAATATTGCGGTCGACCGCCACGGCAACCCGCTTCCCGAATTCGGCCGTTATGGCGAAACGCGCGCCGAGCTCGTTCGCGCCAAGGCCCCACTCGCACCGGTCGCGGGCTACGACATATTGCCGGCACGGGGCGTCGAAACCTCGTTGCTCGCGGCCGCAGGCGCGCGGCCCTGGGCGCGCGACGCCGAGGAGATCCGCATCCTCTTCTTTATCGCCGAAGGACGCGGCGACATCATCGACGACGAGAAGGAGGTCAGTGCCTATCCGAAGGTCCAGCCCCCTGTGCGCGCCCCCTTCCTCGAGGCCGAGTGGGATCTGGCGACGATGGAACCGAAATCGGGCCGCTACCCCGGGCAGACAGCGCCAATGCCGCAGGAACATCTGTCGGCGCGCGATCTCGACTCGCGCGGGGGCGTGAAATGAGCGCGCTGCTCGCCCTGTTGCTCACAGGCGGCGGCGCAGCGCCGGCGCCTGCTCCTGCAATGGTCGTAATCGACGAGGCTGCGACGGTGCGCGAGGAAGCACCGCCGCATGGCGCGATGGGGATGTCGACCGCATGGCGGATCAGCGACGCCGTCCCGGCCCCGCGCAGCTTCGAATTCAGGAAGCGCGCGCTGCACGTCGGCGCGGCGATCGGCGTGCACCTCATTGCCCACGACGAGATCTATTATGTCGTCTCGGGCACGGGAATCGTCCATTCGGATGGCGAGGAGAAGGCGCTGAGGCCCGGCATGGCTGCATGGCTCTCCAAGGGCGCGAAGGTCGGCATCCGGCAGACGGGAAGCGAACCGCTGGTGGTGATCGTCGCCTATCCGAACCCGCCGGAAGCCGGACAATGACGCTCGGTCGCCGGAGCCTGCTCGCTGCGGGGCTTGCGCTCCCCGTCGCATCGGTGGCTGCCGCGGGTACGAAGGAGGTCTGGACGCGGCCCGCTGGCCTCGCGCCCGATGCCAGTATCGCCCTCTGGCCCGGCCGCCATCTCGCTTGGCCCACGCGACTTACCGAGCGCGTCGTGCAGCGCAGCGAGGAGACACAGGCAAGCGACCGGATGATCGAGCATGTCGTCCGGCCCAGGCTCGACATCTTCCGTCCGGCAAAGCCCAACGGCGCGGGGGTGATCCTCGCCCCCGGGGGCGGCTATCGCTATGTCGTGATCGACAAGGAGGGCTATGAGCTTGCGCGCTGGCTCGCGGCGCGAGGCGTCACCGCCTACGTGCTCTTCTATCGTCTTCCAGGCGACGGCTGGGAAAATGGCGCCGACGTCCCGCTCGCCGACGCGCAGCGCGCGATGCGGCTGGTGCGCAGCCGCGCAGGCGCGGACGGGATCGATCCCGCACGCGTTGCTTTCGGCGGCTTTTCGGCGGGCGGCCATGTCGCAACCAGCCTGCTCACACGCTTCGATACTCCCGTCTATGCAGCGATTGACGCCGCCGACGCGCTACCGGCACGTCCCGACCTGCTCGCCGGCATCTATCCCGTGGTATCGATGGACCCCGCGATCGCCCATCCGGGCAGCCGCGAGAAACTGCTCGGCGCGAGCCCCGATGCGGCGCGGGAGACGCTCTACTCGCCCGAGCGTAACGCGCGTCCCGACCAGCCGCCCCTGTGGCTGGTCCACGCCGAGGATGATCAAATCGTCAAGGTCGAGAACAGCCTGCGGCTGCGCGATGCGGCGCGCAAGGTCGGGGCTCCGTGCGAAACCCATATCTTCGAGCGGGGCGGGCATGGCTTCGGGCTGATGAAGGCGGCGGGACTGCCGGTGGCCACCTGGCCCGAGCTGCTGTGGAACTGGCTGGAAAGCCACCAGATTGTCTGACACTACGGCAGAATTCGCTGGGAAGCGAAGCAAGGCCAGACGCTGTCACGTCCCGGGCTGGACATAGGGTACCCGCGCGAAGAGCTCGCGTTCGAAGCGGCGCGGATCGCTTTCCAAACGGCTTTGCGCGTCGAAAATCATCGTCTGCCGCTTTGGTAGGTCATAGGCCGGCCAGCCCGGATCGCCGGTGCGCGCGAAGCGGACGAAAGCCTCCATCACGATATCGCTCATCGCCTGCTGCCCGGGCGTCGGGTGAGGGATGGTCCCAAAGCTGAGGCCGATATCGTCGGTGTGCTTGGCCGCTTCGAAATCAAGCTGGTAGACGAACGCGGGCGCCCCGGCCCGTGCGCGAGCCTCGGCCTCCTCGACCTGCCCGCGCCAGCTTCGCGCCGCGGTGACGATACGGTGGAAAAGTTCGAGCGGCGGCGCGTCCGGATAGCGAGCGCGAAACTGTTCCACCACCCATTCGGGGTGAATATCCACGCGCATCTCGGGCGCGATCCGCGCAGCGAGGTTTCCGAAATCCAGTCCCGCAAGGGGCTTGCTGTCCGGCGCATAGAAAGCGCGGGTTTCCATCACCGCATTGCCGAGCATCATCGGAATGCCGAGCGATTGGGGCGCGGCATCGGGCCAGAAAGGATGGCGCTTCAAATGCACCATATCGAGCACCGGTCCCATATAGACCCCGCCGCCGAGGATCGGGTCGGTCGCCGCGAGCGCCGCGACCAGCTGCTCGACCGGCGCTGTCACGGGGTCGACGTTCGGGCCCAGCTCGCCGAGAAAAGCCTTGGCGCGCCGTGTGGCGTTCAAGGGCCCCGAGGCGGTAACCTGCTGCCCGCTCATCGTGATCGCCTTGTGGAAAAGCCCTTTCGCCTCGGGCATCGCCATCAGCGTCGCGATCTTGGCGCCCCCGCCCGACTGGCCAAAGAGGGTGACATTGGCGGGGTCGCCGCCAAAGGCGGCGATGTTGCGCTGGATCCACTGCAACGCCACGATCAGGTCGAGCTGTCCCGCATTGCCGCTGTCGGGAAAACGCGAGTCGAGGCGCGCAAGATAGAGATAACCAAGCGCGTTGAGCCGGTGATTGACAGTGACCACCACCACCTCTCCCCGCGCCGCGAGACGGGCGCCGTCGTTGATGGGGTCGGTGACGCTCCCGGCCGAATAGGCGCCGCCGTGAAAATAGACCATGACGGGGCGCTTCGCGTCGGCGCGCATCGACGGCGTCCAGACGTTGAGGAACAGGCAATCCTCGGACTGCGGCTGGTAGCGGTTCCCGCGCTGGGGACAGGCGGGGCCAAAGCCGCCCCCGTGCTGCTCGGCGCGCAGGACTGGAACCGGCGCCCGAAAGCGTCCGGCGCGCGCGTAGCGGATGCCAGGATAGAAGCAAAGGCGGGCGCCCTTTTCGCCCGTACCGAGGCTTCGATAAGCCCCATCGGGTGCGCTGACGACGTCCGGTCCCGATCCTGCCCTCGCCGTTTGCGATGCGGCAGCTATCAGCAGGCCCGCCGCGCTGCCGAGCAGCGCGCGGCGGCTGACGCCTTCAGCGGCGGACATCGAGCCCCCCGCGGTGGAAGGCGTCGATGTCGGCCGGCCCGAAGCGGCTTGCATCGCCCGGGAGCGAGTGCTTGAGGCAGGTAAGCGCGAGGCCGGTTTCGGCCATCATCTTTGCATCGCCCCCGCTCAGGTGCGCGTGGAGCACCCCCGCGGCAAAGGCGTCGCCGGCGCCGATACGATCGACGATACCGGTGACGTCGACCTCGCCGGTCTGGTGCGCGCCGCTGCGCAGGTCGACACGCGCCGCGATGCGGTGGTGGTCGGCGGTGAGCGTGTGGCGCGCCGTCGAGGCGATGATCCGGAGTTCGGGAAAGGCGGCGAAGCCTGCCTCGGCCGCCTCGCGCCGCCGGTCCTCGCCGTTGCCGCTAAAGGACCGACCGAGCACCAGCGCGAGGTCGCGATGGTTGCCGAAGAGGATGTCGGCGATGCCGATGAGCTCGGACAGGATAGCGCGCGGGTCGCTGTCCCACGCGTCCCACAGCATCGCGCGGTAATTGCCATCGAAGCTGACAGGCACGCCGTGCCGCTTTGCCGCGCGCGCTGCCGCCAGCGCCGCCTCGGCCGACCGAGGGCCGAGCGCCGGGGTGATGCCCGAGAGGTGAAGCAGGCGCGCGCCGCCCAGCAGTTGATCGAAGTCATAATCCGCCGCGCTGCTCGCAGCGAAGCTCGACCCGGCGCGGTCGTAGACAATTTCCGATGCGCGCAGGCCCGCGCCGACGCTCAGGAAATAAAGCCCCATGCGCCCTGGATGAATGGTGACGGCGGTGCAATCGACATGCGCGCCGCGCACCGCCGCCACGGCACCGCGACCCAGCGCATTTGCAGGAATTTTGCTGATCATCGCGCAATCGTGGCCAAGATGCGCAAGCCCGATGGCGACATTCGCCTCGGCGCCGCCCACATGCAGCGCAAGCGATGGCGACTGCATGAGCAGTTCATTGCCAGGCGCGGTCAGGCGGATCAGCAGTTCGCCGAAGAAAACCAGCTTTGCCATATCCACTCCGCTCGCCCTTGGCTCATCGAAGGATCGTTCTTCCTGTCGGTGCCGCGAAGGGGAGTGGGCTTGGTCACGCACCATGGACGGCCCGTCGGCGCTTATCGGGCGAGCCAGCCGCCGTCGACGGCAAGGATATGACCCTGGACATAATCTGAGGCGGACGCTGCCAGGAAAACCGCAGCGCCGCCGATGTCGGCAGCGTCGCCCCAGCGCCC